>JAYQOY010000056.1:0-11421 GCA_038145075.1 Schleiferiaceae bacterium | reverse complement strand
CGACTTGGTTTGTTTTGGACAGTGCTTGGGTGGCCGATTCCAGGGATGAGGCCTCGTCGGCACGCGCTTCAGCCACGGAGGACTCCAGCTTGGCAATTTTCTCCGCAAGCTCTAGGCGTTTTGCCTCGTATTCCGCCTTGCTGGCCGCGTATTTCTGGCCTTGGCCCTGCGATTGTGCCCGAGCCTTTTGCCAATTCATGGCTTGACCTTCCCAGGTTTGGCGAGAAATGATACCCACACGCAGCAGACTGTCCGCCCGGTGTTTTTGATCCAGGGCTACGTCTTCTGCTGCTCGATAGGCTACCCAATCGGTACTATCGACCCGAACCTTCTGACGCGCCACTTGGAGCTGTGGGCGAAGTCCGCGGCGGGCTTGGTCCAACTGGGACCGCAAGGCCTCTGTTTTTCCTTGGTAGGCCGCATTGGCCTCTTCTTTTGCGCGTTGGCTTGTGGTCAAATTATCGAGAAGTGCCGGATCCAAGTAGTCCGACCCAATTTCCTCCAACAAAAGGAGCGTATCGCCTGCGCGCACTTCTTGGCCTTCTCGGACATACCACGTGGTCAAACGGCCATTTTCGGCTGCATAAAGTTCGGAAGGCCGGTCCATAGGATCGTCCATGGTTACGACCCCGGTCATAGAGACCGTTTGGGTCCAAGGAAGGAATAAACTCGCCAATAAGACCAAGGCCAAAAAGGCCATCCAGCGCCAGGGGGCTTTTTTATCGCTCGGGGGATGGGTTTGCTCGAAGTTCTGAATCCACGCTTTCCCTTCGAAAGGCTGCGTATCCGCCGGGTTAAAAGGACTGATATCCACTCCCGCATGGGCGAAGGTGCTATCTAGCTTGGTCAAGGCGGTGAGCACATCAAAAATGGAATCCAGACCGGCGACTAGTTTTTCTAAGTTGGCCAAAATCGTCAAGAAGACGATCTCAATGGCCACAAATTGACCAATGGAGACCGTTTGGTCGATAACCAACCACCCGCCAACAGCCAATAGGGCCGCCGTGAACGCCACACGCGCGCCCCCAAGGATGGCGTGCATGCGCCACACCACGCGGAAATGTTTGCGGCGCGCTTTGAGGTATTCGGCGACAAACCCCGCCATTCCGCCTTTTTCTTGACCTTCCGCCTCCTTGAGGCGGGCGGTCAAGGCAAATTTGGCCTTGCTCTCTTCCATGCTCCATAGAAAGCCCCGGGAAAGGCTCCAGCGTATCATTAGGATGGCGATACCCAATATGATGAGGGCCGCACCTACAAATGTGAAATCGTAAAGGAAGAGAAGTAAGAAGCCAAAGAGGAGCTGCAACACCGCAGTGGAAACGTCCAAGAGCAGTTTAGGTAGTTCCTTTTGAAGAATAATGGCGTCAAAAAAACGGTGAGAAGGCTCTTGCGATTCGGAGGGCAAAGACAATTCTGTCGCACGTTCAAAAAAGTAGGCCGTTCGGACAAAAAGCCGTTGCTGAAACCACTCGGAGAGCCGCATTTGGACTAAGCCAAATAGAATCATGAGCGCCGAAAAAATGAGAACCAAGGCAAAGAGCACCCACCATGAAGCAGACAAACGGCCGCCCATGAGCTGACCGATTAGCGCTTGAAAGCTCAGTGGTAACACGAGGCTGAAGGCGCCTCTAAGTGTTGCAAAGGCTAAAATCAGCCATACTGTAGGTCGGTCGTTTCGGACCACACTCCACAATCGATGCCATGCTGGACGGATGTCTTTCATGCTTCCCGTTTTAGCAATTCGCGTGCCATGTTAGATGCGTCTAATAGGAATAATTTCTGGAGGGCTCTTCCTCGTTATACTGCGAGAACACAGGCCACGATGTAACGTTCAGACGGGCGTACATTTGAGGTATGCCCTTTTCTAGATTCCTCCTCGGTGTGCTTTGCACCCTGTCCATTTCGGCGTCGGCATCACTAACGCCTTCCTGGCACCCCCTATCCAACCCACTCGATAGCATTGAGTCCGAAGAGGTACAAGTGATTGGAGAAGTTATGGTTGAAGCTACTCGCACAAATCGTAGCATCGCCAATGTTCCCACCCGGACCGAAGTACTGACGGACGAAATCGATGAGGCCGCTTCCATGGAGCCAAGTCAAATTGCGCACCTCATCACGCACAGCACAGGCATTCAAGTCCAAACCACGTCGGCTACCTCCAACGGGGCTGTGGTGCGCATCCAAGGTCTAAATGGCCGCTATACCCAAATGTTGAAAGACGGCTTCCCCCTGTACGGTGGATTTTCGGGCAGCTTGGATGTGATGCAAATTCCCCCCTTGGATCTCCGCCAAGTGGAGTACATCAAAGGCTCTGCTTCTACCCTCTACGGGGGTGGAGCCATTGGCGGCCTGATTAACCTATTGACCAAACGACCTACCAACGAGCAGTTGCTCCACATCAACCGTTCATCGATTGGTGCTCAAGACATCAACCTATTTTTATCGCGACGCCAAGGAAAATGGGGCTACACCACGCTCATTTCAAGGCACCTCCACAGCCCCTATGATGCCGATGGGGATTCTTTCTCAGATGTCCCAAGCGTCCGGAAATGGGCCATCAACCCAAAACTCTTCTTCTACCCCAACGCGCGTACCGAATTCTGGCGGGGTGCCCAGATACAATTCGAAGACCGCGTGGGTGGGGACCTGTCGATGATTCAGGGAGATGCGCCAACGGCTGCAAATTTCTATTTGGACAGCCAAAACAGCCAACGGGTAAGCACTCAAGCCCTCTGGCGCAAAACCTTCGCTTCTGGCGCGAGTATTACGGCGAAAAATGCGCTGAATCAATTTGATCGGGAACTGCGCATCCGTCCCGCCTATGGCCTCCAAGACCTGCATTTCGCTGGCCGTCAACGCAACAGTTATACCGAAGTGAATTATGCGAAGAACTCGGACCAAGCCAGCCTGAACGTGGGCGTCAATGTGGTTACGGATCAGTTTGAGGAATTTCCCTTGGCACTCACACCGGTTTTGCGGAACCAGCAGAGTCAAACCCTTGGGTCCTATGTCAATCACTTGGTAGACCTTGGACGCGCTTGGAGTTTAGAAAGTGGCCTTCGTGTCGATTATGCGCAAGCTGCATCCGCTGTTTCCGCATCCAATGGGGAGTGGTTCGTTTTGCCACGCTTCAATGCCCTTTACCGTGCTTCACGCCACTTCACGTACCGTTTGGGTGGTGGATTTGGCTACCGCATGCCGACCCTCTTCAACGAAGAAGCCGAACCCCTGGGCTACGCAGGAATTGCAGCCATCGATTTTGCCAACCTACGCGCTGAACGCAGCTATGGCGGCAATTTTGACATCAAATACGTGGCAGCCCTCCCTGCCGTTTCAGGGGTGCTCACCCTAAACCAGATGTTCTTCTACAACCTGATTGACCATGCCATCCAACTGGTCCCCACCACGGATAGCACATGGAGTTACGGCCAAAGTGGTGCGGTGATTCACAGCCGAGGCTTTGAAACCCAGCTGAAGATGACGGTGCATCGATTCACCTGGTTTGTGGGCTACACCTACACCGATGCCTTCACGGCGGACCGTTCGGTGAAGCAAGCCGCTACGCTCATGCCCAAGCATAGCATCAAAGGGGACCTCCTCTATGTAGTGGATGGTCTGTGGCGCATCGGCTGGGACTACGAATACAAATCCGCGCAAGTATTGAGTTCCAACTGGGTCACACCCGAGCTCTTTTCCACGGGTATAATTGTGGAACGCACCTATGGCCCCTTGGTTATTTTCTTGAACGCCGAGAACTTTACCGATGTGCGTCAGACACGCTTTGGTTCGTTAGTGAGTGCTCCCTATCAGACACCTCAGTACACGGAAATTTGGGCACCTCTAGACGGCTACTTCTTTAATGCTGGCTTGAAATACCGATTCTAAACAATCGACTTCTCGGTGGCGTTTATCCCGTATGAACAGCCCCTTGTCGCCCGAATCCATCGACCGCATCATCGAAATGGCCTGGGAGGACCGCACGCCTTTTGAGGCGATTGAAGTGCAATTTGGCCTCAAGGAAAATGAGGTCCGCGCCCTGATGCGTCGTGAAATGAAAGCATCGTCCTTTCGGATGTGGCGGGAGCGCGTAACCGGCCGAAAAACCAAGCACGCCGCCATGCGCCCGGAGGGCATGTCACGGTTCAAGAGTAAAAATCAAAAAGGCTAGTTGTCGCGCTTCTCGAAGGTTTCGGCGCGGCGCTTTTTCACGCGGCGGAAAGCCAGGACAATGAGAGCCACCAAGCAAAAGGCAAAGAAGCCAAACTCCAGGCTCAAAATGCCTTTGAGCAGCCAGTCTCCCCAGTCCATTATTTGAGTTTTACAGCGGTGCCGTAAGCCAACATTTCGGAGGCGCCTTGCATGATCATCGCTGTGGTGAAGCGAACCCCGACCACGGCATCCGCACCCATGCGTTGCGCATCTTTGACCATGCGCTCCAGGGCCTCCTCGCGAGAATCTGCCGCAAGACGCGTGTATTCTTCAATCTCGCCGCCGACGATGTTCTTGAGGCCGGCAAAGATGTCGCGTCCAATGTTGCGCGCTCGAACGGTACTCCCGCGAACAATGCCGAGGACTTCTACGATTTCGTGGCCCGCAATGGTTTCTGTGCTAACGATTTTCATCCGTTTAAGCGTTTAAAGTTTAGACTGAATAGCCTGCCAAGCCGCTTGGTCTAGGGTCAAGGGATAGACGTTACCTAAGTACTCCAGCCACTGCTCTTCCAATGCCTTTTGGAGGTCGGTGATCACTTGCCCGCGGCACTCGCTCAAGGCCTTAGGACCCGCAGGCAAAGTCTCCGTAACAACCACCACCGCAAAGCCGTCTTCAAAGGCCAAGGGGCCGCTCACTTTTTCGCCCGAATCACCAGTGATATCTACAAGTAGTTTTTGCTTGTCGTTCAGGGTAGCATTGCCAGATTCCAAAGCCGTATAGTCCTGTGCAGCCAGTGCCAAGGGGTCTTTGGCGTTGAGGACGCGCGCCACCTTTTCGGCGGGCACCCCGCGGCGCAGCTGATCCGCTGCTTTCTTGGCTACTTTTTCACTGCTGGTCGTGAATACGGTACCCGTGTAGCGGTTGTTCCACTGGTACTGGTCTTGGAAGGCTGCAAAGAAGCTGGCGAGTTGCGCACTGTCTTGAGAAGCCGCGTCCCATACTTTCTCGCGGGTAAGATCAAAGACTAAAATGCCCTCGCGGTATTCTTGCGCCAGGAAGCGGAACGCCGCATTCTCGGAGGGCAGGCGGCATTCTGCTTCGGCCAGCAAGGCTGCGTTAATCATGGGCTGAAGCACACTGTACGCTTGTGCGGGATCCACTTTTTTCACGTTTTCAGAAGGCTCGTTGAGCGAGGCCAATCGGCGCGCTTCCGCATCAATAGCGCGCGCGGCAAAATCGGTTTGCGTGATGACACCGCTGCCGGACTGGATGCTGGAGTAGGTCACGACGGGCTTGGTCAACTTCGCCGTGCTCTTGCCCTTCTCAAGCGCCTTCAACACTTGGTTGACAGCGGACTCGTCAATGCTCACGTTGTAACGCGCCGAAAGCGTCGCCAAGAAAGCCTGCAACGAAGCGTTGGAGCGCTCATCGCGGCGAATCTTGCCCGCCAACTCGCCCTGCATGCGTTCAAAGGCCGGAACTTCCTCGCGCGAGACGCGCTTGACAATGTGCCATCCCAATTTGGTCCTAAAGGGCTCCGAAAAATCTCCGTCAGCGGCCAAGGCAAAGGCGGCATCTTCAAACTCGGGCAGCATTTGGTTCAAGCCAAAAGGAGGCAATTGACCACCGCGCTGCAGCGAGCTCTGGTCCTGGCTGTGCTTGCGCGCCAAAGCATTGAAATCTTCGCCTGCCTGCAAACTCTTGTAGAGGTCTTGAATCTTTGTGGCGGCCTCCGGATTGGGGCGGTCCTCCGTATCCAAAAGCAAAATGTGCGCAGCGGTCATGCGGTAGCGCGCAGGTCGCTTGTCCAGCACCTTGATCAGGTGGTAGCCGTACTGCGTGCGCACTGGACCCACCACTTGGCCTACTTCCGCATTGTAGCAGGCGTTTTCAAAGGGATAGACCATGTTGAATACGTTGAAGTAGCCCAGATCTCCGCCGTTGACCGCACTGTAGCTGTCCGACGACTGCTGGCGGGCAATGGTTTCAAAGGACTCCCCGCGGTTCAGGCGGTCGCGAATAGCGAGGATCTGTTTGTACACTTTGGCGGTGTCCTCGGGCAGTGCATTTTCAGGCAAGTCCAACATGATGTGGGCAGCTCGAACGTCCGTCGCCATGCGCGCATAGGCTTCCTTCACGATGCCATCGTCCACGGTCTTATCTGTCAAATAGGGCTTTAAAAGTTGACGGTAGTAGGTATTGTATTCGGTCAAAAAGGCCGCCAGCGTATCGCGTCCGAGGGCTTCAGCTTCTGCCACTTTGCGTTTGAACGCGATATACAGTCCCAAGTATTCCTCGGGGGTCTTGGGGTCAATTTGGTTGCCAATGTCCTTGTTCTTCCCGTAAACGTAGAGGAATTCATCGACCGAAACGGCTTTCTCGCCGACGGTAAAAAGGGTTTGGGCCGAAAGTTGACCTACAAAGGCCAACAGGATCAAAGTGAAAAGCGTCTTCTTCATGAGCGGTAGGAACGAATCTAAACGTCTAGAAATTTTTCGAATCCCAAATGTACAGTCCCGAGCGGGCTTGACCATGACTTTTGGGCCTCAATACAACCAGCGGCCCCGGTAAGAATCGTAGATATTGATGCCCGCCTTCCACTGAAAGCCAGAACCAATAGCTTGGCCAGGGGTAAATACCCGGTAAATACCCCATTTCATGAGCTGTTTGTTGATTCGGAACACCCGCTCAATGCCGACAAAGGTCTCCACGTGCCGAAGGTCCAAAGAGGGAATGAGCACCGCACTGCCGCCCACGGCGGTTTCCAAATTCAAGCGATTCACCAAGGGAATTCGCTCCAGCAAGGCCCCTTGGAAGTGGTGAATGCCGTAGAGTTCGACATAGGCGCGCGCCGTGTGGTAGGTGGAATCCAAGGCCTGGAAGCTGGCGGTCGGCATGGAAAAAAGGCGCTGGTCCGACCCGCGGAAAAACTTGTGCTCGATAAAGCGAATGCTGTCCAAGTTGGCCCCAAAGAAGCTGCCCGCGCCTGCACTCCACTCGGTGTAGCCCAAACGGGGCCATTGGATGAAGTCACGGGATTCGATGCGCAGCTGATGGTAGTCCACGTTAGACCCAAAGAGCCCCGGGATGCCCCAGCGGTAATCGATTTCGATATCGGGGTAGTCGCTCCCGAGGATGAACTTTCGGTTTCGCTTGAAAATGTAGCGCTGGAAAGGGCGAATTAGCACCTGCACCCCCGCGATGGCCACCGTGTAGGTCGGAAAATCCTTGGGCGGATTCAGGGCCCCAAAGAGGTTGTCCGACCAGTTGTCCATCACCAGGCCGGCAATGGACGAACGCTCCGAAAAGTCCAAACTCGTCCGCACATAGAATCCGTTGAACCATTCCATGCGCTGCGCCACCGTGAAATAGCGCCTGCGCGCATAGTTGCCGCGCGCAAAGGTGCCCATGATGGACTCGTAGGTGTTGACCATCATGTAGTCGTCCCCATAGGCCCATTCCACGTCCCCAAACCGCCTTGGATTGTAGCGGTAATTCAGCGAAAGCTCTCCTTTTACGTCCTGATTGGCGAAGCCGTAGTTCACATAGCCGTCCAAGGTGAGTCGCTGGTCGTTGTCAAAGGTTTTGGTCACGCTTCCGCCCAGATTGTGGCGGTAGCCGCCAATGCCAAAGGGCCTGAATTGGGCAATCAAGGGGTCTAGATAGAGCGAGATGCCGCGCCTTCGGGACCGGTAGCCCATTCCCGTAAGCACCGGTTTGTACCACTTAAAGGTGTTGTACTCCTGATCCACGCTGTCTACGTAGGCATCGCTGTCGTAGTACAAGGCCAAGCTGTCTTGGTAGGCTACGTGCGCAACCTCCTCGGCCGCTAGGGGCTGTGGCCGAATGGCCTCCCACTTGTCGCTGCTCAAATCAAAGGCATCTGCTGCGTAACTCCGTACCGCCAATCCCAACTGCCGCTGCGTGAGCTTGGCATTGAGCTGAAAATCGCGATGCTGAACCGTCACTACCCCAGTGTCCCCGTGGTCGCTCCATCGGAACTCACGATGAGAAACGATGTTAGCGTAAGGAGGCGTCCAGGTCTGCCACTGCTGATAGGTCTGCGTCACCACCAATTTTTCAAAGCGCGTCAACGCCTGGCCCTCCAGAGTCAAAATCGCTTTGGAAATATGCCAGTCCGCCTCGTGAACCCAAAGCTGCCCATCCATCAGCTTGCCCGAACGCGACGCAAAGGACAACACATAGATTTTTTGGCCAGGTTGATCGGCTTGAAGGATGTCTACTAAGTCAAAGCGGTAGTTGATGCCTGCATCGGCAGCCAGGGGGCTGGGAATGGGCTGCGCCAAGACTTTGGGCACATAGATGGTAGGGGCATAAAGTTCAAAGTCGCCGTCTTCTAAGCCCTCAAAAAAATGCTGCCCCATTTCGGGCGCCTGCTGTTCCCCCATGAAGTCTCCTCTACCAACAAAGCTCGCTTGCACCTCCATACTGTTTCCAAAATCGCCTGGCCCACGGGTCAAATGCTGGTCAGCCGCCACCACAAACTCGCGGTAGGTTCCGGGTCGAACGCGCTGCGAGTAGCTAAGAAATTCAAACAAATGTTTGCGTCCGCCTTGGACGTAATGGCTCTTTACATAAGTGCTACACTGAAGCGTCTGCGTTTGCTCCATTTGCGCGCCTCGCGTTGCCATTACCTTTTGAATCACATCCCAGGCCACATTGGTACGATTCCCATAAACGGGTGCCATTTCCAGACGCACCACGTGGGTATCCACTTGGGCCGTTATCAGGAAGCTCTGTACCAGGAAGGCGATGAACAGCAAGCGTTTCATGCGATTCGTGACGGTTAATGGCTTTGTACCGTCACGCAATCTGCTATGGCCTTGGCATGGGCGCGCAGGGCCTGCATATCGCCTTCCAGTGGTCCGTACGTGAGGGCCACTCCCATTCGACGGTAGGGGCGCGTGCTGGGTTTGCCAAACAGTTTTACGTCGGATTGCGCGTTCATCAAGGCTTCTTCCACCCCAGTAAAGGTGGGTGCATGTTCTCCCGAATCTTGCGCTAAAATCACCGCGGATACCCCCGCTTTCTGGAGTTCAATAGCCGGGATGGGTAAGCCCAAAAAGGCCCGCGCATGGAGTTCAAATTCGTTGAGATTTTGGGTATTGGCCAAGGTTACCATGCCTGTATCGTGTGGGCGGGGTGACAATTCCGAAAAGACCACGCCCTTGGAGGTGATGAAGAACTCAATGCCCCAAATGCCCGACCCTCCCAAGGCCTCCGTCACATTGGCCGCCATGGTTTGGGCCTCTGCGAGGTCTTTAGGAGTCAGCGCACAAGGCTGCCAACTCTCTTGGTAATCGCCGCGCTCCTGGCGGTGGCCGATGGGCGCACAAAAAAGCGTCGGGCCGTCCTTCTGCGTTACGGTAAGTAGAGTGATTTCGGTGTGAAAGTCGATAAAGCCCTCCACAATCACCTCCATCAAGTCACCTCGGCTTCCTTCCATGGCATAGCTCCACGCATTGGCCACATCCGCGGGCGTTTTCACGACGGACTGTCCTTTGCCGGACGAGGACATTAGGGGCTTGACCACGCAGGGCAATCCAATTTCCGCGACCGCGGCCTCAAATTCCGTCAAGGTGGTGGCGTAGCGGTAGGGAGCGGTTCGCAAGCCCAACTCCTGAGCCGCAAGGTCGCGAATGAGCTTTCGGTTCATCGTGAAATTCGCTGCTTTGGCTGAAGGAACCACGTGAAAACCTTCGGCCTCGTAGTCGTAAAAGCGGTCGGTCCGAATGCTCTCCACCTCGGGCACAATGCGATCCGGGCGGTGCTTCACCACCGCGGCGTCCAAGGCGCGGCCGTCCAGCATGTTGAAGACTTCAAAATCATCCGCCACTTGCATAGCAGGGGCCCCCTCGTAGGAATCGCAGGCTACCACATAGGCTCCGAGGCGTTTTAATGCAATGACGAGTTCCTTTCCAAGCTCACCCGAACCGAGCAGCAGTATTTTTTTCATGTGCAGGCGTTTACCTCTTCAAAGATACGGAAGCCTGCCTCGCGCTTAGGCCTTGAATGGACTGCGAAGCGTGTAGTCTGGTAGTCGGTGAAATCGGCGGGCGTAAAGGCGGAGCAGCGCGCGAACCACAGGACGAGGACTGAAAAACACAAAGCAGTTTTCCACCGGGACGGCACCCATAGTGCTTTTGATTTCGGTGGCGGTTCGGCCCATACTCAGCAGCGGCTTGCGCTCCACAATGGTCAAACGCACCAAATCCATCATGCAGCGCTGATAAAACTGCGACTGCTGCGCGTAACTGGGCTCAAATCCCATGTGCATGGCATGAACGGCTTCGTCGTCCACGATGGCAGTAATGAAGCCTACCCAATGGCCGTCCTTTCGGTAGCCAAAGACGCGAAAGGCCTCCCCCAAATTCTCTTTGTAGGCCTTAAGAAGCACCTCCAAGGAGGCGGGCAAGGTCACCGTTTTGTCCCGTAGGGTTTGCTTGAGCAAGTACGACGCCCAGGCCGACCAGCTGTGTACGGGGGCATCACTCAGATCCACGTGCTCGCAGCCTTCTGCGAGTTTGAGCGCTTTTTTGGCGCGCGTCCGGTACTTGGTGCTCATGGCGTCTAGGTAGTCCTCAAAGGTTTCCCATTCGGGCCGAACGGGCAGCACCATAAACGGCTCAGCAGGCACTACGATGGCACCTTTTACGTCTTTTCGGCCCAAAACATTGGCCACCAACACCTTGTAGCCTTTGGGCCAAATGGGCACCTGCGAGATCCCCTTTTCGCCATCGAGTTCCGGGAAGAGCAAACCCGGCATGGCATTGTGCCCCAACGTCCGAATTTTTACGCCGGCCAAAACCACATTCAGCGCACGCAGCAACAGCCGGGACACATATTTTCCGGTGGGCCGCTGCAAGGCTAAATCCGCATGTAAATAGGACTGGCCGTTAACGCGCAACCATCCCTTCGCTCCGGGGAGCGACGTTTGGACAGCCTCAAAACGCGTGGGGCTCAAAGCGGGCAAATACGGCATGGCGCTACTTCAACAAGGGCTGTGCCACGAATGTTCGGGCGACAAGATGGCAGGGATTGGGAGTTATTGTATAAATTCGGGATAGAGTTAAATGTTAAAACAGATATTCACATATGAGTTTTTGGGAGATTTTTAAAAACACCGCTTATTTCCGCATTTCCTGGAGAATTCAGGATGAACTTATTAATCTAAATGCGCGTAGGCAAAGAAGAGCAGAACTCCGTTCTTTAGAGGAAAATAAAGATGAAATAATTGATAAGATGACA
>JAYQOY010000055.1:0-11453 GCA_038145075.1 Schleiferiaceae bacterium | reverse complement strand
TAAGAAGATGAAGGTTTCACCCCCGGCACCCAGATGCCAGTCCGGCAGGAGTCCGGCATTGCGGAACACAAAGCGAACACCGGCAATTTTGGGGCGACGCCAGAAGGGCGCTTTTGCGAAGTAGTTCGTTCGCCAGAGCATGATTTCTGCGGGGATGTCCTCAATTTCTGGGTAATCGGACCAGTCCGCGAGCCATTCTTCGCCGTTTTCCTGCACGAGGTACATCTCAATTCGCATGGGGTAGGTGATCCAGGAGCGTTGGTCGTGCAGGAGGCTGAGGGCTATATCTAAGTGCTTAATACGCTTTGCGGCAGGGGGCGTAACCAAGACGGTCAAGTCCTGCCCCTGCAAGCCAAACCATTCGCCCTTGCGCCAATCCACATCCCCTCGGACTCCATCGATGAGCGCAGCTTCCCCTGGGTTGTACTGCGGGTTGGGCTGCCCTCCCAAGACCTTGACGCTCCAATCGTTAGGCTTCTTGGTTGTGTAGGCGGTGCTGGAATGGCCGGGCGCTGCGGATACCGTGATGCTTTCCGTCTCCGTCAATTGCTTTTCTGCCGGCGCATGGGTGCCTGGCGTCATCCAGATTTTAGCCGTGGTGCTTCCCTCAAAACGGCGAGCCACCTCAATACGCGGCGCAGGCGAGAGGTCTAGGTCACGGCGCTCCACAAACGGATGCGAATTGGCGTAGGGCACCCAGTTTATTTCCACGTCCGGAAGGGCTTCGGTTGTGAAGAAGACGAATTCTCGTCGCGCTTCCAAGTCCGCTTGGCTCAGAAAACTCTGGTCGGGGCGCAGCGCGGCTCGCAGAACCCGATCCTTGGGTAGGCAGCCCGTCAAGTAGCGGCCTTTCCCCATGCGGGTTAAGATCACACCCTCTGGGCCTACTTCCGGCAAATGAACCGTTTCCCACAACGGTGCAGCCAGTGCATACTGGGCTTCGCCCGGAACAAGGGGGTAGAGTCCCCAAGAACTCATGACGTACCAGGCAGACATTTGGCCGCAGTCTTCGTTGCCCTGGTAGCCGTCTGGTTGGTCGCTGTACATCGTTTCGAGGATTTCACGCACACGGGCATGGCCTTTTTCGGGGTGCTGCGTAGCCGCGTAGAGCCAGGCGATGTGGTGGCTGGGTTCATTGCCATGTGCATACTGGCCAATCAATCCGGTGATATCGGCCTGGTCGCGGCCTACAGTTTCGGAAGGCGCCTCAAAAAGGGCGTCTAACTGGCCTTCCAAGCTATACCCATAGTCCTGGAGCATGCCGGTCCAGCGCTTCAAATCATGAATGGGCGAGAAGCTGTACTGCCAGGCGTTGGCTTCTGTGAAGTTGTTGTTGACCTCCCGAGGCTCGTAGCGCTTCAGAAAGGTGCCGTTGTCGCGCGGGCGGGCCAAACCTGTTTCCGGATCTAGGAGGGAAATCCAGGCTTGCGAACGCTGCCAAAAATGGTCTGCAATGGAATCCTTTCCCGCTTTGGCCGCCGTCCAAGCGATGCAGGCGTCGTCGTAGGCGTATTCCAAAGTCTTGGAAACCGATTCAGACTCATCCTGCAGGCTGAGGTAGCCCTGTTCCCGGTACGTGGGCAGTCCAAACACGTCCGATTCGGCCGTTCCAATCATGGCCGTTAAGGCCCGGTCTACATCGACGGGAAAGCCCTTGGCGATAGCATCGGCAATGACACTCACGCTGTGGTAGCCAATCATGCAGTTGGTTTCGTTGGCGGCCAATTCCCAAATGGGCAAGCGGCCCGATTGGTCGTAGTGGTCTAGCATGGTTTCGATGAAGTCCATGGCTCGTTCGGGCTGGGTCAAGAGGTATAAGGGGTGGGCTGTTCGGTAGGTGTCCCAGAGCGAAAAGACCGTGTAGTGGGGGTGTTCCACATCCTGGTAAATCTTCTGATCCATGCCCCGGTAGCGGCCGTCGGCATCGCTCCACAGGTTAGGAACGCTAAATGCATGGTAGAGGGCCGTGGCGTAGATGCGCTTTTGCGCGTCTGTGCCGCCGGTGACCTGAGCGCGGTTGAGTTCCGCCTGCCAGGCGGCCTGAGTCTGCCGTTTGGTCCAGTGGAAGGCATCCTCTGGGCTGTGGCTCTTTTTGGGCAAGCTCTGGGACCATTCCGAATAGTTGTTTTCCGCACCGTCCGCATCCACGGCGCTGAGTGCAACGGCGATCTCAAGCGTTATGCGGTCTACATCGGCCAGGCCGCTTTCGCTATCCGTCCAATGGTGACGTGGAACATCCACCTGAAGCACATAGCGACCGTTCCCGTAGCCTTTGATATTCTCAATGTGAAAATCGCCGAGGAAGTGTATGGACGCATAAAGCCGCTGATCGCGGGCCCAGCCTTCCGATTGGCGGTAGACACTGAGGTAGTCGCCTTCCTCGCCATGCTTGATCCAAACGCGGTCACTCAGCGTTCGGTCGCGGTATCCCAAATCCAGCAAGAAATAGGCTTTGCCGTCCTCGCGCCATGACATACCATAGCGGTGGAGGCCCACTCGGTCGGACGCGGTAAACGCGCAGGGGATGCCATTATCTAGCGTCACTGCGTAGTAGCCCGCCTCCGCCACTTCGGAGGCTTTGTCAAAGCCGACGGTTTCCGCCAAGTCTTCGGGGCCCGTCAAAGGCCGAATCAAAATATCCGAATAATCGCTGACCCCCGTCCCGCTCAAATGCGTATGACTAAATCCGTAAAGTGTGGAATCCGTGTAATGGTAGCCGCTACAGCCGTCCCAGCCTTCTTTGCGCGTGTCGGGCCCGAGTTGAACCATGCCAAACGGAGTCGTCGCTGCCGGGTGCGTATGCCCGTGTCCACCTGTTCCAATGAAGGGGTCGATATGGGAGACCGCGATGCCGGCATCCGGGCTTTTCTGCGCCAAAGCGGGTAGGGCACAACTGCCCAGAAATAGGAGGGAAGCAAGGGTCTTTCGCATCCCAACAAGATAAAAAGGAAGCGGCCCCACTTGGGGGCCGCATTCAAGAAGTTATCAGTTCCAACATCCCTCGTAGCCCGGGGCCTGGAAGATGTAGGTTTCAGCTTTTTTATCTGCCACCCATTGCATCATCTTGTCCTGTTTGCGCTGGTTCTGAACGTAGTTCTTCAGGAGGCTAAAGTCTTGCGTGAGATTGGCGCGGTGCGGTGCCACGCGGTCGCGGAGCTGGAGGATGCGGAAGATTTCCGCCCCGTCAGGCTTGCGTACCAAGGCGGCTTCGGAGATACCCCCGGGTTGCAAGTTCTCGATGGAGTAGAAGATGCCGCGGTCCAAGTTTTCCACATTCCAACGGACGTCCGTGGTCATGGGGTTCATCATGACGCCCCCATTGAGCTTGGACTCTTCGTCGGCCGAATACGCTTCCGCCACATCTTCAAAGGAGATGCTGCCCGCGAGAATGGCGCCACGAAGCGAATCCAGCAGGGCTTTGGCGTCGTCCAGGTCTTTCTGTTCCACCTTGGGCTTGATCAAAATGTGGCGAAGGTCCAGTTCTTCACCGCGTTTGGTCTGCAGCTGAACGATGTGGTAGCCAAACTCCGTCTTGAAGGGCTTGGAGATTTCACCAGGGCGCAAATTGAAAGCGATGGCTTCAAATTCCTTGACAAATACCCCGCGCTTGATACCCTTGTATTCGCCACCGTTGCGGTTGGAGCCAGGGTCCTCGGAGTAGAGGATGGCCATGGTGGCAAAGGACGAACCGTTCAAGATGCGATCACGCAATTGGTTGAGGCGGTCGATGGCGTCTTTTTCGGCCTGTTCGCTCACCTTGGGGACGATGGTGACTTGTGCAATTTCCACTTCCGTACCGATCAAAGGCAGCGAATCCAGCGGGATTTTTGCCACGGCGTCTTCCACCTCTTTGGGCGTAACATCAATCGTTTCGGTGATGGTCATTTGCATGCGCTGCGCCGTCATCTGATTCTTCATCAGCGGGCGCATTTCTTCTTTGATTTCAAGGATGGTCTTGCCGTAGTATTCTTCCAGGCGGCGCTCCGTTCCAATTTGGCCCACCAACTGCTCAATGCGGCGGTCAATGTTCTCGTCCACTTCTTCTTCCGCTACGATAACCGAATCAATCGCCGCGTGGTGAATGAGCAATTTCTCCAGCAGGAGTTCCCGAATCATCTGGCAATCCGTCAAGGTTTGACCTTCACGGGCCAAGGCTTCCTTCTGCATCGCGATGTCGGAGGATAGAATAATTTCCTTGCCTACTTGCGCGACTACACCGTCCACTTTCACGGGTATCGGCTGCGCAAAAGCGGGAAGGGCAAGGAGGAGAAGGGCGAGGGCCCGAAGCAGTTTAGTCATGGGGTGTTCTTAGTTCAGGTCTACAGCCTGCGTATTTCGTGCCAAAATTTCTCGGCCCAAGTTTAAATAGTTGTCCGCGCCGGTCGACGAGGCGTCGTAGACCAAGATAGGCTCGCCAAAGGAAGGAGCTTCGCTTAAGCGGACATTGCGTGCAATGATGGTCTTGAACACCAGCTGTTGGAAGTGCTGCTGAACCTCTTCCACCACTTGATTGCTCAAGCGTAGGCGGGAGTCGTACATGGTGAGCAGCATGCCTTCAATGTTCAGGTCGGGATTCTGCAAGTTCTGGACACTGCGTATGGTGTTGAGCAATTTGCCCAAGCCTTCCAACGCGAAGTACTCGCACTGAATAGGAACGACCACGCTGTCTGCGGCCGTCAAAGCGTTCAAGGTAACTAGGCCCAAAGAGGGCGCGCAGTCAATAATGATGTAGTCAAACTCCTGGCGCAAGGTCTTCAGGGCTTCTTTGAGCATGAATTCGCGCTTGGGCTTGTCCACCAGTTCCAGTTCCGCTGCCACCAAGTCCAGATGGGCGGGCATGATCCACAGGTTGGGCTGGTTGGAGGCGTGGATAGCATCTGCGGCAGTGCAGGTGTGCTCCAGCACCTGGTAGGTGCCGGCCGTAACGGTCTCCACGTCAATGCCTAAGCCGGAACTGGCATTGGCCTGGGGGTCGGCGTCAATGAGTAAAACGCGCTGTTCCAAGAAGCCCAAGGAAGACGCCAAATTGACCGCGGTGGTCGTCTTGCCGACGCCTCCTTTTTGATTGGCAATTGCAATGATTTTACCCATTGTGTAAAAGTAAAAAACCCGTCCGGGATGGGACGGGTTTTTCTTGGTTTCGTTGAAAACTTACTTCAGTACCTCAACGACTTAAAGTGTGTCGCGCACCACACCACAGGTGAGCATTTCATCCCCATAGAAAGGGTTGAGGACGTTGGGTTCGGCGCTTAGCCAGGTACCACCTTGGTTGCCAAAGGCCATGGGGCAGTACTGAATAAAGAGGGGTTCGCGACCCGCATTGATGACCTCGTCGTCATTGGCCTCCAAGGCTACTTGAAGCGCTTGGGACAGGCTGTAGAAGCGCTCGCGTTGCAAGGTGAGGTCTTCATTTTCAATGATTTCCACCAATGGCTTTACGATGGCTTCGTGCTTGAGGACGTCCAAATGCATGTACATCAATTTGGCCGCATCCCGGGCTTCCTGCACATTGCTAGACACCAAGGCATCTTTCAAGTGGAGGTACTGCTGCAGAACGGTTTGACCGTATTCCGGCTTGACATAGTTCTGGTGCTGAACTTCAGCAACGGTCTCTTCAGCCACTTCGGGTTGGCTACAGGCCACCAGGAAACTGGCAGCAATGAGAAGGGAGGCTAGGTACTTCATGGGGTAGATTAGTTGCGTTGAGCGTCGCGCATGGGGTTTGAGCGCCACGATTCCCAGCGTGAGCGTTCGGGCAAGGCTTCCAAATGCACGTTCACCTCTGCCGGCCAAACGTTGTTGTAGGTATCCGTATCCGCCGTCTCCAAGAAGGGATCAAGCTCAATCTTCACGGCCTTTTTGGGCAAGTACACGGTTTTCACAAAGGCCTCTTCATGCTTGATCCAAATTTCCGCAGGGTAGCGTTCGACATGGGTCGTACCGTCTTCAAACGTAAAGGCCACAATGACGGGCATGATCAAGCCGCCCTTGTTGGAAATACTCAACTCGTGCAAGTAGCCCGTGGGGCCAGGGTTCATGGCCTCCAAGGCGCGTTTGTCCGATGCCGAAAGGGCGTAGCGGTCGTAGCTGTTGTAGAAGTCGCTTGCAGCGGGCGTGTTGTCCACGATGGTGGGGCGAAGCTCGGCTTCATTGCGCGTTTGGCCGATGTGGCGGGCTTGGTCGTGGGTGCCTTCGTAGCGACGCTGCGCTTCCAAGGTGGCAGGGTCCAAGGTGGGAACGGCCGCAATGCGCACTTTGTCGAGGCTTTGGTCGGTGAATTCGGTGGTGTAGAACCAGCCGCGCCAGAACCAATCCAAATCCACCCCGGAGGCGTCTTCCATCGTGCGGAAGAGGTCGGCAGGGGCGGGGTGCTTGAAGGCCCAGCGCTCGCAGTACGTTTTGAACGCGTAGTCAAAGAGTTCGCGGCCCAAAACGGTTTCACGCAAGATGTTCAAGGCGGTCGCAGGCTTGCCGTAGGCGTTGTTGCCGAACTGCAAGATGCTCTCCGAATTGGTCATGATGGGCACCATGTTCATGGCAGGGGAGCGCATGTAGTCCACAATCTTAAAGGCGGGTCCGCGACGCGCAGGGTAGTGGATGTCCCACTCTTGTTCGGCGAGGTACTGTACAAAGGTGTTCAAGCCTTCGTCCATCCAGGTCCACTGGCGCTCATCGCTGTTGATGATCATGGGGAAGAAGTTGTGGCCCACCTCGTGGATGATCACGGAAATCATGCCGTGCTTGGTGCCTTCGCTGTACGTGCCATCCGCATCGGGGCGGCCGCCGTTGAAGCAAATCATGGGGTATTCCATGCCGATGTCGGCGGTGTGCACAGAAATGGCGCGTGGATAGGGATAGTCCACGGTGTGCTTGCTGTACGAGCGAATGGTGTGGGCGACAACGCGCGTGCTGTACTGCTCCCACAGAGGATTGCCCTCTTTGGGGTAGAAGGATTCGGCCAAGGTGGTCTTGCCGTTGACCGTTACGGCCATAGCGTCCCAAATAAACTTACGCGACGTCGCAAAGGCAAAGTCACGGACGTTGTCCGCCTTGAAGATCCAGGTTTTGGTGCCGGTTGCTTTGGCTTTGGCTTCGGGTTTTTCCGCAGAACGCGCCTCTTCCTCAGTAACGATAATTACCGGATTGTCAAAGGATTGGCGCGCTTGAGCTAAACGTTTGCGTTGCGTGGCGTTCAGGATGCTGGACTCGTTGGTCAAGACGCCCGTCGCAGCAACGATATGGTCTTCGGGAACCGTGATGGCCACCTTGTAATCGCCAAAGGGTAGCGTGAATTCACCTTGGCCTAGGAACTGCTTGTGCTGCCATCCCACGTTGTCGCCGTAGACCGCCATGCGGGGGAAGAATTGCGCAATCGTGTAGAGCGTATTGTTCTCCTCTTCAAAGTGCTCGTAGCCGCTACGGCCTCCGTCGGTCATTCGGTTGTTGATGGTATAATGCCATTCAATTTTGAAGCGGTAGGAGCTTCCGGGCTTCAAAGGACTGGGAAGGTCCACGCGCATCATGGTGTTGACGATGGTAAAGGGCAGGGGAGCACCGTTGCTCACGCCGTCGATGACAAATCCACCTTCGAATTGGTCGATGTAGCGCTCCTGCACTTGCTCTGGGGTGATGCTCTTGGGGAGTTCGCCCGTTTTTTTCAGATCCGTCATGGAGCCGGGCTTGCGCATGTTCTGGTCCAACTGCACCCAGAGGTAGGTCAGCGCATCGGGGCTGTTGTTGGTGTAGGTAATCCATTCCGAGCCATCGATGCGGTGGGTGGTTTCGTCCAGCGTGATGCTCATATCGTAGCTGGCCTTGTTCTGGTAGTATTCATGGCCCGGTGCGCCGGAGGCCGTGCGGTAGGCGTTGGGGGTAGGCAGCTCCTGTTCCAGTTGGCGGAACTTGCTGGTAGAAATGCGTTCGGTCGGAACACCTTGCGCGAGAGCCGAATGTCCAACGAGGACCGCAGCAAAAAGAGAGAAAATACGCTTCATCCGTTCGGGGGTTGAAAAAATCAGAAAGCCAAATGTAAGGCAATACCTAGGCACATAGCGCCCAAAACCAGGGCGGTATCCCGCAAGGACCAGCCCAGTTGTTCAAGAATAGCTCGGAGCACAAAAAGCGCCGCCACCACAGCGAGTTGACCGCCTTCCACGCCGGCCGTAAATCCAAGCCAGAGCTCCCAGGTGAAGGCGCCTTCTGGGACCATAATGGCAAAGTCGCTCCAAAAGGCTGCTCCGTGAATGAAGCCAAAGAGACCTGCGAGAATCCAGAGCTTGGCGCGGGGTTGATGGGCGCCCTTGAGCCACACGACGCGCCCCGCCGTGACCCACAGGGTGGCCAAAACGCCCCATTCGATCCAGCTTTTGTTGAGAGGGATATCCGCCAAGGCTTGCACCGCCATGGCCGTCGTATGGGTAAGGGTAAAGGCGCTTAGCGCAGCCAACCAGGGCTTCCAGGCCTTGAGGGGAATGGGGGCCATCAACGCTACAATAAAGAGCAGATGGTCCCAAGCGTGGATGTCTACGATGTGGTAGAATCCGAGTTCTAGGTAGAGTGCTAATGCGTCGCTCATTGTACAACAAAAGAGGGGCTATCGGAATCGATGATGGCGTGCTGGCTCCAGCCTTCGGCGCTTTTCCGCACCGAGTAGACGTTCTTCTGGTCCGTGAAGGTGCTAAGGAGGGTGCCGTCTAGGAGTTGGAAGGGTGGTTTCGCCGTGAAGCGAAGTACAATATGCACGGATTCGGGGTCGTACACATAGGGAGCGTCCAAGGTCCAAGCTATGGGCTTGGCGGTTTTGGGGTCGCCGCTGCCTTTGTAGAGCGAGAAGTACGCGTCCAAATACGCCTGCACCTTGGCTTGGTGGTGGGCGACGTCGCTCAGACGAATGGGCTCGTAGCCCATCGCCGTCATGGCTTCTTCTAGGTCATCCGTAAACAACGTTTTCTTCAAGACCCATTGGTTTTTAGCCGTTTGGACCAAGGTGGCGGAGGAGAGGTGAAGCGGATGCCGATCGGCGCTCACCAATCCTGCGAGCAGCAGTCCAAATAGGAGGGTACGTGGAAGGAAGCGCATCATGCGGTGAAAGTAGGAATTAGGGGAGTAAATGACTCGGTTTTTTGGGAAAAATGTGCCAAATTGAAGCATGTCTTACACCTACCAAGTTCAAACCGCTGCAGAGTATGAAGCAGCGTATGCGCGTGCCATGGAAAACCCTGAAGGTTTTTGGGCGGAAATCGCTGCTACCTTTCGATGGAAAAAGCCCTGGAAAACCGTTTTGGACTGGGAATTTCGGAGCCCATCGGTGCGTTGGTTTGACGGAGGTACCCTGAATATTACGGAGAACGCGCTGGATCGCCACGTGGAGGCGCATCCCGACCGGGTAGCCCTGCTTTGGGAGCCCAATGATCCGCGCGAGGCAGCGGTTTCTTGGACCTACCGGGAGCTACTCGCTCGGGTAGAGGCCTACTGCCATCTGCTTACCGCCCGCGGCATTGCCAAGGGCGATCGGGTCTGTATCTACATGGGCATGATTCCGGAACTGGCGGTGGCTGTTTTGGCCTGCGCACGTATTGGAGCGGTGCATTCAGTCATCTTTGGGGGCTTTTCCGCGGAAAGCATTGCTGACCGGGTCCTCGACGCCCAAGCAACCGCCCTCATCACTTGCGATGGCGCTTTCCGGGGCGCAAAAACGATACCGCTAAAAAGCGTGGTCGACCAAGCCCTCGCTTCCTGTCCGGAAGTCCATACGGTGGTAGTCCATCAGCGCACTCAGGAACCCGTGGACATGCGGGAAGGTCGGGACATTTGGTACCACGAGGCCCTGCCTGATACCCCCAAACCCTTTCCCGCCGTGGAAATGGACGCGGAAGACCTCTTGTTCATTTTGTACACCAGTGGGAGCACCGGCAAGCCCAAGGGCGTGGTGCATACGTGCGGCGGCTATATGGTTTGGGCCACCTATACGTTTGTGAACGTTTTCCAGTACCAGCCGGGCCAAATTCACTTCTGCACGGCCGACATCGGCTGGATTACCGGGCACAGCTACATCGTCTATGGGCCCTTGTGCGCAGGTGCGACCACCTTGCTGTTTGAAGGCATACCGACCTATCCAGACTGTGGCCGATTTTGGCAAATCACGGAAAAGCACCATGTGGACATCCTGTACACGGCACCCACAGCCATTCGAAGTCTCATGGCGGCCGGCCCCGAATTCCCCGACGCCCACCCCATGCCCAGCCTAAAGGTCTTGGGTACGGTAGGAGAACCCATCAACGAGGAAGCTTGGCACTGGTACGACCAACACGTGGGCAAAGGACGCGTTCCCATTGTGGATACCTGGTGGCAGACGGAAACCGGAGGTATTATGATTTCCAATTTGGCGGGGGTCACGGAGGCCAAACCGACGTACGCTACACGACCTCTACCAGGGATTCAGCCGCTCTTAGTCGACGAGCAAGGCGCTGAAATCCACGGCAATGGGGTTTCGGGCAATTTGTGCATTCGCTTCCCCTGGCCAGGCATGATACGGAGCACGTACGGCGACCACGAACGCTGCCGTCAGGCCTATTTTTCCACCTATCCCGGCTTGTACTTCACGGGGGATGGCTGCATTCGGGATGAAGAAGGTCTCTACCGCATCACGGGCCGCGTCGACGACGTACTCAATGTGAGCGGCCACCGCATTGGGACGGCCGAGGTGGAGAACGCCATCAACATGCACCCCAAAGTGGTGGAATCGGCCATTGTCGGGTACCCTCACGACATCAAAGGCCAAGGGATTTACGCCTACGTTATCCTTCAAGGGGCAGAAAATGAGGGGCTTCGGTCCGAAATCCTTGCGGAAGTGGTGAAGCACATTGGCGCCATTGCGAAGCCGGACAAAATTCAGTTTGTGCCGGGCTTGCCGAAGACGCGTTCGGGCAAGATTATGCGCCGCATCCTGCGAAAAATCGCGGAAGGAGAGCTGCAGCAGCTCGGAGATACCACCACGCTGTTGGATCCAAGTGTGGTAGAAGCGATTAAGGCGGGTCGGCTCTAGTCCTCGCGCTTACAAATCAAAGTGCATCCCCGTTCGAGCGATGTGGTAGCCCAGCTTTTCGACGTGCTTGGATTCCCGGCTTTTGGGGTCGAGGAGGGGGTTGCTGTGGTTAAAGTGAATGAAGTAGAGCTTTGCTTTTTGCTCGGCAGGCCAGTCGCGGCTGAGGGCAAGCGTTTCGAGGACGAAAGGGTGGGGGATTTCGGCCATGTTTCGGCCTGGAAGTTCACGGTCCGAATAAAACGTCGCATCCACCAAGGCATAGTCCACCGTCTGCAGCAAGCTGTCCAAATCCGTTTCCCAACGCTCCCACTTGTCGATGTCCGGAAGGAAGAGCAGCCGCTTGGTGGGCCCTTGCACGATAAAGCCATAGGTGTCCGAAACTTCATCTCGATGCGGCACGGATAGGGCC
>JAYQOY010000054.1:0-11519 GCA_038145075.1 Schleiferiaceae bacterium | reverse complement strand
CGCCCGAGGCGTCCGTCCAGCGCAAGGTGTAGGCTTCGCCCGCGGGTACGGCCGTGAGGACTTCGATCCAGTCGCGGGTGGGGTTGGGGCTCACGAGGAGAGCTTGGAGGTCCACCTCGTCGATGGACGTGACGGCAACCGCGCTAGAGGTGGGGAAGCAGCCCAAGCCGACTTTGAGGCGCGCGAAGAAGGTTCCAGGGGCGCTAGGTACGTACCAGGGTTGCGTAGCGCCCGTGATGGCGTTTTGGTTGGCGTCCAACCATTGAATGGTCCATCCATTGGCTGCTTGCGGGCAGTAGAGCGAGTCGCCACCAAAGACCTGAACTGTGGGGACGGGAGGTGCGGCTTTGACTTCGAAGCTGTCCGTGCGTTCCGCCGTACACGTGCTATTGGAGTACACGTAGGTCAGGTAGTGCCAGCCCAAGGTGAGCGTGCTAGGTTGAATTTGGGTAATGGAAACGCCATCCAATTTGTAAGTGCCACCGCCTGGGTAGCCACCTGAAGGATTAAAGGCTGCGTCCGCCGCACAAACCTCGTCGATGTTGAAGTTCAGGAATACGTTGGGAGCGGCTAAAATTTGGATCGTGCTCGTCGCCGAATTCACACAGCCGTTGCTATTCATGTAGGTGTAGGTCACCGTGTAGGTGCCTTGGCCGACCGCGGTGGGCAAGAACTGGCCGTTGCTGACACCCACGCCGCTGAAGACACCGCCGGCGGGGGTGCCGTTGAGGTTTACAGGCGCACTGCCAACGCAGACCGCCGAGTACGTTCCTGCCGTCACCACAGGCAAGGGCAAAATCGTCGCAATCACGGTGCTGGACGAGACCTTCTTGGGCGAGGCGCAGTCTTCGGAAGAGGTGACTACACAGCGGATGCTGTCGCCGGTATTCAAGGTAAAGAGGTCAATGCTCGAAGTGTTGCCGCCGCGTTGCTGGCCATTGACGATCCAGGCATAGGTCGGGGTAGCCCCGGCATTCACTGGGCTGGCCGTGAAGGTGATGGTATCTCCCAAACAGGCCGTTGGGTTGTTGGCGACGATGCTCACGGATGGGGTGGACAAGCTGCCCACGCTCAGGTAGCTGGTCTTGGAAACGGTGGAGGTGCCGCTGCTATTGGTCACCGTTAGGCTGACGGTTTTGGCGCCTGCGCTGGGGTAGCTTACCACGGGGTTGGCCGCGGTGGAGGTGGCAGGGCTGCCGCCGGGGAAGCTCCAGGCGTAGCTGAGGTTTTGGCCCGAACCGGCAAAGTAGAACGGCGTAGGCTTGTTGACACAGCTGGTCGTATCGCTAAAGAAATCCGACAGGGGAGCAGCTTGGACGCCGGCAATCACGCGGAGGTTGTCCAGATAGAGGTGGTTGCCGTTGCCATTTTTAGCCTCAAACTTGAAGCGAACTTGGCCGCTGAAGCCGGACAAATTCACGGTGTCCGTGCGCCAATCGCTCGCGCTGCTCGGCACAAAAGCGGTTGAAATAGCAGACCCCGTTGCAAACGTGTTGCTGCCGGTTTCGACGTACTGGCGGATTTGGGTCCAGGTGCTGCCGCAATCGCTGCTGACGAAAAGTGTCAGGGTGTCGGACGTGCCGCCGCTGAGCATTCGGTAGGCGAGGTCGTACACCAGAATGCTGCTGCTATCCACCAGGTAGCTGGGGGAAATCAGATCGTCCACTTGGCCCGTGTTGCTGTAGCCAAAGCCGCGGAAAATGGCCGAATGCGGATCCGTCGTGCTGCCTACGGGAGCCGTGCCCCATCCCAGAGAGAAGTCGGGGTTGTGGACGGTCCAGCGCTGCGGAATAGCGTTGTCAAACTCTTCGGCGGTAGGCGCTTGAATACCGCCCACATGGATGTAGGCCACTCGGGTCAAGGTGTCGGTGCCATAGGCATTGCTGGTTACCAACTGGACGGTGTAGGCTCCCGTTTGAGTGAAGACCACCTGAGGGTCGGCATCGCTGGAGCTGCTTCCATTTACGTATGCGAATGAAGCGGGATAGATGGTCCAGTTCCACGAAGTGGGGTAGTTGCTGGATTCATCCGTCAAGGACAGGGTGTCGCCTAAGCCGCAAGTAACCTGTGGGCTAGCGCTGAAGTCAGCCTCGGGACGGTCTTGGAAGAAGGTGGCCAGGGGACTCTGCCAAACGCCACGTCCGTAGGTTCCCGCGCGGATAACGCCGTTGGTCATCAAGATTTCCAAGTCGTTGACAATGGTGTTGGGCAAGCCTTGCATGAAGGGCACCCAGTCGGTCATGGACGCATCGCGGTAGTAGACGCCGAGGTCTGTACCTACATAGACTACGCCGTTGCTGTTGGGCTGGATGGCGATGCAATTGGCGGGGATATTGGGCAGGCTGCCACTGCGGTTGTACCAAGCGCCACCCGCGTTGAAGGTCTCGTAGACTTTGGTACCTGCGTAATAACCAGATTTACTAATCCATACGTGGTTTTCGTCCGCGGGGTCCACTGCGATACCGGTGATGACGGTGCTCGAACCGATGTTGGAGGTAATCCAGGTCCAGGTTTGGCCGCCGTTGTTGCTGTAGAAGAGACGCTCGTCGATGCCCACGTAAAGGACGTTGGGGTTGCTCACAGCTTCGGCGATGCAGTCGATGTTGCTGGATCCTTGAATGTTGTTGGTGCTCGTCGCGGTGAAGCTTCCCCCGGCATTGGTGGATTTCCACAACTTGGTAAAGCCCGCGTAGAGGGTGTTGGAATTGATTCGGCTCGCTAAGAAGGGGGTGACCCAATTGCCCGTTCCCGCAGGAGGCAGGTTAAAGGGGGCATTGAAGGTGATACCTCGGTTGGTGGACTTGTCAAAGTCGCCGTAATAAATGGAGCGGTACATGGTGTTGCCATCGGAGGCCGAAATGGCACAGTCCATACCGTCACCCCCGCCGACTTTGTCCCAGCCGTTGTCGCTCAGGTGCGTCCCATTGTCTTGCGCACCGGCAATCGTCAATAGGGTGTCTGCTTCGGTTGCGCCAATCTTGTAGTACTGCGTGATAGAAAGGCCTTGGTTGCGCGCCACCCAGCTGTTGCTCATGCCGCCGCTAGCCGATTTGTAGACGCCGCCGTCGCAGCCAGCATAGATTTGGCCGGTGCCGGGCTTGAAGGTCATCCAGTGGTGATCCGCGTGCACAAAAGAGGCACCGCCACCGCCGTACCAGTGGCCGCTCAGCGCAAAGCTGGAACCGCCATTGTTGGAGCGCCAAACGTTTACCCCTCCCGTGAGAACGACGTCTTTGTTCAAGGGAGAAACGGCAATCGTCAAATCGTACCAAGCTTGACCCCCCGAACCTGAACCGTTCGTACTCCAATCGAGGAGGTTGGGGCTCGCGCCGTGGCGTTGGGTCCAGGTCGTACCGCCGTTGGTGCTTCGGTATACGCCGTAGAGACCGTTGTTGTTAGCGCCATAGAGGGCGTAGATGTAGTTGGTGTCGTTGGCGGTGGTCGCTAATTCCACACGGCCTGCGTTCATAGGCAAGCCGCTGGTCACCATGGTCCAGGTATCGCCAAAATCCGTAGACATCCATATGCGGCCGTTGCTGCTGGTACCGGCAAAGAGTTTGTTGGTGCCAGGCACTTGTACGAGGCAGCCAAAGGTTCCGCCGGCTTCCGTGGTCCAAGTGGCGCCGCCGTCCAAGCTGCGGACGATGCCATTTCGGGTAGCGGCAACAATGTGGTGCGTGCTGTCCTTGTGCATGGCCATGCCGACGATGCGTGCAGATTGCGTGAGCGTATAGTTTAGACCGGTGGGATTCCAGGTCAACCCCCCGTCTGTGGACTTCATAACGCCCAACGAATACGTGTCCCCCGCGTCGCGGTCGCCCGTTCCGATGTACATGATCAAGGGATTCGTGGGGTCAATCAAAATGGCGGAGACGCCCAAGTTGGGAAGGAGGTCTGTGTTGGTGGACCAGGTCAAGCCGTCGTCCGTAGACTTCCAGAGGCCACCCGCGGGAGCCCCAGCGTAGAGGGTGTTGGGCTGTGTGGGGTGGAAGGCGATGACGTTTACGCGTCCAATTCCGTTCAAATAGTTGCCGTCAAAGGGGCCGACAATGCTCCAATTGCCCAAGCCCCCGGTGGAGGCCGTAGCGGTTCCTTGAACCCCGGCGAGGTAGCCCTGGTAGAGGGACTGGGGAGCAGGTCGGTTGCCGCTGGGGTAGACGCGGGGCTCCATAAAGGCCTCCCAACGCTTAAACTGCTTCCAGCCGCGGCCCTTTTCTACAGACTTGCCTTCCCAGTGTTGGTTGAAGGCGTCCACCACGTCGTAGAAATTGACGCTGGGATCGTTCATCATTTCCACATAGGAAGGGCTCTGAGCCGCCGCACTAAGGGAGAACAGACCAAGGAAAAGGGTAGAAAAAAGGCGCGTAGAAAACGTCATAAATGCGTTAATTGGGGTTCTTCTTCAGGGGCTTAAAGGCCGTGTTTCCGTGGGCGTTCGTGCCAACGGTTGCCAAATATAGCACGGGGTGTCTGCGCTTGGTCGTTTGAGATTCGCCCTTTTGGGGCATAGCGCGTGAACGGCGGGAAGGGCTTAGCCTTCGTGGCTGAGGTCTTGGATTTGCTTGCGGTAGGCCTCGAAGAGCTTGGTTTTGGAGGCCAAACCGATCCAAACGCCCTCCTGGTACACCGGCAAATACCACATGGCGGATTTTTCCATTTGGGTCAGTACGCTCTCCATGGGGTCGTTGTATTGGACGCGTGCTGGGGCGGATTTCATCGCGTCCTTGGCGGTGATTTCCTCGTTGTGCTCTTCCCGTTGGGCGCGCCAAATGTCCTCCCACGTGATGTAGCCGACCATGCGTCCATCCTCGAGGATGGCGACCAAATTGCGCTTGCAGCGGGCGAGGGCCGCTTGGCATTCGTGCAAAGGGCTGTCGGGCTCCAGCGTCTCCAAATCGCGCTCCAAGGCGTCCTCCATATCGATGAGGGTGAGCACGGCCTTGTCTTTGGACTGGGTCCACAGGCGACCGCGCTGCGAGAGGTATTCGGTGTAGATGCTGTTGGGATCCCAGCTTCGGGTCAAGAAGAAAGAGAGGGCCGCGGTCATCATCAGCGGCAAAATCAAGGGATAGCCGCCGCCAATTTCGGAGATCATAAAGATGGCCGTCAGCGGTGCGTGCATCGTGCCCGCCATCAAGCCCGCCATGGCAATCAATACGAAGTGTACCACGGGAAGTCCATCGACGCCGGCAAACTCCAGGCTGCGCACAAAAATGAGTCCGAGAATACTGCCCATGAAGAGCGTGGGGGCAAACATGCCGCCCACTCCGCCCGCGTGCACCGTCAGGGAGGCTGCTGTCACTTTGAGGAGCAAGAGCCCGACCAGCAAGCCAATGCCCATGAGCACGTTGCCGGCCTCGACCCCGAGCCAGTTTTGCGAGAGAATGGACCAATCGTCCCCTTTCAATGCCGCTTGAATGGTGCCAAATCCTTCGCCGTAGAGCGGGGGCATTACAAAAATGAGCGCCCCCAGCAGTACCCCACCCGTCAGAGCCTTGGCCCACGGGTTGTCCCAGCGCAGCACGAGGCGGCCTGAAAGGGCAAACACTCGCTTGAAGTACAAGGAGACCAGCGCGCAGGCCACGCCCAGCAGCAGGTAGTAGGGCAAGTTCACCGGATCGAAGGCCTCAATGCCCTCCGCATAAAAAAGCTTGCTGCCGTCGCTGGTCATCAAACCCGTCAAGGCGCCCGTCGCCGAAGCCAGCAACAAGGGCACCAGCGAACTCAAGGTCAAATCGATGCTGAAAAGCTCTAGCGTAAAAATGATGGCCGCGACCGGGGCGCCAAAAATGGACGAGATGGCCCCGGCGGTCGCACAGGAAATCAATAAAATCCGCTGCTTAAAGCCCAAACGCAGCCAGCGCGCCAGGTTAGAGCCGATGGCCGAACCGGTGCCGACCGCGGGGCCCTCCAAACCCACCGATCCGCCAAAGCCCACCGTGACCGCGGAGGTCAGGAAGGAGGTGTACATGCGGGAGCGCGGGATGATGCCGCCTTGGCGCGAAATGGCCTCAATGGCGGAGGGGATGCCCTCGCCGGCGCGCAGCTTGAAGACGCGGACCAGCGCAACGGTGAATAGGATGCCGACCAGGGGGAAGGCGAAGTAGTAGAGTTGGTAGTAGTCTTCGAAGCGTTCGGACCGAATCCACGCCTGAATCGCATGCGTCGAGTTCTTCAAAACGACCGCCACCAGGCCGGAAACCAAGCCGGTCAGGATGCTCAGAACAAAAATGAAGTGCTGCATAGGAAGATGCTGGGCCCGCCAAATCAGAACGCGTCTGATCCAGAGTTGCAGCCGATGCTTCACGTGCAGCGATGGCTTCATGCAGGCTGAACCGGGGTGATGCCCAAGGAGAGTTCCGTCAGCTGGGCGGGGTTGATGTGCGAGGGCGCATCAATCATCACGTCGCGGCCAGCGTTGTTTTTGGGGAAGGCGATGTAGTCGCGGATGACCTCGTCGCCGCCCATCAGGGCCACCAAACGGTCAAAGCCGAAGGCGATGCCGCCGTGGGGAGGAGCACCGTATTCGAAGGCATTCATCAAGAAGCCAAACTGCTCCAAGGCCTCTTCCTTGCTGAAGCCGAGCAGGTCAAACATGCGCTGTTGCAAGGCGCGGTCGTGGATACGGATGGAGCCGCCGCCAATTTCGTTGCCGTTGAGGACCAAGTCGTAGGCGTTAGCGCGAACAGCTCCGGGGTCGCTGTCGATCAAGGGGATGTCTTCGGGCTTGGGGCTCGTGAAGGGGTGGTGCATGGCGAACCAGCGGCCGGATTCTTCGTCCCATTCGAGCAGCGGGAAGTCCAGCACCCACAGGGGGGCAAAGACGTCCGGCTTGCGCAGACCTAATTCTTGGGCCAAATGCATGCGCAGTTCGCTCAAGGCCTTGCGGGTCTTGTTGGCATGGCCCGCGAGGACCAGCACCAAATCGCCGGCCTTAGCGTCAAAGGCCTCTGCCCAGCCGGCCAAGGCGGCTTCGTCAAAGAACTTGTTCACGCTGGAAGAAAGCTGGCCTTGCTCGTCCACCTTCATCCAGATGAGGCCGGACATGCCCAGCTGAGGACGCTTGACGTAGTCGGTGAGGGCGTCGAGCTGTTTGCGGGTGTAGCCCGCGCAGCCATCGACCTTGATGCCCACGACCAATTCCGCGTTGTCAAAGACAGGGAATCCGCTGCCTTGGACGCGGTCGTTGAGTTCGACGAAGGTCATGCCAAAGCGAATGTCCGGCTTGTCGTTGCCGTAGAGGCGCATGGCGTCGTCGTAGGTCATGCGGGGAATGTCGCCCACTTCTAGGCCGTGTACATCGCGGATAACGTGCTTGAGGAGGCCTTCAAACGTCTGGAGGATGTCCTCCTGTTCGACAAAGGCCATCTCGCAGTCGATTTGGGTGAATTCGGGCTGGCGGTCGGCGCGCAAGTCTTCATCGCGGAAGCAGCGCACGATCTGGTAGTAGCGGTCCATGCCGGCGACCATGAGCAGCTGCTTGAAGGTCTGGGGCGACTGGGGCAGCGCGTAGAACTGGCCGTGGTGCACGCGAGAAGGGACGACAAAGTCGCGGGCGCCTTCTGGGGTGCTTTTGATCAGGAAGGGGGTCTCTACATCGGCGAAGCCCAGGTCGTTCAGGTAGGTCCGAACCGACATGTTGATGCGGTTGCGGAGCAATAATTTTTCACGGACCGGCGCGCGGCGGATGTCCAAGTAGCGGTACTTCATGCGCAGCTCTTCGCCGCCGTCCGTTTCCGCTTCAATCGTGAAGGGAGGGGTTTTGGCGCCGTTGAGGACCTTGAATTCGGTCACCCAAATCTCCACCTCACCCGTAGGCAAGTTGGGGTTTTTGTTCTCGCGTTCCACGACTTTGCCCGTGGCCTGCACCACAAATTCGCGCTGTGCGCTGCGTGCGAGCTCCAACATAGCGGGATCGACGCCCTCGTTGAAAGCGAGCTGCGTCAGGCCATAGCGGTCGCGCAAATCGATGAAGGACATGCCTCCAAAGTCGCGTCGGCGCTGGACCCAGCCGCTAAGGGTGACGGTTTGACCCGCATGAGAAAGGCGCAGTTCGCCGCAAGTGTGTGTACGGTACATGGTCGTGAAATGAAGTGCAAAGGTAAAAAAGCCGGTGGGGCTACGTAGTTTTATCCCCATGGAGTTTGACGACGTTTATTTCATGCGCCAAGCCATCCGCGAAGCCCTCAAAGCCTACGAGGCCGATGAGGTGCCTGTGGGGGCAATTGTGGTGAGCAACAACCAGATCATCGCGCGCGGCCACAACCTCACGGAGCAGCTCCACGACGTCACGGCCCACGCGGAAATGCAAGCCATCACCGCCGCCTCCCACTACCTGGGCGCCAAATACCTCCCAGACTGCACCCTCTACGTCACGCTCGAACCCTGCAGCATGTGCGCCGGCGCGCTCTTTTGGTCCCAAATTGGCCGCATCGTCTACGGGGCCAGCGACGAAAAGCGCGGCTTCCGCACCATGGGCGGCCAGTTCCACCCCAAAACGCAGGTCACCACCGGCATTGAGGCGGAGGTCTGCGGCGACTTGATGACGGAATTTTTCCGCGCCAAGCGAAAAAAATAACCCCCCTCCGCCAGCTTGGCACAGCTTTTGGAATCTTCCTACCGACGAACTCTGCGTTTAGATTCGTTCGTAAGTTTAGGTTGGGGAGGGCCGTCGGGGGACGGCCCTTTCTTATTTAGCTTCGCCCTATGAAGTTGCACACACTCAACACCGGGTATTTCAAATTAGATGGCGGCGCCATGTTTGGGGTCGTTCCCAAGCAGCTCTGGCAGCGCACCAATCCCGCAGATGACAACAACCTCTGCACGTGGGCCATGCGCTCCCTTCTAATCGAGGACGGCGACCGCCTCATCTTGGTGGATACCGGCATAGGCAACAAGCAGGACGACAAGTTCTTTAGCCACTACCACCTGCACGGGACGGATTCATTGGACGGTAATTTGAAGGCGCTCGGCTTTCAGCGCAGCGACATCACGGACGTCTTTTTGACCCACATGCACTTTGACCACGTGGGCGGGGCCGTTGAACGCACCGAACAGGGCTTGCGTCCCGCGTTTTCGCAGGCGACGTATTGGACGAACGAGCGTCATTGGACGTGGGCTACCGAGCCAAACGCCCGCGAAAAAGCCTCCTTCCTCGCGGAAAACATCCTTCCCCTCCAAGAGAGCGGACAACTCGCCTTCATCGATGCCCCCGAAGGCCAGCAGCGCATCAGCACCCCCTTGGGCTTTGACGCCTTTGTGGTCAACGGCCACACGGATGCCCAAATGTGCCCCATCCTGGACTACCGCGGCGAACAGATCGTCTTCATGGCCGACCTTCTGCCCTCCGTGGGTCACATCCCCTTGCCCTATGTGATGGGCTATGACACCCGCCCCTTGGTCACCTTGGGCGAAAAGAAGGCCATTCTCACGGAAGCGGCGCAGGCCGGCTACCGTTTATTTTTGGAACACGACCCCGAAAACGAAACCTGCACCCTCGAACTCACCGAAAAAGGCCCCCGCTTGGCCCATACTCGCCCCTTAAACGACTGATCCCCGCATGAAGCACTTCCTCGTCGCCCTTTTGGCCCTGTTTAGCTTTCCTAGTCTCGCCCAATACTGGCAGCAAGCCGTCGACTACCACATCCAGGTGGATTTGGACGACAAAAAGCACCAGCTCGCTGGAGACCTCAGCTTGACTTACACCAACAACAGCCCCGACGACCTGCACGAGGTCTTCTTTCACCTCTATTGGAACGCCTTCCAGCCCGGAAGTATGCTTTCCAACATGGCCAACATCCCCACCAAATTCCCCGACCGCGCCATCGGCGACAAGGTGGAGAACTACGCCCCAGACGAGTACGGCGAGCAGATCATCCAAACCTTGACCCTAAACGGCGAAGCCCTCTCCTTCACGGTGGACCAGACCATCCTGCATGCCAAACTCCCCACACGCATTGCTCCAGGCCAAACGGTCACCTTCCACATGACCTACACCACGCGCATCCCCAAATTAGTCGAGCGTGCAGGCCGAGACAACCCCGAAGACATCGCCTACAGCTTCACCCAGTGGTACCCCAAAATGGTCGTCTACGACACCGACGGCTGGCACCCTGACATCTACGTGGCGCGCGAGTTCTACGGCGACTTTGGCACCTTCCAAGTGGACATTACGGCCCCGGCGAGCTACATGATTGGCGGTTCGGGCGTCCTTCAAAACCCCGATGAAATTGGCCACGGCTATTCGGCCACGCCCCTGAAGTTCAAAAAGAAAGACCGCATCACCTGGCGCTTCAAAGCCGAGAAGGTGCACGACTTCGCCTGGGTCGCCGACAAAGAACTGCAGCACGACATCCGCGTCACTGCATCCGGCCTGCCCATTCACTTCTTCTACCAAAGCGATAGCGCTTCCAGCAAGTTTATGTCGACCGAAAAGCTACAAGCCGACGTGGAGGCCTATTTCGCCTTCATGCACGACCATTTTGGCAGCTACGACTGGCCCCAATTCAGCGTCGTTCAAGGCGGGGAAGGTGCCATGGAATACCCCATGGCTACGTTGTTGCAGGTCCACGGCAGCTACGACGGCTTGCTCGGCACCATCATCCACGAGGCCTCCCACATGTGGTTTTACGGCATGCTTGGTACCGACGAGCAGCGCTACTATTGGATGGATGAGGGCTTTACCAGCTTTGCGGAGGACGAGGCGATGAATGTCGTTTCGGGTAAAAACTTCCCGAATGCCCACCTCGGCTACCTCGGCCGCTACGGACGCGTCGCCCACGAAGACTGGATGGAGCCCGCCAGCACCCTCGCCAACTACTTCGACGGCAAATTCCCCTACCAAATGGCCGCCTACATGAAAGGCTCTCTCTTCCTCGTGCAGCTTCGAGGCATCGTCGGCGAGAAGGCCTTTTGGTCCACCATGAAGCGCTACAAAAACGAGTGGGCCTTCAAGCATCCGCGCCCCGAAAATTTCCTGCGCATCGCCGAACAAGAATCCGGCATGGTGCTCGACTGGTACATGAACCAGTGGATTGAAACCAACAAGGTGCCCGATGTCGCCGTCGATAGCGTCTACACGACCGGTGGCAATTTGGCCAATATTCAATTGTCCCGAAAGGGCTCCCTCGCCCTCCCCGTGGACGTCGATGTGGTCCTCAAGAACAAAACCACCCTCCACTACACCGTGCCCTTGGCCGCCATGTTTGGTGCGAAGCCCGACAAAGCCGTCGTGGGCCCCTGGAACTACACCCAAAAAACCTTCACCTTCCAAGTAGACGTGCCCGCCGATCAAATTGAACGCGTAGTCGTCGACCCCGAGCGTTGGACCGCCGATGCGAACCGGGAGGACAATGTGTGGGAGTAGCGCGCTGCGCGCAGCAGCTAGAGAGCTAGGAGGCTAGAGGGCTAGGGAGCTCAGGCTTCGCCTTCGCGCTAGAGGGCACGCGCTTCGCGCTGTAGCTAGGGAGCTAGGGGGCTAGAGGGCACGCGCTTCGCGCTGTGGCTAGGGAGCTAGGGGG
>JAYQOY010000053.1:0-11706 GCA_038145075.1 Schleiferiaceae bacterium | reverse complement strand
GTGGCCGAAAATGAAGCCCTCAAAGTGCGTAGCGACAAGGCGGTGACCGATTTGGTCGAATGCGAAGCCAAGCGCGCTCGCCTCGATGAAGCGTTTAGCTCGCTTTTACGCGACACCACCAACCAAGGTTCGCAGTACCGCAAACTCCTTCGCTCCTACAAAGACCTAGAAGCCAATTACGATTACGCTCTCAAGAACAACAACTCCCTGGCTGCCGCCAACTTGCGCGAAAACAAAGCCATGTTGGAGCAGATGGAAAAAATCGCTCAGCGCCTAGCCAGCAAGGAAGACTCGCTCAAACGCGAGCAAGACCGCCTCATCGCCGTGGAAAAAGCCCTCAAGGCTCGCGAGGTACGCGTCAACGAGCTGGAAAGCCTTTTGGCCCGCAAGGATTCTACCGCTGCCTACTTCCGTCAACGCATTGCCGACGCCTTGTTGGGCTTTGAAAATCGTGGCCTCACCGTTTCTATGCGCAATGGCCAGGTCTATGTGAGCTTGGACAACCGCTTGATGTTCGCATCCGGCTCTTGGGACGTTCAGACCGATGGCGCTACTGCGTTGGGTCAACTCGCTAAAGTTTTGGCCGAAAACAAAGACCTCCGCATCGCTGTCGAAGGCCACACGGACGACGATGCCTACTACGGCAAAACCTCCGTCAAAGACAACTGGGACCTGAGCGTCATGCGTGCAACCTCCGTGGTTAAAATCCTCGTGAACAAGGGCATTGAGCCCCAACGCGTGCAAGCTGCCGGCCGTGGTGAATTCATGCCCATTGCCCCCAACGACAGCCCCGAAAACAAGGCGCGCAACCGCCGCACCGAAATCATCATTACGCCCAACTTGGACGAGTTGGCGAATTTGGTGGGGAATTAAAAAGCGCGTACCGCGCTTTTTTGCTAGAGGGCTAGAGGGCTAGAGGGCTAGAGGGCTAGAGGGCTAGGTAGCTAGAGAGCTAGAGGGTTCGCGCTTCGCGCTACTCCTTTGCTAAAGCCGCGCCAAAACTCGCTCCAACAAACCATCAAACGAGCATACGGCGCGCAGCGCCTTAAACGCTTAATCTCTTTTACCCTTCAACTTGAAAGAGGAACTTCGCCGCGCGCAACTCCTTTGCTCGGCCGCAGCGCAAAAATCAACAAACCATCAAACGAACAAACAGCGCGCAGCGCCTTAAGCCCTTCGCCTACCCAAACAGCGCCCCTACCAAGTCTTCCATGCGCTTGACGGGAACGACATTGACGCCATTGACTTTGCCGGCCTTCACGCCGCTTTGCTTGGCGCAGAAAACCGTGTCAAAACCTAGTTTTCCGGCTTCATTGATGCGCTGTTCCAAACGATGAACGGGGCGAATTTCCCCACCTAGTCCCACTTCAGCTGCGAAGGCCATGCCTTGGGCAATGGGGATGTCCGAGTTGCTGGACAGGATAGCCGCACATACGGCAAGGTCCAAAGCAGGATCCTCCACACGAAGGCCGCCCGTGACATTCAAGAAGACGTCTTTGGCTCCCAGGCGGAAGCCGCAGCGCTTTTCGAGCACCGCCAAAAGCATATTGAGGCGGCGGGTATCAAAACCGGTGCAGGAGCGCTGGGGGGTGCCGTATACGGCGGAACTCACGAGGGCCTGGACTTCCACCAAGAGGGGTTGCATGCCCTCGGAGGGAATGCCCACTGCGGAGCCACTTAGGCCTTCTTCGCGCTGGCCCAAAAGAAGTCCACTGGGGTTGGCTACACCTTTCAGGCCTTGGCCGTCCATTTGGTAAATGCCGAGCTCTTGAGTGCTGCCAAAGCGGTTTTTTAGGGCGCGAAGCATGCGGAAGAGGTGGTGGCGGTCGCCTTCAAATTGCAAGACGACGTCCACCATGTGTTCCAGCACTTTGGGGCCGGCGAGGTGTCCGTCTTTGGTGATGTGTCCCACGAGGATTACGGGCACGTGGCGAGCTTTGGCGTAGCGCAAGAATTCGGCAGCGGCTTCACGAATTTGGGAAACGGAGCCAGCGGCAGAATCCAGTTGCGGGTTGTGGGCCGTTTGGATGGAGTCGACGATGAGAACATCGGGCTGAAGGTGTTCGGCCGCCTGAAGGATTTTCGCGGTGGAAACCTCTGAAAGCACATGGCAACCGGGGCCGTTGAGACCGACGCGTTCGGCGCGCATTCGGATCTGTTGTGCGCTTTCCTCGCCACTCGCATAGAGGACTTTTTCGCCCAAGAGAAGGGCCACTTGCAGGAGCAAGGTGGACTTGCCGATGCCAGGTTCGCCGCCGAGTAAGACGAGGCTGCCCGGAACGAGGCCACCACCGAGGACACGGTCCAATTCGCGGTCGCCGGTGGGTTTGCGCGCTTCGGCATGGCGATCGACGTCGGCGAGGGGAAGGGCTTTAGAGCTCGTGGAAGAACCGGTGCTCGACCAGGCCGTGGAAGGGCTTTCGCGCTCGATGACCTCCTCGACCATGGAGTTCCAGGCATGGCAGGATTTGCACTGCCCCATCCACTGGGGGTGCTGTGCGCCACAGGATTGGCAGAACCAGGCTTTTTTAGTTTTGGCCATGGTCGGAAGTTCGGCCTTTTCCGGCAGATAATCCGATGAGTCCAATAACGCCCGAACTCATCAGCATAATCGCTTGGGCGGCGTGTACGATGGTGGCAAACGCCAAACCCTGCGCATACGGGAGCCCAAGGACCACAAGGGCCATAGCGACTAAGTAGTGGTAGGCGCCAACTCCGCCAGGGACAGGAATTAAAATGCCCAAACTAGCGGCCATCATGACAAAAAGACCTTGGGCCGGCGTGACGTCTGCCGTGAAGGGCAAGGCGTAGAAACAAACGTACACCATGGCATAGTAGCAGCCCCAAATGAAGAAGGTATGTGCCCAGAAGGCCCACTTATTGGGGAGTTGGCCGACGGCTTTGATGCCTTCGAGCATGCCCTTGAGGAAGTCGCGGACTTTGGCGTACAAGGGACTGGCTTGAATGCGGGCGCGGAAGAACCAGGAAGCGAGAACAAGCGCCAAGCCTATACCGCCAAGGATACCACCCCATGGAATGCCGGGACCGGCGGTAGGATCCGATTCGGACTGTGTGAGGTCGATGAGGGCCGAGAGCTCTTCGGACGCGCTGAGGAAAGCGAGCCCGAGCAAGCCTGCCATCATGAGGAGGTCAATGGTGCGTTCGATGAGAATGGTGCCAATCAGGATGTTGACTGGCGTCTTGTCCGCGCGGTTCAGCGCCGTTGCACGGGCCACTTCACCGGCTCGTGGAATGGCCATGTTCACAAGGTAGCCAATGCCGGTAGCATGGACGGCGCGCCACATGGTGGTGGGGTAGCCCAGGTGACGCAGCACATAGGTCCAACGTTGGCCACGGCTTAAGATGGCGATGTAGCCCAGGGCGACGCTGAGCGCGATGTAGCCCCATTGGGCTTCCTTGGCAGACTCCCAAACGGCGTTGAGGTCCACGCCCTGAAAGGCGAAGTAGAGAAGAAAGAGGGCCAGCGCTGCAAACCCCGCCGTGCGAAGCCATCCGGGGACTGCGAATTTGGCCATGTGTACTTAGTTCAAAAGGTTGGTTGTCTCGTCTGGGAAAAGTACAACAGGTTGGAAGGTTTTAGCCTCCTCCGGCGTCATAGATGCGTAGGAAATGATGATGATGAGGTCATCTTTTTGCACTTTCCGAGCAGCCGGGCCATTTAAGGTGATTTCGCCACTGCCTGGCTGGCCGTAAATCACATAGGTGTCCAAACGCTCCCCATTGTTGATGTTCACGATGCTGACTTTCTGGCCTTCCACCAAGTGGGCGGCCGTTGCCAAGCTGCGATCAATCGTAATGGAGCCGATGTAATTCAGATCTGCACCGGTCACGCGTACGCGGTGAATTTTGCTGTAGAGTACCTCAATCGTCATTGCGGCGCAAAAGTAGGGGTTTATTGGAAGAAAGAGGCGCTGACAAAGGGGTAAAATGCCCCCAAAAGGAGGCGTTCACTTAGCCGTGAGAATGCCCGATTTGCACCACGCGGTGGGTGTCAATCAAGCGCACCTCGCCGGCATAAGCAGAGACGAAGCACTGAACGGGCTCCGGGTAGCGGTCCAAGTAGCGCTCAGGGTTCGTGACGGGCATCATGCTGTCCGCCAAGGCGAACGAAATGTCTTCGACTTTGAGCTGCCCACCGGCCTCGATGATGCTGCGCATTTCCCGCACTAAAGCCTTAATAGGTACGGGGAAGACCGCGATCTCCTCTTGGGCAAAGCGCAGGGCTTCAAAGATTTGCGGCGCAAACTCCCGCTGGAGAGGAGTCAAACGGCGGTTGCGCGAGGACATCGCCAAACCGTCTTTCTCTCGAACAATGGGACAGGGGACAATGCGCGGCTGGCCGCCGCGAAGTTCGGCGACACGTTGAATCACTTTGACTTGTTGGAAGTCCTTCTCGCCAAAGTAGGCGGCATCGGGCTGCAGTAGGTCGAACATGCGATCGACCACCGTGGCAACGCCTTGAAAATGGCCTGGGCGAAGGGCGCCCTCTAAGCGTTGGTCCAAGCCCTGGAGGTCGTAGGTGTGTGCCACAGGGCCATTTGGATAAATAGCTGCCTCCTCTGGTAGAAATACGGCGTCACAGCCAACGCTCTCCAAAGCTCGAAGGTCGTTTTCCAGGTCCAATGGATAGGCGGCAAAGTCGGCGGGGTTGTTGAATTGGGTGGGGTTGACGTAGATGCTGGCGACGACAAAATCGTTTTCGGAACGCGCCTGTTCGACCAAGGCCAAATGCCCTGGATGCAAAGCGCCCATGGTGGGTACAAAGCCCATTTTAGACCCTTTAGGAAAGGTGGAACGGTAGGACTGCCAATCCGCCAGCGTGGTGATCTGTTCTATCTTCTTCAAACCGAGGCCAAAACTAGCGCGAGAATAGGGGAAAATGGCCGCTACGGCTAAATTTTCGTACCTTTGCCGCAATGGCGAAACGACGCATCCTATACATCTCTCACGAGATCAAACCGTACTTTCCGGATACCACCCTGTCTAAGGCTGGCTTGGCTTTTCCGCAGAAGATGAACCAAATGGGGAACGAGATTCGTGTCTTCATGCCTCGCTTTGGGGCCATCAACGAGCGACGCCACCAGCTGCACGAAGTGATTCGATTGAGCGGAATCAACGTGGTTATCAATGATTTGGACCAGCCCTTGATCATCAAAGTGGCCTCCATTCCTTCCGCGCGCATCCAAGTGTACTTCATCGACAACGAGGATTATTTCAAGCGCAAAGGCACCTGGGAAGACAAGGACAAAAAGTTCTATGCTGACAACGGTGAGCGCAGTTTGTTCTTCTCGAAGAGCGTGATTGAAACGATTAAAAAACTAGGTTGGCAGCCGGATGTCGTCCACTTTATGGGCTGGATGAGCACGCCCATGCCGGCCTACTTGCGTCAGTTTAACGCAGACGATCCACATTTCAAGGATACGAAGCTGGTCTACAGCCTCTTCGGCGATGGCTTCCAAGGAAGTTTGGACGACGGTTTGACCCGCGGCATGGAGTTTGACGGAGTGAAGAACATGGAAGCCTTCCAGAATCCCACAACCGACAACTTGTATGCGGGTGCTGTAGCGCATGTGGATGCGGTTTTAAAAATGACTGACAACGTGCCCCAAGCACAGTTGGACGCCGCCACTGCCGCGGGTGTTCCCGTGCACGATGGATCTTCCTACCTCACCAACCCGGGAGATCTAGAAGCGTTCTACGAGTCCCTTTTTGCTTAAGACATAGCCCTTATGCGCAAACTGTTTTTGGCCCTCGCCGCACTGGCCCTTGTTGGGGTCGCCTGTGAGCGAAACACGGGTGAAATTGGTTTGGACTTTGTCGACCAAAACAGCCTCAAAATTGGCAAGCTCGAATCTGTCGACGTGGTGGCTACCACCGAGGCCTTTGATTCGCTGGTGACGGAAAAGCCGGCCTATTTGATGCTGGGCAGCTACGAGGATCCCATCTTTGGAAAGGCGTCGGCCAACTTCGCTACGCAGGTGATTTTGAGCACGATGCAGCCTGACTTTGGCGAAAACGCCACGGTGGACTCCGTCTTCATGTACCTGCCCTTCATTGGTTTTTACGGCGATACCGCTGCATCTTTTGGCTTGACGGTGAAGCAGCTGGACCAGCACATTTCTGCGGACAGCACCTACTATGCGCATTCCGTTTTTACCGGTTCGACGGTCTTGGCAGATACGGTGGTGCAGCCCCAACCAGGCCGAAAGCGCCGCGTCCACGGCATGGTCGCCCCGAACGAAGTGATCGGCCTTCGCTTGAACACCGCCTTTTTCCAGAGCCAAATCGTGGACGCCTCCGCGGACAGCGCTGCCGACTTTTCAAGCAATACCAACTTCTTGGAGTACTTCCGCGGCATCTACGTGGAAGGCCATGCGGACAACCAGGCCATCTACCAGTTTTCGCCGGGAGACCAAGACATGCGCATTCGTTTCTTCTTTACGAATGACAGCTTGCGCGCAGACACAGTAGGACCGGGCTATTCCGTCTACGACCTTTTGGCTTGGAATGTGGTCAAGAGCGCCAACACCTTTGTTTTTGACAAGAGCCAAGCAGACTTTGACCTCGATGCACAAGACACGCTGGCCGGTGAGTTGACTACCTACGTTCAGGGTATGGGAGGCGCGATGACCGTGGTGCGTTTGACCGGTCTACAGGCCTTGAAGGACTCGAATTACTTCGTGAACTATGCGGAATTGCGCATTCCTGTCCGCGAAGGCTCTGCGTTGCGGTATGCCAATCCGGCCAAATTAACCGCCCTTTTGGTCAGTGGAAACGACCGATCTCTCTTGACAGGCTACGTAAATGGCGACCCCGGTGGCCAGTTGGTGGTGAGCTCGCCCCTCCGCGATCGCGTGTACACCTTGGAAATCACGAAGTTTGTCCAGCAGTGGCTGAATGGAAAAGACAGCAACGAAGCGAAGATTTTGCTCGTTCCTGACCGCATGTCGTCGTCCGCTGCGCGCGCCGTACTCAATGGCAATTTGGACCCCTTTGATCCAATTCGCGTAGATTTGTACGTAACCAAACCCCGCTAATCCCCGGATTGGCACCAAACCAAACCTACCATGTGCGGCATTGTCGGCTACCTTGGAACGCGTGAAGCGTACCCCCTTCTTGTTCAAGGCCTTAAGCGTTTAGAGTACCGTGGATACGATTCTGCGGGTGTTGCCCTTTTCAACGGCCACCTCGAAATCTACAAGTGCAAAGGCAAAGTAGCGGACCTAGAGGCTCGCGTCGGAAAGGCCCCCTCGGCTTCGATGGGTATTGGCCACACCCGCTGGGCGACACACGGCGAACCCAACGACCCCAACTCGCACCCCCATGCGTCTATGTCAGGCCGTTTGGTCATGGTTCACAACGGTATCATTGAAAACTTTGCGGGCCTCAAGGAACTATTGACGAGCAAAGGCTACAGCTTTAAAAGCGATACGGACACGGAAGTGCTCGTCAATTTTATCGAATACATCCAAGATCTTGAAGGCGTTGCATTGGACCAAGCGGTCCGAATGGCCCTCAACGAGGTGGTAGGCGCTTATGCCATCGCCGTTTTATCCAAGGATGAGCCCGGCCACATGGTAGTCGCTCGTTTGGGCTCTCCGCTGGTCGTCGGATTGGGCAACAACGAATACTTCGTAGGCTCAGACGCCACTCCATTCCTGGACAGCACCAAGAAAGTGATCTACCTCGAGGATGGCGAAATGGCCGTTCTGAGCCGCCAAGGTGTTCAGGTACGTGAAATTGCGTCGGACCTTCCTGTCGACGCCACGATTCACCAATTGAAGTTGGATTTGGACAGCATCGAAAAAGGGGGCTACGAGCACTTCATGCTGAAAGAAATTTTTGAACAGCCTAAGAGCATTCGCGATACCGTTCGCGGCCGCATCGACCTCAAGACGGGCGTCGTAAAAATGGCGGGATTGGACGCGATTTCCGAGTCTTTGCTCGACGCGCAGCGCATTCTCATCATTGGCTGTGGCACCTCGTGGCACGCCGGTCTGGTGGGTGAATACCTCCTGGAAGATTTGGCCCGAATTCCTGTCGAAGTCGAATACGCCTCCGAATTCCGCTACCGCAACCCCGTTATCACCCACAAAGACGTCGTCATCGCGATTTCGCAATCCGGTGAAACGGCCGACACGCTAGCCGCCATCAAGATGGCTAAGCAGGCAGGAGCCACAGTCTTTGGCGTGTGCAACGTGGTGGGATCGTCCATCGCCCGCGAAACCCATGCCGGCGCTTACACCCATGCAGGCCCCGAAATTGGCGTCGCCTCTACCAAGGCCTTCACGGCTCAAGTCACCGTTTTGACCTTGATGGCGCTGTACATCGGTCGTGTTAAGGGCCATCTATCGGCCGAACGTTGTGCCGAAATCGCCCAAGAACTCGACACCATCCCCGCAAAGATTCAATCCATGCTTGGCCTCGATGCGCGCATCAAAGCATTGTCCGTCGACATGGTGGACTCCACGAATGCCCTCTTTTTGGGCCGTGGCTACAACTTCCCCGTCGCCCTTGAAGGTGCCCTCAAACTGAAGGAAATCAGCTACATCCACGCGGAAGGCTACCCTGCCGCCGAGATGAAGCACGGCCCCATCGCCTTGATCGATGAGCAAATGCCCATCATCATTGTAGCCCCCAAAGGCGACATGTACGAGAAGCTCGTTTCCAACGTCCAAGAGGTGAAGGCGCGCAAAGGCCGCGTGCTCTCTATCACCGGCGAAGGCGATACCGAAGTGCGCGCTCTTTCCGATGCCATCATCGAAATTCCGGACACCCTGGACTGCTTGAGCCCGCTGTTGACCACGGTGCCCTTGCAGCTCCTCAGCTACCACGTAGCCGTTTTACGCGGCTGCAACGTGGACCAACCTCGCAACTTGGCGAAGTCGGTTACGGTGGAGTAGTAATACAAAACCGAAATTCTTACCCCCGAATTTACACCATAACATTCTCATTATCAGTTATTACAACTGACCTATGGAAGAGTGTTTATTCCGATTACCAGACCTATTTGTATACCGAAATTAGGTCTTTAAAGGAGTGTCATCTTACCCCTTTGGGGTATAGAAGGATTAGTAATCTCTTCAATGAACGAGGGTTAAAATCTCCTACTGGGAAGACCTTTACGAATGTGATTGTATTTGGAATCTATAAGAAGGGAAATGTCCGAGAGGAGAGGTTGATGAGGTTGGACGAACTTCGTTTAAGTGAAATGGACATCCAAGTCAACCAGTAAACATTTGTATCCGTTTACAACCAACTATGACCCATATTCCGAACAACATTTGTCCAAATCAAAATGAAGGTCAAACTAAAGTAAGTTCTACCTGACCTGACGTTAAAGGAGAGGGGAACTCACAAAGAAATAGTACCTCTTGAGGTTGAAGAATCTCTAATGAGGTGGTTCCAATTTGGTGTAGATTAGAGGGACACCAATTATAGATTAATGAAACCCATCCTCATATCACTATTCCTCTTGTTGTCCTTCGTTGGGTGGGGACAGTGTAAAGTGGTTGTTACCTCTGATGAAGATGTGATTGTACACCTGGGGTTAAACGGGTCGGGTCGTCAGACAATAGTTCTAACTCAAGGAGATGAATGTGAAATTTACGGGAAGGAAGAAACAAAAGATGGAAGAGTGATTTATCACGGGAGGTTCAAGGATGAAAATGACGGTGGTAGGATTAAAAAGGGAATTATTGTAAGTAATGGTGTGGTCTGGGGGAGAAAAATTGACCCTGATTGTGAACTCAAGAGAGTTGTGGTTATTACTCAAGATAGTGGTGGTTAAAATGAAACAAATCGTGAGACATCCCCAGAGTAATTGGGGGTAAGAAAATTGGTTTGTATGGGGTAACCTCCTACGGTGGAGTAGGGAGAGCCGAAGGGTTTAAGGGTTGAAGGGTAAAAGAGTAAAAGGGTTTAAGCGTTTTGTTTGTTGGTTTGAACGTTCGTTGGTTTGTTGGGGTCTGTCCAACGGCCTCTTAGCTTCCAAGCTCGAGGGCGAGGCCTGAGTTCCCTAGCGCGCCGCAGGCGCTCCCTAGCTCTCTAGCTTCCTAGCACGCCGAAGGCGTTCCCTAGCTTCCTAGCCCTCTAGCGCGAGGGCGAAGCCCGAGCACTTCTTTTCGCTACCTTATAGGGACACAAAACATACCCTATGAACCGTCGCGACTTTATTAAGAAATCGGCCCTCACAGCAGGCGCCTTTACCATTGTTCCCCGTTTTGTCTTAGGCAAAGGCTACACGGCCCCTAGCGATACCCTTTATATGGCGGGTATTGGCGTTGGAGGGCGTGGCGCTGGCGTGCTGCAAGGCCTGCATAAAACCGGAAAAGTCAAATTTGTGGCCTTTGCGGATGTGAATGATGAGGCTGCCGCGGATTCCTATAAGGCACACCCCAAGTCGAAGACCTACCGGGATTTCCGAAAGTTGTACGAAACCCATGCGGATAAATTAGACGCCGTCTTTGTCGCGACGCCCGACCATACGCACGCTGTGGCGGCTTTGCCGTTTATGCGCGCTGGAAAGCATGTGTATGTGGAAAAGCCCTTGACGCATACCATTGCGGAAGCGAGGTTGATGCGCGAAGTGGCCGAAGAGAAGGGCATTGTCACCCAAATGGGCAACCAGGGCTCTTCGAGCGATGGCATTCGGCAAGCACGGGAAATTATCGAGGCGGACCTGATTGGACACGTTTATGAAGTAGACTGTTGGACAAACCGTCCTGTTTGGCCCCAGGGCATGCGCAGCATTACCTCGGGCGAACCCGTTCCATCCACCTTGGATTGGGACTTGTGGTTGGGTCCGGCAGCGGATAGACCCTACCATTCGGCGTATTTGCCCTTTAAGTGGCGCGGATTCTGGGACTTTGGCACGGGCGCTATGGGCGACATGGGCTGCCATATCATGGAGACGCCCTACCGCGTGCTAGGAAGTCATTATTTGGGCTATCCCACAGCGGCAGAGGCATCGTGCACGACGGTGTGGTCGGGCGATTTTGTGGAGGCGGATTACGGTGAATTGTGCCCGCCCTCGTCTATCGTTCGGCTCGAATTTGGCGGAGAAAAGGTCGCACTGAACTGGTACGACGGCGGACTAATGCCCAAACGACCCGCCCGCGCGCACAACGGAGTCTTCATCTTGCCGGATGAAGAGAAATTGGGCAACTGGGATGGCGGTTCCATCTTCCATGGCGAGAAGGGCATCATGATTACGGATACGTATTCTGGCAATCCGCGCGTCTACTTGAACGACGGCACACGCCCCGAACTCCCCAAAGCCTACCTGCCCCGCGTGGAAGGTGGCACGAGCGGCCACATCGCACAATTCGTCGATGCCTGCTTTGCCAACGATCCAAAAGCGGTCAGTTCGCCCTTCTCGTATGCAGGAGGCCTGACCGAATCTGTGCTCATGGGCAATTTGGCGATCCAAGCGTACCAGCACAAAGTTTTGAAGCCCGGTAAAAAACTGGGCGATTGGGCCCCCTTCGAGTATCCGGGCCGAATGAAAATGCTCTGGAACGGCGACGCCATGCGCATCGAAAACTACCCCGACGGGCAATCCTGGGTCACCGGTACCTACCGCGAGGGCTGGGGATTAGGGGGCTAGAGGGCTAGAGGGCGAAGCCCGTGTTCCCTAGCGTGCCGCAGGCGCTCCCTAGCTCCCCGCGGGCAGGCGAACGACTC
>JAYQOY010000052.1:10645-12311 GCA_038145075.1 Schleiferiaceae bacterium | reverse complement strand
CTTTCACCGGTCACAGGGTGGTAACCCGTATCATACAGGCCAACGGATTCCGAAAGTTTATACCATTCAACTGTAGATCGTGGTGAAAATGCCCAAATGGCCATTCCTTCCAGCTCCCAGCCTTTAACCTTGGCTTCGTACACGAGTCCTTCTTCCGTGGTCGGGCGCATTCTACCGTCCTGTTTGTTAAAGAAGGGCGTTTCCAGCGTCTGACGACCAATACGAATGGTTTGATTCTCCCATCGGCCTTCGAGGTACAAATCTTCTAACCGTTCAAGGCCCACCATATTCCCTCGGTCAGTGACGTCGTACTGGCCAATCTCATAGCGATTGCGCATGCCATTCAACTCCTGGTCAATGTCCGTGGACATCATTTCAAAAATGAAAAAACCCGAAAGGCCCAATCGCCAGTGGCCTACAGGGGCCGTGACCAGTCCTAATTCTCCGCCCAGCGCCCAGGTTCCGTCGTCTCGTAAATCTCCTTGGTTCCAGGTTGCCATCCCGTAGCTCCGGCTGTGAAAGCGCCATGTGGCATGGTCAAACCAATCGTTCACGCTCGAATAGGACTGCGGCACCAAACTGTCCAGCACATGTGGTTCCTCATGCTGTGCGAAAGCCCCAAAGTGAAGGCCAAAAAGAAAAGCGGCCAAGCCGCTCTTCAAACACTGTCTGCGTTTCATTTACACAAATTGGTAATCGACCCCAGAGACTTGCGTCAGGAGGGTTTGAGGTGCGTCCAGAACCTTGGCGGCCATGGGAGGCGTGGGGGTTACAGGACTATTGACGGACAAGTATTCTTTGATGACCTCGTGGAGCGTGAAGTCGCGCGTTACCGCATTTTTAACGCCTTTAATTCGGCACAAAATATCATCGGGGTCGCCATCGCGCTCACAAGCCGAAAGCGTGTACATGCGCGACAACTCGATGGGCTCGCCGTTGATCAAGGCCTTTTTGACGCGCTGTCCTTTGGGCGCAAAGGCCTCAAATTCAATGGTCATGCCTTTAAACTTGATCACCCAGCCGCCGAAGCGTTCGGCCGCTTCCTTCGCGAAAACGTTATTCAATTCCTTCTCCAACCACTTCTTGATTTGCGCCCCGTTGGCCTGGGCCGTGCGCACATTGGAGTCCACAGGTAGCATGTCGTAGAGGTAGCCAGCCGTGATGGGGATGTTTCCTGTTTCATCCGGCGTGGTGCGCGGAGGACAGAAGCGGAAGCCATTGGACAGCACTAGGTCCACCTCCTTTAATTTCCAATCCAAGGCATCGAGGATTAAGGTATCCATGGGATTCTCAATGACAAAGTAGCGGTAGAGGGGCAAGGTGGAGTGGCCGACAACAGTCTCAATTTCGTCCTTGAAAGGCGCTTCGTTTTCCTTGATGATACTGGCCATTTTAGCGTCCGCTGGGTACTGCTCCGCGTTCACTTCATCCAAGGTGTAGGTGTCTTCCACCAGTTTTCCGTTCTCAAAGCGCATTTCCAAGCGGCCGACAAAGGATCCAAAGGCCCCTGGCTCCACCACTTTGGCGTACTGGCACTGGATGGGTACGCGCACGCGCTCATGCGTGTCTCCCCCTAGGATGTAGTCCACACCCTCGCAAACCTCCAAATTGGCCAGCGCAATCTGCTGGGAGAGGCCCATGTGGGCGATGATGATGACCGCGGCAC
>JAYQOY010000052.1:0-10635 GCA_038145075.1 Schleiferiaceae bacterium | reverse complement strand
GGAGAGCCCCATATGGGCAATGATAATGACCGCGGCACACTTCTCTTGGTTGCGCAAGACGTCCACATAGTGCTTGGTATTCTCTTCGGGCTTGGTGTAGACAATGCCCTTGGAATAGTTGGGGCTTTGACGCACCGGCACCAGATGATCCGTGTAGCCGAGGAAGCCAATCTTCACCCCGTTGACGGTCCAAATATGGTAGGGCGGAAAAATCAACTCCCCCTTCTCCCCGTTTCCGGCGTCGTGGTACATATTCGCACAGACTTTGGGCGCGTGGAGCGAGCCCAAGAGCTCTTGCATGGCTTGTTTGTAATACACCACCTCCCAGTTACCGGGCAGGTAGAGATCGTAGCCCAAACCGTTCAAAATGGGCACCATCGCCTTTCCGGTCGTCTTCACGCTCAATTCCGAGCCTTGGAACATATCGCCCGTATCGATCAAGAAACTGTGGGCATGCTTGGGTCGCTCCTGCTTGAGGTAGCTGGCCAAATGGGCATAGCCGCCCGTCTTACGGTAGACGGCCTCTTCGTTCTCCCAGAAGAGTTCATCGTGCGGGTGTACTTGGCAATGTACATCGGTGGTTTGAAGAATGGCCACCGTGGCGTTGCCACTTCCGTCGCCGTCGCTGCCCGAATGGCTGCCAGCCGCGTCATTGGAGGAATCGTCTAAAAGGGTTTGCAAGCCTTTGAAGGCGGCTACGGAGCCCAACGCACCGGCACCGAGCAAAAAGGATCTGCGTTTCATAGTATGGAGGTTCGTATCGTTCGTATAGGGGCGGAATGCTTAGGGTTGGCCGTTGGCCATGGATTCGAGTTTGGCCTTAATCGGACCGAAGGGGCCAAATTTGTGCTCCTCTTCGCTAAATCCATCGGCATAGGGCCCAAAGGGATGGTCATAGGGCTTCTTGCTGATATCGGGCCAATCGGCACTTAAATTTTTCTTTGGGCGGGGTTGCGTATTGACCCAGGCGGCCACGTCCCAAGCTTCCTCGTCCGTCAATTGGGGATCGTCGTGCGAAGCGCCAAGGGGCATGTTCCATTTGACGTATTTGGCGAAGTTGGACATTCGGTACAAGCCTGCACCGTCGTTGTAGCTCAACGGGCCCCAAAGCGGTGGATAGGTGTAATTGCCAAAATTGTCCTTTAAGCCCTGACCATCCGTTTGGTGGCAGCTGACACATTTCTCCTCATAGACGACCTTGCCGTGCACGGGATCGATGGGGCGGTTCAAGAAAGCCAAATCTTTGAAGCCCGAGCCCGCCGGCTTTTCTCCCTTCGGCACGTCCTTGCCGACGTACTGGATGTAGGCCACCATAGCCTGCATCTCCTTGGAAGCGGGATCCAGCGCCTTACCATTCAGGCTGCGCTCAAAGCAATCGTTGACGCGTTTGTAGACGTCTTCTAGTTGGCCCGAACGCGCCCGAACCTTGGGATAGGTCGCGGCAACGCGCGAATAGTTGTTTCCAAAGACCTTGGTGCCGGCCTCCAGGTGGCAGTTTTGACAGTTCAAACCGTTGGTGCGATTGGCATCCACAGAGCCGTTGGGTCCAAAGAAGCGCGCGGTGTAGGCCACCAATTCCTTGCCGTAGCGAAGCTGCTCCTTTAGCGCTTCATCCGCCTCAGCCTCAATGGATGGGGCTGACCAGTAGGCGACCACTTCGGGAGCCTCCAAGGGTTGACTTGCCATCGCCTGTACGGCTTCTGCCCTGCGCTGTTCAGCCCACCAAGACTTCACCCAATCCGCGGGCTGGGTGAAATACAGAATGTAGAAGAGCAAGAAAAGGGCAAAAACCACGAGGAACCCCGTTAAATTCAAAAACTGCCGGAGCAGTTTCTGAATTTTAGGGTCGATTTGGTTTGGTAGTGAGGCCATTAATGAGGAAGCTTATCGCGGAAGTAGCCGTATGTGAAAGTTCCCAACACAGCAAAAGCGAGGACGATTAACATGGATGTGAATCCAAAACCCACGTTGACCACGATGGGACCAGGGCATGCCCCACTTAGAGCCCAACCTAGGCCAAAGATGGCTCCTCCTAGAATAGACTTGACCCATTGACGCTCTTTCGGCTCAAACTGGATGGGGTCGCCGTACATGTCCTTGATATTAAACTTCTTGATGATGAACACTCCCAAGGCGCCTAAAACGACAGCCGTGCCAATAATGCCGTACATGTGGAAGGATTGAAAGCGGAACATCTCTTGAATGCGGTACCAGGACATGGCCTCCGATTGAGCCATAATGATCCCGAAAATGGTTCCGGCGAGAAGGAATTTGAAGAATTTCATAGCAATGGCGGCTTAATAAATGAGGGGAAAAAGAACATGGGTCATGAGCAGGCCTCCAATAAAGAAGCCGATGACGGCCACCAACGAAGGCCATTGAAGGTTGCTCAAGCCAGAAATCGCGTGTCCAGACGTGCAGCCACCGGCATAGCGTGTGCCAAAGCCCACTAAAAAGCCGCCCACGGCAAGAACGAGGAAGCCCTTGAGCGTCATCACATTTTCCCAGGCGAATACTTCATTGGGTTGCATGCCGTTTGGCGCGCCAAAACCCAATGCAGCGAGGTCCGCAACGGTAGCATCTGAAATTGCAACCGGACTTCCGCCGTGCATGTAGGCATAGGAAATGAATCCTCCAATGGCCGCGCCCACTAGGAAGGTGAGGTTCCAGGTATTTTCACGCCAGTCAAAGTCGAAGAACTTAATTTTACGGCCAAAAGTCATCGCGCAAATCGTCCGCAAGTTGGACGAAAAGCCAAAGGACTTGCCAAAGAAGAGCATCATAAACATGATGACGGCGATCAGGCCACCGGAAAACCACCAAGGCCAAGGGTTGAGGAGAAAGTCTTTCATTCGAGGTGTTGTGTTAGTGTTGCTCTAAAGTATTCTTAAGTGCGTCTAAAAATTGTGATACAGGTCACCTTAAGCGTTTCGTCGCTCTAAATGGACAAAGGTGAAGACCTGCTCACCCCCGGATGGTGTGACGTGGGTGACGGTTTCCGCTTTAACTACGAGGTAGTCGGGCGAAAAGAGGTCGAGCAAGGCATCGGCGTCGTACTGCCTAATAGGTAGTCCACTACATTTCAAAGGGCCATCGGGGCTAAACGTGCCGAGGATGATGTGCGCGGGTGCCCATTTCTTGAGATTATCCACATACTGGCGGCGTTCGGCGTCGTCCACTAAAAAATGAAACACGGCGCGATCGTGCCAGACCGCTACCTCTTTTTCAGGCTTGTAGTCTAAAACATTGCAGACTCTGTAGGAAATGGCATCGCGGGCCGCATCGGTCTTCAAATCCATTTTTGCTTGCGCCAAGGATCGCATGGAGATGTCAAAAACTTCCACATGGCTGAAGCCCGCGTTTACCAGTTTCTCCGCCAGCACACTTCTACCCCCACCCGAATCCACGACGAAGGAATCCGATGAGAGCCCCAAACCGAGGATCCAGTCCAAACTAGGCTGTGGGTCTTCCTGGGTCCAGGACACATTTCCCGGCGTCTTGGTCTCATAGACCTGCTCCCAATGCGCACGCGCATTAAACGTTTGCGTTTCCATGGGATCAAACATCCCCATTTTCAAACACCTCGGTGTGACCTGTATCACCTGGCGTACCTTTCCTGCATGGCAACACCCTTCACCCTCGCCCCTGCTACTGGCATTGGGCACGTGCACTTGAAAGTGACAGATTTAGAGCGTTCGATCGCGTTTTACCGCGATGTGATGGGCTTTGAAGTGACCCAGCGCTACGGCATTCAGGCAGCCTTTTTGTCGGCCGGTGGCTACCACCACCACATAGGGCTCAACACCTGGCACAGCCAAGGGGCTGGCCCAGCGCCGGAGCGCGCAGCCGGCCTCTACCACGCGGCTATACTCGTCCCCACGCGGCTCGATTTGTCGCGCTTCTTGCGGCATTTGGTGGAAGTGGGCCAGCCCTTGGACGGTGCGGCTGACCATGGGGTATCGCATGCGCTGTACCTGCGCGATCCTGACCAAAATGGCCTGGAAGTGTATTGGGATTTGCCACAGGCGGAGTGGCCGCGGGATGCCCATGGCGAACTCGAAATGGGAACGAAGCACTTGGACCTGGAGGCCCTCTTGGATTTAAGCCTGTGAGGCTCCGCCTCCACTGCGCTTAGGCCCCCGCCAGCGTTTCTTCTTGCCGGAAGCCGCCCCGGAACCTTGCGGTTTGCCGCCGCCCGTGGGCGTGTTGCCACGGCGCTTGCTCCGGTTGTTGCGGCGATTCGCCCCCTTGGACGCCCCCTCCCACACAGGGGATTCCCCGAGGTGTTCGGGTGCGGGGTGCTTTTCATAGTCACGCTCGACCAGACGTTCAATCTTGGTGAACTTGTACATGTCTTCGGGCGCCACATAGGTGATGGCCATACCCTCGGTCTTGGCGCGCGCGGTGCGGCCAATGCGGTGCACGTAGTCTTCGGCGTCGTTGGGTACGTCGTAATTAATCACCAAGTCGATGCCCTTGATGTCGATGCCGCGGCTCATCACGTCGGTGGCGACCATGATGCGAATTCGGCCCGATTTAAATTCCGCCAAAGCTTTTTCGCGCGCTTCTTGCTCGTAATCGGAGGACATGCCTTTGACCGCATAGTTGCGCTGGGCGAGTTTACGTGTGAGCTGCTCCACTTTCCGCTTGGTCGAACAGAAAATGATAATGCTCGTAAAGGTGTCCTTGTCCTTGAGCAGGTGCTGGGTGAGGCCAATTTTCTGGTCTTCATGGGCCAAATACACCAACTGTGTCACGCCTTCCGCGGGCTTTGAGATAGCTACGGATACTTCGGCGGGATCTTGGAGGATTTCGCGAGCCAAGTTGCGAATCTTGGGCGCCATGGTCGCGGAGAACATGAGGCTCTGACGCTCGGAAGGCAATATTTTGATGATGCGCAGGATGTCGTCGTAGAAGCCGATGTCGAGCATTCGGTCCGCTTCGTCCAGAATTAGGAACTCCACTTCCGAAAAATCCACATTGCCCTGCTCCATGTGCGCCAACAAGCGGCCAGGCGTTGCAATCACGATATCGGTACCCCCTTTGAGTGCATCCGCCTCCTGGTCCCACGCAACGCCATCGCCACCGCCGTAGACGGCATGGCAGGTCACTTGGGCAAAGTAAGCAAGGCCTTGTACTTGGCGGTCAATTTGGATCGCAAGCTCGCGGGTGGGGCACAAAATCAGGGCTTTCACCCCACCTAAAGGCATTTCCGAGAGGGCATTCAGCATGGGAAGCACAAAGGCGGCTGTTTTGCCGGTACCGGTTTGCGCACAGCCGATGATGTCTTTTCCGTCTAGAATGAGGGGAATGGCCTTCTCTTGTATCTCCGTGGCTTCGTCAAAGTTCATGTAATCGATAGCGTCCATGAGGACGTCGTTGAGGCCAAATTCCGTGAATTTCATGCAGTCTAGATCGTAGTAAGCGGCAAAGGTAGTCCTTTACAAAGCCCTAGCGACCTTGAACATGCATGGCAAGGATGCGTTCGGCTTCTTTTCGGGCTTCCGGGCTGCGTTTCGCTTGGTACAGGGCTTTTCGGGCGTCGCGCATCGCTTGCTCCAGATCGACCATGGGGCTTGGATAGCTTCCCAGATCTAGGACTTCCGCTTCCAACGCGGTAGCATTCCATGGACTGTGCCTCATGGGCATGGGAATATGAGCAAGTTCAGGCACCCAGTGCGCGACAAAATTCCCCTGGGGGTCGTGCTCTAGGGCCTGTTTTACGGGGTTGTAAATGCGTACCGTGTTAATTCCGGTGACCCCGGCTTGCATTTGGAGTTGAGGATAATGGATACCGGGTTCAAAGTCCAAAAATTGCTGAGCAAGATGGGCGGAAACGGATTTCCACGGCAAGCGCAGCACATGGGTCGCATAACTCACCAACATGGCGCGCATTCGGAAATTTAGATACCCCGTGTGGCAGAGCGAACGCATGCAGGCATCCACTAAGGGCACTCCCGTTTGCCCGTCCTTCCAGCGCTGCAGCCGCTGTTCATCTTTATGAAAAAAGGCATCCAAGCCGCCCCGATTGACACTTTCCCACTCCATACGGTGCTCGGATTCAAACTTTTGGATGAAGTGTTCGCGCCATCTGAGCCGCGAGCCAAAGGCGGTCAATCCGCGATGGGATGCCTGCTGCTTTTGGGCATAGTAGGCTTGGTACACCTCCCGAAGGCTCAAATTTCCCCAGGCCAAATAGGGACTCAGCCGACTGCAGGAAGTGCGTGATTCTTGAGGCTTTGAAATGTGCAGGTGGTAGGTCCGGTGCCTTTGACTTAAAAAGCTGCGTAGGTAGGCCTGCCCTCGTTGCGATCCTCCCTCTTGGGTAATACCATCCGGACGTTGGGGCGCCTTCCACTCTGTGCCTAGGGAATCTCGCATGGCACGCGGGTGCTCCTCCCGCGAAGCGGTTTCCAGCCAGGCATTGGCCGCTTCCCACGATGGCACTTGGGGTTGATGCATGTACGCATGCCAATCTTGAGTCCAACGCGAACGCGTCTTACGGCCACGCTTGACGGTGCTGTAGGGATATTCCCGCCATTCCACTTTGTGCTTTCGGGCCCACTCTTTTACGGCCAGGTCGCGTTCAAAGGTGCAGAGGAGGCCTATTTCTTCATGGCTGTACAGGGTGAAGTGCGAGGTGCCCAAATGCAATCCCTGCAAAATTTCAAGCACATCGCCTTCCCAAGCACCTAAGGGCATTTCGGGCAGGAGTTGGCGCATGGCCGCTAAGGATTCGCCCACAAAGGCGGCATGCCTTTGGCTGTACTGTGGCTGTTTCCATAGCAGGGGTTCATGCACATAAAAAACGAGTACTTCCGCCTCTCGCCCCTCCTGCTGGTCCTTCGACGCAGCGAGGATAGCGGCATGCAAAGGTGCGTGGTCGTTCCAGCGAAAATCGCGCTTGAGCCAAACAGCGTGGAGATGCATGGTCTAGGAACAACAAAATGGCGCAGTATGTTCCTCCCAAACCGAAGGAATTCCCAGTATTTTAGGGCCCGTATGCGAAACAAGCTCCGCACGTGTGGATTCCTTTTGGCCTGGGCCTTTTTAGCCGTTTCTGCGGGTGCCCAATGGGCCTCCAACCTGCCTATTGTTTCCATTCACACCCAGGGCCAAAGCATCTTGAACGAACCCAAAATCAACGCCACCTGGGCCTTCCATTGGAATGCGGATGGCAGTGTGAACGACACCTTGGATGCCCCCTACGATCAAGGCTTGATCGGCATTGAATACCGCGGACAGTCCAGCCAGTGGTTCCCTCAAAAATCCTACGGGATTGAGCTCAGGCAAGCAGACAGCCTGGGGCCCAGGCCTGTTGCACTGTGTGGGTTTCCGGCTTCCGAAGACTGGGTTTTGTATGCGCCCTATTTGGACAAGTCCCTGGTGAGAAACGCATTGGCCTACCACATGGCACGCGAACAAAACGGGATTTGGGCCCCTTCCACCCAGCATGTTGAAGTCTTTCTCAATGGCAGCTACCAGGGCATCTATGTGCTGGTGGAACGGATAAAAAAGGATGCGGACCGCTTGGATTTGGCTACGCTGCGACCCGATGAAAACAGCGGCTTGGATGTGACGGGCGGCTATATTTTCAAGGTAGACAAAGAAGATCCAGGCGATTGGGCTTGGACCTCTCAGCATCCTGCTCCCGGTGGGAACGCGGGGCAAGTGATTCGCTACCAGGGTGTTTATCCAAACGCAGATCGCGTAACACCCGAACAGCGCTCCTACCTGCAATCCTACGTGGACAGTGCTGAATCCGCCTTAAAGGCACCTTCCCGAATGCTTGGCGATCGCGACTGGCGGACGTTTTGGGACATGCACTCCTTTGTGGACTTTCTTCTAGTCAACGAGGCCACCAAAAACACGGATGGCTACCGTATCTCCACCTACCTGCACAAGGACCGAAACGACCGCGATGGGCGTTTGCGGGCGGGCCCCGTCTGGGACTTTGACCTTGCCTTCGCCAACATGAACAGCTGCGAAACCCCCAACACCTACGGCTTTCTGCTCCAGTACAATACGATTTGCCCACAAGATCCTTGGCTGATTCCCTTCTGGTGGGGCCGCATGTGGCAAGACACCGCCTTTGGGGCCGAAGTCCGTTGCCGCTGGGAGGAACTCACCGCGGGACCCTGGAGTTTGGACAGTCTCTTTAGCCAAATCAACGCTTGGGGGGACGTAACGGAGGATGCCCGAAATCGCCATTTTGCCCTACACAACACCTGGGGCCAGCAAGTCTGGAACTACCCCTCCCCGATTGCCTCTTCCTATGCTCAGGAAGTCCAAATGCTCAAATCTTGGATGCAGGCGCGTTGGGCTTGGCTGGATGCCAATATTCCCAGCTATGGCCCATGCAGGCCCTTCCCGCGGTACGCAGCTACCGATTTCCTGATTCGCCACTCCCCCAACCCTTCCCGCCAGGGGCAGGCTTGGTTTGAAGTGCAGAGCGAGGTCAGCTACCGATTTTCTCATCCGCCACTCCCCGAACCCTTCCCGCCAAGGTCAGGCTTGGTTTGAAGTGCAGAGCGAATTGGGTGGAACCTATGCGCTCGAGTTTTACGACGCTAGCGGCAAGGTCCTATGGAGGGAGACCTTGGCCTTAGGGCCCGGAAATCACCGCATTACTGCTCTGGAACAGGCGGTCATTCCTGCCGGACTCTACTTCTGGCGCGTCACAGATGGCTTTGGAGTCTCACTCGTTGAGCGAGTGGTCCGTGTGGATTGAGGTCCATCCATTTTACACTTTGTCAAAAGTGGACGGACAATCAATCCCATCGGCGCAGACATGGGTGGCCGTCCAGGATACTCCGGGCTCCTACAGCTCCGGATGCCCAGATTCACAGCAAATTAAATTTCCAGAAAAGAGATACATTCGCTCAATCCATAAAAGACACCCATGAAATACCTTGTACTCTCGGCGCTTTGCGCCTCCTTCTCTGCCATTGCGCAATCGCCGCTTAAGTTTAATCTGGCCACTTCGGGTCCAGCTTTTCACGATGCAGATGTGGGCGCCATGACGTTAGCTGATGTGGATAACGATGGTGATTTGGATGCCTTCATTAGCGGAAAGGGGGGGCCGGTACAATCGATCCTCTACCTCAATGATGGCAATGGAGGGTTCAGCCAAAGCAGTTCGAGCTTTACACATCTCTACGGAGGCAGTGTAGAGTTCTTTGATGCGGATGGCGATGGTGACGTGGACCTTTTCGAGAGCGGAAACACGTCGGGTGGGATAAAGACCGCAGAACTCTATGTGAATGATGGCACTGGGGGTTTTTCCCTCTTCACAGGCACCAGTTTTCCGGGTCTTTGGGGTGGAACATCAGAAGCAGCTGACTTTGATAGCGATGGAGACCTGGATTTGATCTACACAGGCGTCACCAGCAACTCAGAGTCGTTTGTCTATTTATTCCAAAATACCTCCGTCTCTGGGAGCTTGAGCTTCTCCAGTCCATTTGTCTTGTGCGACAGTCTGGAATTGCCGCGAGCGTTGGTCTTGGATTATGAGCAAGATGGCGACATAGACCTTTTGGTGACGGGGAAGCGTGCGAATGGGGTTTGCGTCACGAAAGTGGTTAAAAATCAAGGACTGAGCGGCTTTCCAACGTTTGAGCCAACCTCCCTGCCCGGGGCATGTAACGGCAGTTTATCCCTTGGAGATGTGGATTTAGACGGCGATTTGGACCTATTGCTCAATGGGGATTCAAACCCTGCAGGTACCCAAATTTCTGCGGTGTATGAAAATCAAGGTTCAGGCAGCTATGTCAGCTCGAGCACCTATTCCCTGATAGGATCAGGAGCTGGCTTTGCGGCTTGGCAGGACTTGGATTTAGATGGTGACCTAGATGCCGTCGTCGCTGGCTTTGGCACGCCTGGAGTCTTTGCGTATGTATACCAAAATCAAGGGGTTCAAGGCTACATCCTAAGCGATACGCTCGAAGGGGCCTACTTCTCCAGCGTGGCCATGGGGGACTTAGATGGTGATTTTAGACCGGACATCATCCTGGCCGGGACCTCATTTGGAGTACCGATGCGGGCAACCCGCACCTATTGGAATGCCACCAGTATTCCATTCTCCATCAAAGAATCAGTCCTAAGTGGGCACCTACGCATCTACCCTAACCCCGCTCAAGAGAATGTGAATGTGTCATGGGACTTCACACCCACATCCGAGGCGGAGGTCCAGGTGATGGATCTACTCGGTCGCTTGATTCATGAAGAACGCATTTCTCCTGGCCCCACTTTCCGATTGGACATTTCCTCCCTCTCGCCCGGTACGTACCTCCTGCGCCTAAACGATGCTGGTCGACTATCTCAAGGGATTCTGGTGGTGGATTGATTGCGGGACTTGGATGAACTCCCAGCGGTTCCAAAAAAGAAAACCCGCAGCTTTCGCTGCGGGTTTTTCGTCTCTTAGTGACCCCGTCAGGACTGCTTCGCGCTCCTTGGGCTCCGAATTCCGAAACGAAAAACCCGCTGCACATCCGTGCAGCGCTTCTCTTTTTTGGAACACTCCCTAAGCGAGCTTTGGACGGTTCCAAAAAAGAAAACCCGCAGCTTTCGCTGCGGGTTTTTCGTCTCTTAGTGACCCCGTCAGGATTCAAACCTGAAACCTTCTGATCCGTAGTC
>JAYQOY010000051.1:0-12462 GCA_038145075.1 Schleiferiaceae bacterium | reverse complement strand
CCCTCTAGCCCTCTAGCCCTCTAGCCCTCTAGCCCTCTAGCCCTCTAGCGCGCCAAAGGCGCCCCCTAGCTCTTAAACCCTTCCACCCTTAAACCTTTTAACCAAAAAAGCCGCAGCTCTCGCCGCGGCTTTTTTTGTTTACTGCTTCACGAAGGGCAGAACTTTCGATTGTCCGCCGGACCAGATGCGGACCAGGTAGCGGCCGGCACTGTAGGACTGAACATCGAGGCGTTGTTCTGCGGGCATGGGGCCTCTGTAGACCACGCGACCTAGGGCATCTAGCACTTCGACACGATCTGCTTTGGCGCCGTTGGGGCTGCTGAGCTTCACGTAGTTCTGTGCAGGGTTGGGGGACAGTGCCCAGGTGGGGGCGCTGCGCTCCTCGAGGCTGACACCGGAAATGGTGATGCTGGAGGTGGTGGTGTCCCAACCGCAGGTGTTGTACGCGGCAAAGGTGATGGTATAGGTTCCACCGGCGGCGGGGAAGGTGTGGGTGGGATTTTGGACCGTTGAAGTCGTACCATCGCCAAAGTTCCAATACCACTGTGTAGGTCCGCCCTGCGAGATGTCGATAAAGACGCGTTCCTGAGGCGTACTGCCCGCATTAGCACCAAAGACAGCTACTACGGGGGTGCCGACGGTGAACGTCGTGCTGGCCGTTCCAGTGCCGCCTGCGTTGGTCAAAGACAGGACGGCGGTCTTGGAGCCTGAGGTGAAGTAGGTCACGGCGTGCGGTCCAGGACCTGTGGCGGTCGGAGGCGTAGCGCCCAAGCCAAAGTTCCAGGTGGCAATGGCGTTGCCTGGGTTGATGGCCTGGAAGATGACGGTGTCAAACTTGCAGGTGCTTGCACTGGCAGAGCTGTTCATCACCGCGGTGGGGGCAGTAGCACCAAAGTCAAAAACTTGGACATTGTCGATGTATAAGTTGTTCCCGTAACCATTGAGTCCGGCGAAGCGGAACTTGATGCTCGGACCGGCCAAAGCGGTGTCCAAATAGATGGTATCGCTCCTCCAAACACCGCTGGATTGGGGGGTGAACGAAGTGGTCAGGTTGCCTGTAGTGGCAAGCACGGTGCCGGACTTGTTGTAGCCCGTTGGCATCCATGAGCTGCCGCATGAATTGGAAACGTCGACACGCAAGCCATCCGAGTAGGAAGCGCTGTATTGCGTGTAGGCGACGTCAAAGACCAAGGCAGGGACGGTGGTGCCGGTGAGGTCAATGCCTGGCGTGATGAGGTAGTCCTCTTGCAAGGGGGCGTTGTAGGCGAAGTTGTCCATGTAGGCCGTTTGGGTAGCGGTACCGGCAGAGCCGATGACCACGCGACCCGCCCACGTGGTGCTGTTATCCGGGTTTTCAATTTCCCAAGACGTGGGCAACCAGGTGCTGAAGTCTTCGCTGAAGGGCAGGGGAGCACCGCCGTTCACCACGATGGTGGAGCTGCTGACCGCTGTATCAGATCCAAACGTGTTGCTGGCAATGAGTTGGACTGTGAAGCTGCCAAAGCTGGTGAAAACCACCTGTGGGTTCTGCGAGCTGGCGGACGTGCCGTTGACAAAGCTGAAGCCCGTGGCAGGGGTCAAGCTCCAAGCCCAGGCGTTGGGGCTGCTGGTGCTCTGGTCGTAGAAGGTGACTACTTGGTTCAAGCAGGGGCCCGTGGAGCTTACAGCCAAGGCGGCTGAAGGAGCCGTGTTGACTTCCACGACGCTGATGTCGTCGATGGCGATGTCGGACTGGATGCCCGTACCTGTGATGCCGCGGAAGCGAACCACGATGACGTTGCCCACGTAGGGGGTCATGGACGCCGAAGCTTCGAGCCAGCTACTCCCTTGGTTGCCGGAGATAGGCTGAATGACATCCAAATGCCATTGTCCTTGACTGAGAACATCCACGTGCAATTCGCCTTGGTCGCCGCCGAGCATGTGGTACCAGAACTTGAGTTCGGGCAAGCTTGCAGCAGTTAAGTCGATACAAGGTGTTGTCACGAGTGCCACAGATTCCGTGCATGTGGAGGATTCCAGGTAGAGGTACTTGTCGCTTGAACCGCCACCTAGCGTGTGGCCGCCGGTAGGTCCGGTGCCTGCGGAAGGCGTGCTCGTGGCATTGGTCCGCCAGTCGTGGTCGTCGTCGATTCCGTTTGCCGCATTGACCATGTGATCGCCCAGCAAACAGACGGTACCCCCGCAGTTGTTGACCGTACCACAGTTGGTGAAGCTGTCAAAGTTCTGCACGTAGGGGAGGGTATAGGTGGAGTCAGATACGACGATTTGGAAATTGCTGACCAAGGTGTCGTTGTAGGGATTTTGGTCGGCAGATAATTCGGTCCAAACCTTCAAACCATAGTTGCCCAGGCCGCTGATGTTCAGGGAAGCGCTAAAGCTAAACGGCATGGATTGCGTGGCGGGAATGGTGGCTACGAGAGTGTCGCGTTGAACCGCACCACTTCCGAGTTGGTAGGCCAAGGGCACACTGAATAACGTGTCCGAACCTCCATTGGTTAAGGTGACGTTGACGGGCAAGGCACTGGTGTTCTGGCAATCGGGAATTTGGCCCGAAGGACTGAGAACAGCCGCCAGCACGGCATCATTGGCCATGGGGCAACCCGCTAGGCCTGGTGTCTTCTCTTCCGCATAGGCACGCTTACCGGCGCGCTGGCCGGAGGTGATGGCGGAAACCGTCCACCACTGCGTCAGGAAGGGGTTGATGTTCTGATAGACGTACCATGGCGTGGTGACGGTGTCGATGGGGTCCATGTATTCGGCGCCCAATAAGTAAACGACATAGCCGCTCGCGCCGGGAACCATGTTCCAGCTGACGCGGAAGGAATCGGGGCAGGCCCAGTCCATGTTGAGGTTGGAAGGAACGCCCACATAGCCCAATCGGAAGTCTACGCTATCCGCTTGCGTGCCACGGCTGATGCGAATCATCAAGCTATCGCCAGCGCCGGCAGGCGGGGTAAACGCGGACTGACGGGCATTGGCGGCAGCGGTGGCAAACGTGGTCCACGCACCGCCGTTGTTGCTATATTCCAGCGTGAACGTGCCCGTGCCGTCTGGGGCATCCCAGCGTACGGGTGTGCTTTGACCGGCGACTAAGATTTCACCGCCCACGGGGTAGGTGAGCTCGATGTCCTGCTCCACGAAGGTCCAGGTGACCCAGTAGGTTTGAGGGCCCGAGGGTATAGAGGCGCCGTTTACCAGCACTTTGTAGGTGCCGCCGGAAGGATTGGCCAAGGTGAACTGCTCGCTGGTGTTCAAGCTATCCACGGCGCGCTGGGCATTGGCATTCAATGCGGTAGCCGTGGGGGTGGGGTTCAAGACCCAAGGGTTCCAGGATTGGGCATCCAAGACGAGGGTGGCGTTCAAGTTATTGACCAAGGCGGTACCTGCATTGACCAAAGCTTGGGGGTCGGTCCAATGCAGCATGACACGCAATTCGCCCAATCCCGCAGGAACGACGATGGAAATTGTATCGGTTTGGTTTTGGCTTATGGTGTCCGCCATGAACCACCCATTTTCGATGGCTTTCGCAGCGCGGAGGCCGTTGGCGCGCCCGTAGCCGTACTTAAAGTCAGGGCCTGGGTTTCCAAGATCGTCTGCGTTGTTGGTCAACAAGGCTCTCATCAAGCCACCGGCAGGCTCAGCACCGCCATTGTTTTGCATGTAGGCATCGTAGAGCTGTGCCATGACCCCCGCAATGCCGGGACAGGCCATAGATGTACCGGTAATACTGCGGTAGTCGTTGGGGGAGAGGCAGGAGTAGACATCGGTTCCCAAGGCAGCGATGTCGGGTTTGATGCGGCCGTCGTGGGCGGGGCCACGGCTGGAAGAGTTGGCTATGAGGTCCGCTCCAGTTACGTTGGCGGTGGCAATGACGTTCTTGCCTTGCTTGTGACCGCCCGTGATGTTGCCCCAGCCGCTTCCCGCACCGTAGTTGCAGTTTGCCGTGCCGTTGTTGCCGGCGGAAAAGACGTGCGTCAGGGAGTAGTTCTGGATGGCGTCTTCGTCCATTTGGCGCGTGAAGGCCGTGTAGCCCGCGTTGCAGCCATTGGAGTAGGACGATGCCGTAATCCGAACGTCGTAGGTGGAATAGTCCGCATCGACGTCGTTCAGGTTGTCGGGGTAGTCGTAGTAGACCAAATGCGCTCCGGGCGCTTGACCTTCGCCATCGGGATCCAGGTTGCCCGCACCAAAAATGGTTCCTGCAACGTGGTCGCCATGGGCCCCAAAGGAGGGGCTGGATTTATTAGCGGCGATGCGGCCCTTGAAGTCAATGTGCACTTCAATGTCGCCGTCGTCCCCGTGGCCCACCACCACACCCGTGCCGTCATAGTCGCGGCCGCCTGCGTAGGGTACGCGCAAGGCGCTGGAGCGGTGGTTCTTAGTACCAATGCGGTTTTCAGGCTCTGCAGGTGCTTCTTTTTGCTGCACCAAGGTGATGTTGGGATGGCTGGCTAGGGCACGGACTTGGTCCGGGGCCACGAGCACGCGGAATCCGATGGGGCTGGCCTCCAAGATTTGACCGACGCGGGCCAAATGGCTTTGCACGGACGCTTGGCTGCTTGCGGGGTAGCATTCCACATACACTTCCCACTGGCTGCCGGCCCAAACGTAGTCGGGCACGTTGCCGGTGTGAAGCAGGGAGGTGAGCTTCATCTCAGGCAGCAAAGGCGAAATAAAGGCCAGGCCATTGGCTTCTAGGAGGCCTTTCAGATGGCTGTCTTTGAGGTTGAAATAAGCCAAGTAGCTCTTATGGGGCAGGTAGCCCAAGATGTCCAATCCGGCCTGTTCCAAAGCGCTGCGCTGGCTTTCGGTCCAAATCTGCTCCACGCCTAAAACGCGTAAAACGTAGTCCGAACCGCGCTCCCCGGCGGTACGTTGTTGGTATGTATCTTCGGTCAGCTCCGGCAAGGCGTAGGTGCCCGACTGAAATTTAACCCGCGACGTGGGAGTGGACGTTTGGGCCGAAACAGCCGTTCCAAACAGGCATACAGCCAAGAGCGAAGCGTAAAATGATTTCACCATGAAGAGTGCTAAAAAAGTCCGATCAAATAGAAGCGTTGAAGATATAACAACTCGGCTGAGTATCTGTTTAATACTCGCTTTTTCTGGCGTCCTTCAGGCCCAAAAACTACCTAACTACCACAGCCTCAGCGAAGGCCAGTTTCACTTAGATCAGCGCCCGGCAGCCCTGCGCATTCTCTACATTGCCGCCCACCCTGACGATGAAAACACCCGCCTCATCGCGCATTGGTCGCAATTCAACGGCTACGAAGTGGCCTACCTCAGCTTGACGCAAGGGGAGGGCGGTCAGAACATTTTAGGCCCGGAACTCGGCGAAGCGCTTGGGGTCATCCGTCGGGAAGAGTTGTATGCGGCGCGCCGTTTGGACGGTGCCACGCAGTTCTTTGGCGGGGCGGCGGACTTTGGCTACTCTAAAACGGTCGACGAGACCCTCGAAAAGTGGAACGAAAACGAAGTACTCGCCCGCATCGAGGCGGTAGTGAACGAATTCAAGCCCGACGTCATCGTCACCCGATTCCCGCCGGACGCACGCGCCGGCCACGGCCACCACACGGCTTCCGCCGTCCTCGCCATCCGCGCCTTTGAACGCCTCCAATCCATGGGGCGTCGCGGCGGGTATGCCCCCAAGGCCTTGTACTGGAACACTTCCTCCTGGTGGGCGAAGGACCTCGAAAACGCCGTTTCCAGCGATTCCCTGGCGGTGCTGCAGATCGGTGGCTTTATCCCAGAACTGGGGCAATCCTCCTTGGAAATTGGCACCTTGGCACGCGGCATGCACAAATCCCAGGGCTTTGCGGGTACCACGGACCGAGGCGAACGCACGGAATACCTCCAGTTGCTGAAAGGGGAGCCCGTCGATTGGACGCCGCCGTCGTATGCGGCCTGTACAGCACCCATGCCGATTCCCGGACTCTATGCGGAATGGACGGCGGATTCCCCCTACTTGGTGGATTCGGTGCAAGGGCGCGTGACCGTGATCAACGAGTCGGCGGAAGCGTTTAACGTTCGGCGTGTGCTGGCCCAGCAAATGGGCGCACACAAGGCGCCGTACACAGTTGTACACCCCGGCAAAACCTACAGCTTCCCTGCCAACCTCTACGCCGATGGAAAGCAGGGTGGTATGGTGCTGGAGATCACCAACGCCGATGGACTCTGGCCCCAGACCGTCGTGCTTAGCCCGGAATACGTCACGTCAGACCGCATTAAAGGCGAACTCCGCCGTCCGGTGCAGCTGACGCCGCGGTATTCGATCAGTTACGACGTTCCCTGCCTGGTGGTAGGTGTCGGAACCCGCTTAATAAACGTTAACCTCCACCGCTACGGGGCCCTCCCCGAAGAATCCGTGCAACTGGACGTTCAAGGGGATGGCGTGATCGTCGCTGAACACAGTCCTGTACGCTTCCCAGCGGGCCAGTCGGTGATGCACCTTTCGATCGCCGTGAGGAAGCCTACACGTAGCAAAGCCGGACAAACCCGCGGTAGCCTTACCGCCTACCTCCACGGTGATGAAGTCCCGCTGATGACGGCTATTCCCATTCGCTACGACCACATTCCGCACCAGGAAGTGTGGGTGGACGGCAGCTTGCCTATCGTAACGGCGGACATTGCGGTTCCAAAAGGCTTGCAGGTGGGCTACATCGACGGGGCCGGTGACGATGCGCCGGAAGCCTTGAAGCAGCTCGGAGTGGAAGTGAAGCGCTTGAATGCGGCGACCTTGACGGAGGCGGATTTGCTGGGCTTGACGTCGGTGGTGTTGGGCATTCGGGCCTTCAATGTGAACCAAGGACTGGCGGCGGCGCAACCCGTTTTGGAGAACTGGGTCCAGAACGGAGGCCACCTCATCATCCAATACAACACGGCCACGCGCGACCAAGTGACCGACCATATGGGCCCCGTACCCTTCAAGCTGGGACGCGATCGCGTGACGGTGGAAGAAACGCCCGCAACCTTCCTGGTGCCGAAGCACCTCATGATGACCTATCCCAATGCCCTTTCAGAGGCGGACTTTGAGTGGTGGGTGCAAGAACGCGGACTCTACTTTGCGAGCGAGTGGGACCCCGCCTTCGTGCCCTTGTTAGAATGGGCCGACCCCGGCGAAACTCCCAAGCAAGGCGCATGGATCACGGCACCTTCCGGGAAGGGTCAGGTGACCTACTGCGGTTTGTCCCTCTTCCGCGAATGGCGGGCCGGTGTGCCGGGCGCCTACCGCATTCTTGCCAACCTCGTAGCCTACCCAACCTCCGAGTATGCAAAGTGAGCTAGCGACCTACGATTGGCTGGCATTGGCAGGCACCCTGGGGCTCATTGCGCTCTATGGGATGTGGAAAACACGCCAGAAATCCACCGGCGTCGAATTCCTCACGGGCAAGCACGAAAGCCATTGGACGACCATTGGCTTGGGCATTATTGCGACCCAGGCCTCGGCCATTACGTTTATTTCAACGCCTGGACAGGGCTTTGCAGACGGCTTGGGCTTTGCGCAGTTCTACTTCGGAATGCCCATTGCCTTGCTGGTCCTTGGCGTGTGGATCGTACCGCGCTACATGGCGGCAGGCGTCTCGACGGCCTATGGTTATTTGGAACGGGTGTTTGGGTCGCGCGTTCGACTGTTGGCCGCGGCCCTCTTTCTCTTGTCGCGAAGTTTGGCGGCGGGCATCACCCTGTATGCGCCGGGCATCGTTCTTTCTGCCGTGCTGGGTTGGGATTTGAACACCACCATTTTGCTCACCGGCGCGGTCGTGGTGTTCTACACAGTGTTTGGGGGGTACAAGGCGGTCGGGGTCACACAAACGGCCCAAATGACCGTCATCTTCGGCGGCCTCTTCGCCGCGGCCTACTTCCTGTTGGACTCCTTGCCGTCGGGCGTAGGTCTATCCGAATCTTGGGACCTCATGTCCGTCTACGACCGGACCCAAATCCTGGACTGGTCCCTAGATCCCGCCAACCGCTACACCGTGTGGTCCGGCCTGGCCGGGGGCTTCTTTTTGGCCATGTCCTACTTTGGAACCGACCAAAGCCAAGTCGGCCGCTACCTGGGCGGAAAAAGCCTGCGGGAAATTCGGATCGGATTGACCTTCACCAGCCTCATCAAGATTCCCATGCAGCTCTTTATTTTGGGGCTGGGACTATTGCTTTTCACCACCATGCACTTTACCGAAGAGCCCCTCTGGCACAATCCGGCGGTGGCCAAAGTCTGGAATGGAAATCCTGAGCACGAAGCACTCGATAAGGAGTGGCGCGAGCTGCAATCTCAACGCAGCGAGGCGGCTACGGCCTTCGTATCCGGCGCCGAAAATGCCGCAGCGCTCCAAGCCATGGAGCAGCAACGCTTGGCGTTGAAGCAGGCGGCTACCGTCGACGTCCAGGCCACCTACCCAGACCTGGAAACCAAAGACACGGACTACGTCTTCTTGGGTTGGGCCCTAAAAGGTCTTCCGGCAGGCATGCTGGGGCTATTGCTAGCGGTAATCCTGGCGGGGGCCATGTCCAGCGCCAGTGCGGAATTGAATGCCTTGTCGGCCACGACGGTGATTGACTTTGGTCGGGTCTTTGGCTGGTCCGATCAACCTTCTTTGTTGTTGTCACGCATGCTCACGGCATTTTGGGGCTTGGCGGCGCTGGGAGTGGCTTTGAGCGCCAGCTTGGCGGAAAACCTCATCCAGCTGGTCAACATGATAGGCTCGCTGTTTTACGGCCCCATCTTGGGCCTCTTTGTCTGTGCATGGCTCTTCCCCAAATTGCCGGAGAACAAAGTCTTCTATGGCGGACTCTTTGCGCAGTTGACTGTCGCCCTCTTGCACACAGCCAATGTCCTAGGGCTCATGGATCTAGGCTACCTCTGGTACAATCTTATCGGTTGCGTCGCGGTCGTTTTGATCGCTTTCCTGACTCCACGGAAGGCCCAGCTGTAAGGTAGAGGGCTTCCATTTTTTGGACGATGTGCTCCACGGCGGGGCAAATGGCCGCATTCTTTTCCATGAGTCCCAAAATTTGGTGCTGCTTTACGCGGTCCGTATGCGGGTATTCGCGGCAGGCTTTGGGCCGAACGTCATAAATCGAACAGTAGTTATCCGTCCCCAAGAAGGGGCAGGGCAGCGTTTGCAGGACCCAGTCTTGGTCCTCGTCCACCCGGAGGTACTTTGCCTCAAAGGCGGCTGTCTTCATGCCCAAATGCTTGGCCACGCGCTCTCGGTCGCGGTCCGCCCACAGCGGGCCCGTGGTCTTGCAGCAGTTGGCGCAGTCGAGGCAGTCGATTTTCTTGAAGGCCTGGTCGTGCAGGTCGTGCACCACCGCATCCAGGTCGCGGGGAGGCTTGGCTTTGAGCTGCTTGAAGAGTTTGGGCGAAGCCATTTAAAGCTGGCCGTCCAAAAGTTCCTGCAGCGTGGCGTACATCCCCTCCGAATAGGCTTTCCAGCCGCTCGTCGCGGGACCGGAAAATCCCGCATGCACCTCGATTAAACGACCTTGGCGGTCGTAGAGCAGGTAAGTAGGGTAGGAGATGAAGTTTTCAATGGGAAGAATCTTTTCCACGGCCCCACGCTCCGCGCGGCCCGCAAAGAGGATGGGGTAGGGCAGGTCGAGGTAGCTCGCCACGCGCGCAATCGCCGGCTTGGCCGCCTCGCGGTCCGCAGACCGCTCAAAGGCCAGCGCATACACCTCCAGCCCGTCCAACGCGGCCAGCTCTTTGAAGAAGGCCGATTCGTCCAAACAGTTGGGGCACCAGGAACCCATGACTTGGATGAGGGTCACCTTGCCTTGGCCCGTCAGGATTCTCACAGGCTCGCCACTCGCATACTCCGGAAGGGTGAGGTCCAAACTCGCCTGGGTGGCCGTTGTAATGGCGTAGGGATCGTCCAGGCTAGCATCCGGGTTGGGTGTCCCGCTGAAATCTTCGCGGTAGCTCGCGCCGCTGAAGTGCGTTCCGCTCAGACTGCCGTCGCGCTGGAGCTCCATCGTGAAGGTGTAGCAGTGCACCCCGTCAAAGGTGCTCAGGAAGATGCGGTTGCCGTAGCGGTTGCCGGCGAGGTAGCGGTAGTCGCCCGTTTGGGTCAGAATGCTTCCACGGATTTCTCCAGAGGAATGGGTGAAGAATTCGCCTACCGCGTGGACTTCGTTTTCTTTTCCGGCCCGCATACGCAGGTCGTAGCGCTCGGCCAAAGGATAGCGGGGAGTATCAAAGGTGCTTTGTCCAAAGAGGCCCTCGGGAAAGCGCTTGTGCTGCATGAGCGCATCGCATTCGATGACGGTGGCGGATTCGGCGTAACAGGGGAAGCGTTCGCCTGTTTCGGTTTTGATGAAAAAGCCCTCCAGCTGGCTGCCTTCTGTGGTCTGAATCATCAATTCGGACTGAAAGGGGAATGCCCAATGCGAACTACCCGCTTCGTTGCTGCCCATCGCAGTTAGTGCCAGCCATTCTTCGCCGTTGATGATAAAGCAGCTGCCTTGTGACGAGCTTGGGCCGGGCCCAAAGGCCATTTGAAAATGCATCGTGTGCTCATCGCTAAAGACGATGCGCGCGTTGTAGAAGATGTCTGCATCTGCGCCCGTTTGGGCAAAAGCCGAGCTGGAAAGCGTCATGATCGGTATGAGTGAGAGGAGCCAACGTTTCATCCCCACAAGGTAGTGCCACAGGCTGCGGGATGCAACGGCTTAGAGAGCCGTGATGACCTCGGTGTAGGCGGCAATGCGGGCTTCCAGTTCGCTGCGAAGGGCGCGGTACTGCTGTGCGGGCTGGTCGGGATCCAAATGGGGTCCCAGGGCACAGAAGTAGTACTTGATTTTGGGCTCCGTGCCGCTTGGGCGCGCAGTCACCCGGTCGCCATTGGCCAAACGCAGCTGAATAACATTGGAGGCGGGCAAATCGATTGCCTCCTGGCGTCCATCCGCCAAATAGGTGGTAAGGCCGGTCTTGAAGTCCATAACCGCTTCTACCGAAATTCCGGCCAATGCTGCAGGCGGCTCGCTGCGGAAGCGCTCCATGATGCCGGCGATGGCTTCTGCGCCTTCGCGGCCTTTCTTGGTGACACTCAGCAAGGACTCGTGGTGCACACCGTGCTGAACGTAGAGCTGCAAGAGGTGTTCGTAGAAGCTGGAGCCCTTGGCCTTGTTCCAGGCAGCGGCCTCAGCCAACATGGCCGCAGAGGAAACCGCGTCCTTGTCGCGCACAAAGTCGCCTACGAGGTAGCCATAGGACTCTTCTCCACCGACTGTGAAGGTCTGCTGACCCTCGTAGCGTCGGATCAAATCCGCAATCCACTTGAAGCCGGTCAAGGTGTGGTAGGTGGGCACGCCGTAGCTGCTTGCGATCCGTTCCAGCAGAGGCGTCGTAACCACCGTGCTGGCGACAAAGGGTTTGGCGGGCATGCTGCCTTGTACTGTGTGCTGCTGCAAGACGTAGTCCACAAGCACCGAAGCGGCTTGGTTGCCGTTCAGCAAAACGATATCCTGGTGGTCGTTGCGCACGGCAATGCCCACGCGGTCCGTGTCGGGATCGCAGCCAATGACCATGTCGGCGTTTAGTTCTTGAGCCTTTTCGATGGCCAGAGCCAAGGCGGCAGGCTCTTCCGGGTTGGGCGATTGCACCGTGGGGAAGTTGCCGTCAGGGCTAGCCTGGGCGTCCAAGATATGCACATTTTTGAACCCAAAACGCTCCAAAGCGGGCGGAACCATCGTGATAGAGGTGCCGTGCAGGGCGGTGAAGACGAGGTTGAGCCCAGCGTTCCCGTCCGAATTCATTGACAAAGTCTCCACCTGTGCCAAGTAGGCCTCATCCGCCGCTTCATCTAGGTAGGTGAGCAGGTCGGACTGGGCCGCCCATTGAATGTCTTCCAAAGCGACGGCGCGCACCGCGGCTAAAATTTCTTTGTCTTGAGGAGGAACCAATTGTCCTCCGTCGCTCCAGTAGACCTTGTAGCCGTTGTATTCCTTAGGGTTGTGAGACGCGGTGAGTACGATGCCTGCGGTGCAGCCGTATTCACGCACCGTGAAGCTCAACTGGGGCGTTGGACGCAAAGCGGGGTAGAGGAGGACGGCGATGCCGTTCGCAGTCAGTACGTGGGCGACTTCCAAGGCCAGGCTGTCGCTCTGGTTTCGCGAGTCGTAAGCAATGGCCACCTTGGGCTGAGCAATGCCGCTCGCCTTGAGGTAGTTGGCCAAGCCTTGCGTAGCCAGGCCTAGGGTGTACTTGTTGATGCCGTTGGAGCCCATGCGCATGATGCCGCGCAGACCGCCCGTCCCAAATTCTAAATCCGTGTAAAACGCTTCATTGAGCGTCGCCGCGTCCTGGGCGAGCCAGTCGCGGATGATGGCCTTATCGGATTCGGCAAGTGGGGCCGCAAGCCATGCTTGGGCCTTTTGAAGGGCAATGGGATCAAACTCCATAGAGGCAAATATCGCAGGAAATGCGCCCATATGGGCTTAAAGAATGCGTCAGAATTGCGC
>JAYQOY010000050.1:0-12728 GCA_038145075.1 Schleiferiaceae bacterium | reverse complement strand
GAACTACGGAATCTATCTTGGTTACGCTAACTTCCCTTCTACGGCTCCTGGCATCATTGAGAACAACATGATCGCCTCCAACGGTACGGGTTCCATCTATGGTATATATCCCTACCACTGTGCCAATGCAGTGTTCCGGCACAACACGGTTAATGTAAGTGCTGGTTCATTAACGGCCGGCCGTGCTGTTTACCTGAACAAGTCTACCTCCACTACTGTCTTCGCGGCAGGAGGCAACGAGTTGAAGAACAACATTATTGTAAACGCTGGCGGTGGCTATGCGCTCGAGGCAGCAACAGCTGCTGCGGCTGGAACCTACTTCACGGCTAACAATAACAACTACTATGCATCGAGCAGTACGCCTTTTGGCACAGGTAGCTCCACGCTTTCTGCATGGCAGACGGCTAGCTCTCAGGATGCTAACTCTGTTTGGGGCGATCCTTTATTTGTAAGCGCCACGGATCTGCACGTTCAGGGCTCAACCCCCAACAACGCGGGTGCGGCACTGGGTGTTTTGACCGATATCGATGGCCAAACACGCTCAACGACTACTCCCGACATCGGTGCAGACGAGTTTGTTCCTTTGACCTGTTTTGGTGCCTCTGGGCTGAATGCCACAAACATTTCAGATGACAACTTTGATGCGAACTGGACGTCCAACAACACGACCAAGATTGGTTCACAGGTTCGTTACCGCTTAAGCGGTTCCACGGGCGCGTACATGGTTGTTGCAGGCGGCACTTCTGGAACGGCGAATGTATCTGGTTTGACAGCGTCAACCACCTATGAGTACTCCGTTCGTGAGATTTGCTCTGTAGGTGATACGTGTTCATGGAGCGCGAATGCCACTGTTACGACTGCAGCATGTGCTATTTCTAACCAATGCCAGTACACGGTTTACATGATTGACAGCTACGGTGACGGTTGGAACGGAAACGTTGTGACGTTCACGCAGAGCGGCAATGTAAACGGCTCTGTGACGTTAGCAACCGGATCGGCTGGAACAGCAACGCTTGGCTTGTGTTCTTGGGATTCTGTAAGCGTTAGCTTGGGCACTTTGGGCACTTGGAGCTATGAATTGAGCTTCCATGTGGTGAGCGCTACGGGTGACACGGTTGTTTCCCACATTGGAGTTTCCGGTGTGAACCTCACCGCTGGCCAAAACTTCGGCAACTTCTTACCCGTTTGTACGGCTTGTCCTCCTGCAAACCAGTGTGCATTTACGGTGAACATGACGGATAGCTATGGCGACGGCTGGAACGGCAACACGGTTTCTTTTGTTCAGAATGGTTACACGGTTGGCACTGTAGGTGGCGGCTTTACCACTGGCTCTAGCTACACGGAAACGGTTATGTTGTGTGACGGCGTGCCCGTGACGGTTCAGGTTGGAACCCTTGGTTCATGGACCGCCGAGGTAGGCTTCACAGTTGTAACCCCTGACGGCATCACTTCGCTGACGCGTGCTTCTGGAACGACCTTCACGGCTTCAACCGTATTTGGTACGTTCACGGCTGCATGTTCTACGCCTTCTTGTCCTGTAACGGATACGTTGACCATAGCGGCCCAAACATCTTGTGGCCCAGCGCCTGTTACATTCACGGCAACGCCCGCAAATTCGGCCAATACGGTCGTATGGATGAATACGGACTCAGCAGCTGTAGGCAATGGCACGAGCTTCACGACTCCTGTAATCACTGCAAATACCAATTATTATGCAGCCGTTTATGCCGATAACAACCAAGCAAATGCGGTCCATGTTGGACCTCCTACCACTTTGACGGGTGGCTTCGGCAACTTCACCAACGGTATGTGGTTCTCTGTTCAGAAGCCCATGACCATTGATTCTATTTCCGTCAAATCTAACGGTTTGGTGAACTTCCAAGTTCGCATTTCTACCGCGGGTGGCGCGATTGCTACGGGTAACGTAGGTACGGAGTTGATTCGTTCTAATCCGATATCTGTTACTGCGGCAGGCACACACCAAGTAGCTGTAGGCTTGACTTTGATGCCAGGAACCTACTTCATGAACATGGCCTTCTTGAGCGGCACGACCGGTCAGTTGCACCGCGCAACCGCAGGTGGTTCATACCCCTACACCGCTGCAGGCGTTGCCAGCATTGACTCTGTTCAGTTCGGTACATCTGCAAGCCAAGTGCGTGTTTACTACGCCTACGACTGGGTAGTTTCTGAAGGTTGCATGGGCCCAGTGGCCACCGCCGCAGCCATTGCTGGTACAGTGCCTTCAACGGCTATTCCTTACAGTGTAGACTTCAACAACGGCATTCCTTGTAACTGGATCACCTCGTCTAACACGGCCCAAAACTGGGAAGGTGTGACGACGTATGGCACGAGCAGCTTGAACGGCACCGCGTTTGTTATGATTGATGACGACGCTGCAGGTTCTTCAGCAAGTGCTGTAGATGCTGCCTTGACGTCACCCATCATCTACGCGATGGGCTACGATACCTTGACGGTTGAGTTTGACCACTACTGGAGAAGCTACACGGGCACTGCAGGTTACGTTGAAGTATACGACGGTACCAACTGGGTGACCATAGATACGATGACGGCTACACGCGGTTCTTGGACGGCTCCTGCCCACGAGTCCTACGATGTGGCTATGTACCAAAATGCTGACTTCCAGGTTCGCCTGCGCTACAGTGACGGAGCCGGAACTTGGGGCTGGTACTGGGCTGTGGACAACTTCAATGTAGACGGTGTCTTGACGCCATGTACGAACGTACGCGTTGAAGTCTTGACGGATATCTACGGCTCTGAGGTTTCTTGGTACATCAAGGACATCAACACCGGTGTGGTGTGGGCGAATGGCGGACCATACAGCGACGTATCTCCCTACAACGCTGCTGCGGCCTTGCACGTAGACACGGTTTGCATCCCTGACAATGGCACCTATGAGTTCCGCATCAACGACTCCTACGGTGACGGTTTGGACGACGGAACCAACGCAGGTTGGTACCAAGTGGACATCTTGTGCCCATGGGGTGACAACCGTGTCGCCACGATCGACACCACGTTGACCTCTGTGAACGGTGCTCCATGGGGTGCTTACCACTACGGTTCTACCACGAATCCTCCGATGTACGACTCTACGGTCTTCAACATCTCTTGTACGCAGTACTCGAATGTGACCTTCCAAGTCGACATGAACAAGGTGACTCAAGGCTTCACTACGCCTGAAGTCAACGGCTTCTGGAACAACTGGTGTGGTAACTGTAACGCGATGAGCGATCCTGACGGTGACAACATCTGGACAGTAACCTTGCCTTTGGAAGTAGGTAGCTATCAGGAGTACAAGTACTCTGCAGACGCTTGGACGATTCAGGAGATGAACGACCCGACTGCATCTTGTACCAACGGCAATACGGTTTACACGAACCGCGTATTGACGGTACCTGCAGGTGACACCACGTTGCCCGTAGTTTGCTGGAGCTCTTGTGACGCTTGTTCTATCGAAGTGACCTTCAATGTGAACATGGCATGGGAAGTAGCTAACGGCGCTATCTCTTCGGACGGCATCCACGTAGCGGGCAGTTTCCAAGGCTGGAACCCTGGCGCTACGGAAATGACGGACCCAGACGGTGACGGTATCTACTCTGTAACGGTTGAAATGCCTTTGGATCAAGACTTGTTCTACAAGTTTATCAACGGCAACAGCTGGAACGGTGCTGAAGCAAGCGGCGACCTGGCAGCGTGTGGTACGAGCGACGGCTTCGGTGGCTACAACCGCCACACGACCGTAAGCAACGCCGACACCTCATTGGCAGTAGTTTGTTTCACCAAGTGTTACGACTGTGCTGTGAGCATCGACGAGGCTTTGGGTACCATCAACTTGTTCCCCAACCCAACCACAGGCGCCTTCACGTTGGAGCGCAGCGAATTGGCAGGTGACATCGAGGTGACCGTTATCGGTCTCCAAGGTCAATTGCTCCTCGCTACCGAGTGGACCGCAGGCCAGAGCGAACTCAACATCGATTTGAGTGACCTCGCCGCCGGCGTCTACATGGTACGCTTGACCGCTGAAGAAGGAACGCGCACTTTGCGTGTAGCCGTTCAGCGCTAAGCAATCCTAATCAGCTAGGGCTTTCGGGCCCTAGCTTTCTCTTAGACCGCCCCAGAGATGGGGCGGTCTTTTTTTTGGCCCGGCCCGAGGTATCTTTAGGGCTTAAGGCTCAAACTCCATTTTATGGCACGTATTCTTATGATTTCGGCAGCAGTCGCTGGCCTTTTAACCGCTTGCAACATGCCCACTAAACACTCCTCGGCCATGACGGCAGCGTATCCCGAATCGCGGTACGATTCTGCGGATGTAAAAACCTACCTGGGCCACGAGGTCCCCGATCCTTACGGATGGTTGGAGAATGACCGAAGTGAGGAAACGGCGGATTGGGTGACCCGCCAAAATGCGGTTACGCAAGACTACCTCACCCAAATTCCCTACCGTCAAGCCTTGCGTGAGCGCTTGACCACGCTTTGGAACTACGAGAAAATTGGCGCCCCCTTTGTGGAAGGGGCCTACAAATACTTCTACTACAATGATGGCTTGCAGAGTCAGTATGTCCTGAAGCGCTCTCTGATCAAAGCCGACGACTTGAGCGAGGTGGAGGTCTTCCTCGACCCCAACACTTTTAGTGCGGACGGCACCACGTCTTTGGGCGGCATTTCGTTTAGCCCGGATGGCAGTTTGGTGGCCTACCAGATTAGCGAAGGTGGCAGCGATTGGCGCAAAGTGATTGTCATGGATGCTGCGAGCAAAGAGATACTAGAGGACACATTGGTGGACGTGAAGTTCAGCGGCCTCGCGTGGCGTGGCAAAGAGGGCTTCTACTACAGCAGCTACGAAAAGCCTAAGGAAGGGTCGGCCTTATCGGCTATGACGGACCAGCACAAGCTGTTTTTCCACACTTTGGGTCGCCCCCAGGCGGAGGACGCTTTGATTTTTGGGGGGGGCAAGACTCCCCGGCGTTACATCGGCGCGAGCATTACGGAGGACGGTCAGTACTTGGTGGTGACGGCGGCCGTTTCGACGACGGGCAATGAGCTCTACCTGCAGGATTTGAAAAACGGCGGCGAGCTGCAGCTGGTGGCGGGCGGCTTTGAGAAAGAGTACGGTGTGGTGACGTCAGAGGAGGGCGTGATTTACATTCAGACCAATGACGGCGCGCCTAACAACCGAATTATGGCAGCTCAAGGCGTGCAGGATAAAAGCGCTTGGACGGAAGTGATTCCAGAGGGCGAGTTTCCCATGAGCGTGGGCAGTGGCGGCGGCCGTTTGTACGTGAGCACGCTGGAACATGCCGTGAGCCGAATTGATGAATACGCCTACGACGGCACGCATTTGCAGACGATGCAGCTGCCGGGCGTGGGTACTGTGGGGGGATTTACGGGGAAGCGTTCGGACCGTTTGCTGTATTTCACCTTCACCAATGCGATTACGCCGAGTGCGATTTACAGCTACACGCAGGATGAAGGAGCGGGCCAAATCGAACTCTTCCGCCAAAGCGCTATGGACTTTGATCCAAGTGAATTTGTGAGCGAGCAAGTGTTTTACACCTCGAAGGACGGCACCAAAATTCCGATGACGCTCAGCTACAAGAAGGGCTTGAAGCGCAACGGTAAGAACCCCACCATTCTCTATGGATATGGCGGTTTTAACATCAGCTTGACGCCGTCGTTTAGCACGTCCTACACCGTGTGGATGGAGCAGGGTGGTGTGTTGGCCATTCCGAATATTCGGGGCGGCGGCGAGTACGGCGAAGCCTGGCACGTGGCGGGCACGCAGCTCCAGAAGAAAAACGTGTTCGAAGACTTTGAGGCGGCTGCCGATTACCTCATTGCCGAGGGCTATACCTCGTCATCGCACTTGGCCCTGAGCGGCGGCTCCAACGGCGGCTTGCTGGTGGGTGCGGTCATGACGCGCCGACCTGATTTGGCGGCCGTGGCCTTCCCGGCGGTGGGCGTATTGGACATGCTTCGCTACCACACCTTCACGGCAGGAGCGGGCTGGGCCTACGACTACGGCACAGCCGAAGACAGCGAGGAAATGTTCCAGTACTTGCTGAGCTACAGCCCCGTGCACAATGTGAAAGAGGGTACGTGCTATCCCGCGACCATGGTGACGACGGCGGACCACGACGACCGCGTGGTGCCGGCGCATAGCTTCAAGTTTGCGGCGGAGCTCCAGGCCAAGCAGGGCTGTTCGGCGCCGACGTTGATTCGGATCGAGGTAAATGCGGGCCACGGCGCCGGCAAACCCACGGCCATGGTGATCGAAGAGGCCATTGACAAATTTGCGTTCGCCCTGTGGAACATGGGCTACGCCAAATTGCCCAATCCATGAACATTCAGAACTACGTCTTAGGCCTGTGGGTTAACGGCGGGGCCTCCGAATACGAAGCCAAGCACGCCATCACGGGCGCTTCCTTGGGCCATGTGTCCAGTGAAGGCCTGAATTACGCGGACATCCTGGCCTACGGCCGCGAAAAGGGGGGCAGCGCCCTGCGCGCCATGACCTTCCCGCAGCGCGGTCTGATGCTCAAAGCGCTCGCACTCTACCTGCAAGAGCGCAAGGAGGCCTACTATGCCGTTTCCGCAGCGACCGGGGCCACCCGCGTGGACAGCTGGATAGACATTGAGGGAGGCATCGGCAACCTCTTCACCAACGCCTCCCTGCGCCGGGAGTTTGCGGATCAGCCCTTCCACATCGATGGGGCGCCGGTGAAACTTTCAAAGAACGGCACCTTCCTGGGGCAGCACATTATGGTGCCCAAGCGTGGCGTGGCCGTGCACATTAACGCTTTCAACTTCCCCGTTTGGGGCATGCTGGAGAAGATCGCGGTCAACCTTTTGGCAGGGGTTCCGGCGGTGGTCAAACCGTCCGAATTCACCTCCTTCCTCACCGAAGTCGTCGTCAAGGACATCGTGGCAAGCGGCATTCTGCCCGAAGGCGCCCTCCAGCTGGTCAGCGGCAAGGGCCACGGCATCTTGGATGCTGTTGAGCGGGGTGACACCGTCACCTTCACGGGTTCCGCAGCCACGGGCATGCGCCTCAAGTCCCAGCCGCATTTCTTGGAGCGCGGCGTCGCCTTCAACTTGGAAGCGGATTCCCTGAACGCCATGGTGCTCGGCGAGGATGCCGCTCCGGGCACGCCCGAATTTGACATCTTCATCAAGGAGGCCGCCAAAGAGATTACGATTAAAGCGGGCCAAAAATGTACCGCCGTTCGACGGGTCGTGGTGCCGGCCGATCACTTGGACGCGGTCCAGGCGGCGTTGGCGGGGCGCCTCGCTACCACAGCCTACGGGGACCCTTCCCTGGAAGGGGTTCGCATGGGCTCGCTAGCCACCCAGCTGCAGGTAGAGCGCGTTCGCTCCTCGGTGGAAGCGCTTGCCGCTGAGAATGAAATCGTCTTTGGTCGCCTGGATGGACAGGGCGAAGCCAAAGCAACGGACCCCTTAGCGGGCGCCTTCTTTGCCCCGGTGCTCTTCCGAAACGAGGACCCCTTTGGCAAGCAAAGCGCCCACCAGATTGAGGCTTTTGGCCCCGTTTCCACGTTGATGCCCTACCGCTCATTGCAAGAAGCGGCAGACATTGTGGCCCTGGGCCGTGGCTCGCTGGTCACCAGCTTTGTGTCGGCAGACCGCGATGCGGCGCGCGCCTTCACCTTGGAGGCTGCCTACAGCAATGGCCGAATTCACCTCTTGGACGCCTCCAGCGCCAAAGAATCTACCGGCCACGGCTCGCCCATGCCCCTGCTAACCCATGGCGGTCCCGGCCGTGCGGGCGATGGCGAAGAAATGGGCGGTATGCGCGGGGTGATGCATTACTTGCAGCGCGTGGCACTCCAAGGCCACCCCAACACCTTAACGGCCGTCACTGGACGCTTTACGCCTGGAGCAGACCGCCCAGAAGCCGAGCCCCACTTGTTCCGCCAGCACTTTGAGGACCTGCGCATTGGCGATACGGTGACGACGGCGAAGCATTTGGTCACCATGCAAGACATTGAGGACTTTGCCGAACTCAGCGGCGACAAGTTCTACGCGCACATGGATGAAAACAGCTTAGAAGGCACCATCTTCACCGGACGGGTGGCCCACGGCTACTTTATCTTGAGCCGCGCTGCGGGCCTCTTCGTAGACCCTCCAAAAGGCCCTGTTTTGCTGAACTATGGCTTGGAATCCTGTCGCTTTACCAAACCCGTCTATCCGGGCACGGAAATTGGGGTTCAATTGACGGTTCAGGAGAAAATCGACCAGGAAAAACGAAGCCCTGAGGATATCGCGAAGGGGATTGTGAAGTACTACGTGGAGGTCACCGACGATACCCACGAAGTGGTTGCGGTGGCGACTATCCTGACCATGGTCAAAAAGCACAATCAGGCATGAGTTTCATCCAAGACGGTCTTCCTTTAACCCCCGGCAACTACGCCGTGCTGTTCTTGTCCGAGCGTCCTACCGATCCGGAAGGCTACGCAGACATGGACCAACGCACCATGGCGGCCGTGGAAGCGATGGAAGGCTACTTGGGATATGAGCTCGTGCGAAACGGCGAAGACGCCATCTTTATTTCCTACTGGAAGGACAAGGCGGCGGTTGACGCGTGGCGGACGGACGCCTTACACCGTGAGGCCAAAATGCAGGGCCGCGCGCATTGGTACCATGCGTACCGAAGTGTGGTCTGCTCCATTGAAGAAACCAGTCATTTTAGACGATGAGTACCGATTATACCTTAGAAGGCGGCGTTCAGGTGACGCGCGCCAATGGCATTGCCCACATTGAGTTCCAGCATCCGCAGAGCAACTCGCTGCCCAGTCGCGTCCTAGCCGCTTTGGCGCAGGCGATCACAGACGAGGGATCGCACCCAGACAGCCGCGTCATCGTGCTGCGCAGTGCAGGTGACCGCGTATTCTGTGGGGGCGCCAGCTTTGACGAACTCGCGACGATTCGGACGGAAGAAGAAGGCCTGCACTTTTTTGGCGGCTTTGCGTCGGTCATCAACGCCTTGCGCACCTGCCCCAAATTGACCATTGGCCGCGTTCAAGGCAAAGCCGTAGGTGGCGGCGTAGGCTTGGCCAGCGCCGTAGACTACTGCCTCGCCACGCAACACGCCGCGGTGAAGCTCAGCGAGCTCGCCGTAGGTATTGGCCCCTTTGTGGTGGGTCCCGCCGTGGCCCGTAAAATGGGTTTGAGCGCGATGAGCCAGTTGGCGATCGACGCCACGCAATTCAAATCCGCCGAATGGGCCCAACAGCAGGGTCTCTACGCCGAGGTTTTCCCGGACGCAGCCGCCTTGGATGCCGGCGTTGAGCGCCTGGCAAGCACCTTGACCCAGCAAAGTGCCGCCGCCCAAGCGGCCTTGAAGAAAGTCCTTTGGGAGGGTACGGAAAACTGGGACCAGCTCCTCGCGGAACGCGCGGCGATTTCAGGCGCCCTCGTGCGCACCCCCGAAAGCCAAGCCGCCATTCAGGCCATTCACCAAGCGCTTTCCAAGAAAAGCTAAGCATGGGGAAGAAGGCGTTTTTCCTGGTGCTCTGGGCGATGACCGCATCGCTCCAGGCCGGCACGCCCGAACCTTCTAGCCACAGCGCGCAGCGCGTGCTCTCTAGCACTCTAGCCCCCCAGCCCTCTAGCCAAAGCGCGCAGCGCGAGCTCTCTAGCTCCCTATTCCCCAAGCTCCCAACCGAGGCAGTGCACTTGGGCCCCTGGACCTTGTCGGGACTCTATGGGGCGACCTTCAACCAAACGATTTTACGCAACTGGAATGCGGGCGGTCAAAACTCCCTGACGACGGGCTTCCTCCTTCGCCAATCGGCGGAATACACCTCCGAAACATGGTCCGCGAACCAATTGCTCGACGCGGCGTACAGCTTGAACTTTCAGGAGGGCATCGTGCGCAAGATCGACGATAAGTTGGAGTACAACTTGCGCTTGGACCACATTTTGTCGGGGCAGCCCCTGTGGAAGCTTTCGGGCTTTGGCAGTTTTAAAACGCAGTGGTACAAGGGCTACGCTAAGCCGGGCGATCCAGATACTGCCTATGTGTCCCGCTTTCTGGCGCCCGCGTATACGATTGCAGGTTTGGGCTTGACGCATAAGAACGACTTTGTGGACCTCTACTTTTCGCCGTTGACCGCCAAGCATACCTTTGTGCGGGACGAACGTTTGCAGGAACAAGGCGTCTTTGGCTTGCAGCCGGGCCAAACGTTTCGCCAAGAGCTCGGCGCCTACCTGAATTTCCGCTTGAAGCGCAATTTGCCGAATAAAATTTCGGTCGATTTTCGGACCAACCTCTTCGGAAACTACCTGGCGCAGCCCTTTGCCATCGACGTGGACAGCGACCTGCTGCTGGTCTACAAGGCGACGAATTATTTGAGTATCACGCTCCGAACGCAAGGCATTTACGACCGCGACATCATCGTTCGGGACAGCAACGGAGACGGAAAGCTGGATGCCCCCGGCATTCAGCTAAAACAATTGTCCGGGGTGGGTTTGACCTATAACTTCGGCGCCATCAAATGAGCAAGAACATCCACCCCTCGCTGCTGAAGGCCTACGAACTCATGGCCACCTCCAAAGCCATGACCGAGCTCTACGAGGCGAAGCGCGACATCACCCAAACCTATGTGCACGCCACCTCGCGCGGGCATGAGGCCATTCAGCTCGCGTGCAGCCTGCAGCTCAAGGCGGTGGACTACCTCTATCCCTACTACCGCGACGATGCCATGCTGTTGGGCATCGGCATGCAGCCCTACGATTTGATGCTCCAGCTGTTGGCGAAGCGCGACGATCCGTTTTCAGGGGGCCGAACGTACTACAGCCACCCCTCCCTGCGCGACGACGACAAGCCCAAAATCCCGCACCAGTCCTCCGCGACGGGCATGCAAGCCATTCCAGCCGCCGGCGCCGCGCTAGGCATTCAGTACCGCGAAAAGATGGGCCTCACCGAAGGCTGGGGCGACGAAAAACCCATCGTGGTTTGCTCGATTGGCGATGCCGCCATGACCGAAGGGGAAATCTCCGAGGCGCTCCAGATGGCGGCTCTCAAACAGTTTCCGCTGCTCATGCTCGTGCAGGACAACGGCTGGGATATTTCGGCCACTGTGGCGGAGACGCGTTCGGGCAGTGCGGTCGACTACGCCAAGGGCTTCAAAGGCCTGAACGTCGTGCAAGTGGACGGCAGCGACTTCAACGCCTGCTACCACGCCATGCGCGAAGTGCTGAAAAACATGCGCACCAAGCGCCAGCCCTACCTCGTACACGCCAAAGTGCCCCTGCTGAACCACCACACTTCGGGCGTTCGCATGGAATGGTACCGCGACGACCTGGAAGAGCACGCGACGCGCGACCCCTTCCCCAAACTCCACGCCTTCCTCCTCGAACAAGGCGTAAAGGCCGCCGATCTGGACGCCCTTGCGGCCGAGGCAGAAGCCAAAGTCCAAGCAGATTTTGAGCGCGCCCTCGCCGCCGAAGACCCCCGACCCGAAGACCTCTTCACCTACCGCTACGCCGAAACCCCCATCACGGAAGAGAGGGGCGAGCGCGCGCCCAAGGACCGCGAAAAAACCGTCATGGTGGACAGCGCCCTGTTTGCCATCCGCGAAATTCTTGCGGACCATCCCGAAGCCTTGCTCTACGGCCAGGACGTAGGCCGTCGTTTGGGCGGTGTGTTCCGGGAAGCTGCCACGCTAGCCCAGCAGTTTGGCGATGACCGCGTCTTCAACACCCCCATCCAAGAGGCCTTTATCATCGGCAGCACCGTAGGCATGTCCGCCGTGGGCTTGAAGCCTTTCGTGGAAGTGCAGTTTGCGGACTACATCTGGCCCGGTCTTAATCAGCTGTTTACAGAGCTCTCACGCTCGTTTTACCTCACCAACGGCAAATGGCCCGCGAGCGCGGTGATTCGTGTTCCTATTGGCGCGTATGGCTCCGGAGGCCCCTACCATAGCTCGAGCGTGGAGTCGGTGTTGACCAACATTCGGGGCATCAAGGTGGCCTACCCTTCCACGGGCGCCGATTTGAAAGGTTTGATGAAGGCCGCTTTTGCCGATCCGAATCCCGTGGTCATGCTCGAACACAAGGGCCTCTATTGGTCCAAAATCCCCGGCACCGAAGCCGCCAAAACCATCGAGCCTGACGCCGACTACATCATTCCCTTCGGCAAAGCCCGCATCGCACAAGCCGCGGAGCCCTCCTTCGAAACGTCTACCCTCTGCGTCATCACCTACGGTCGCGGGGTCTACTGGGCTGTCGAAGCCGCAAAACCCTTTGCGGACCGCGTCGAAATTATCGACCTCCGCACCCTTCTTCCCTGGGACGAATCCCTCGTGATGGAGCGCGTCCAAGCGCACCACCGTGCCCTCGTCCTCACGGAAGAGCCCTCCACCAACACGTTTGCACAGGCGGTGGCCGGTAAAATTCAGTCCGAATGTTTCCGTTCCCTCGACGCCCCCGTCCGCGTCTTTGGCTCCGAGGACACGCCAGCCATCCCACTCAACAAAACATTGGAAGCCACACTCCTCCCGAACGCCGACAAAGTCCGCGCAGCGATGGAAGAGGTGTTGGGGTACTAGCTAGGAGGCTAGAGAGCTAGAGAGCACGTGCTTCGCACTGTAGCCTTTTTACTTAAACGCTTAATCTCTTTTACCCTTAAACTCTGTGGTGGACCTTCGCCGCGCGCCGGGACTTTCCGTTGTTTTGCCAAGCTCTAGCCC
>JAYQOY010000049.1:0-13343 GCA_038145075.1 Schleiferiaceae bacterium | reverse complement strand
CCGGCGTTCAAGACTTCGCTTTGGCGCTGAAATTCGTAGTCGATAGCGCGCTGAACGTTTCGGAAGGAGTTCAAGTTCTTGACTTCCACCTTGGTGCCAAATTTGGCTTGGCCTTTCGGGCGGATAGAAATGTTGACGTCGCAACGCAGCGATCCTTCCTCCATATTGCCGTCCGAAATATCCAAATAGCGCACCAGCTTACGGATCTCTTGCAAGTAGAGGTAGGCCTCCTCGCCGCTGCGGAAGTCGGGCTCGGACACAATTTCAAGCAAGGGAACGCCTGCACGGTTCAAATCCAGCAAGGTGTGAAAGGGGTCCAAATCGTGAATGGACTTCCCCGTGTCTTCCTCCATGTGAATGCGCGTCAGGCCAATTTGCTTGGGCGCCACGGTATCGGAGGAAATCCAAACGCCACCACCCGTACAGATAGGGGTTTGGTCCTGGGTAATCTGGTAGCCCTTGGGCAAGTCCGGGTAGAAGTAGTTTTTTCGAGCGTAGGAGTTGTATTCCCGAATGGTACATCCACAGGCCAATCCCAAGCGGACCGCATTGCGCACCACGCCGATGTTAGCTTTGGGCAAGGTGCCGGGGTGGCCCAGGGTGATGGGAGACACTTGGGTATTGGGGGCCGCACCGTAGTCGTAGCCATCCTTGGAATAGGCTTTGGACTTGGTGTTCATTTGTACGTGAACCTCTAGGCCAATGACGGCCTCATAGGTCGTAGAAACGGCGTCGCTCATAGGGGCAAAGGTACGCGGTATCCGTGGGCCTTCCATTGTTCTTGCAACCATTGCAGGAAGGGAATTTCGTCGGGCCCAAGGTCCGCTTCGTGGGGGATGCGGTACACGTTTAAATTTTGCCAGACCTTGGGCTTTGCTGGCAGGCGTGCCAAGTCTTTAGACGTGGTTAAAACAGCATTGCAGCCCGCATGGAAAGCGGCGTCGGCGATTTCGATGCACCGGGCCTCGTCCAAATTTTGGTGGTCGTCAAACCGTAGGGTGACAGCAGCGACCCCTCCCTGCGGAAAGCGGTCCGAATGGGCACTGAATGCCTCAAACTCTGCGGGCTCCCCAATGCCCGAAAACACCAGCGCAGATTCATCTCCCCGCCAAGTAGGTGCTCCCCAGACGGGAAGGGGCTCGCCCATGAGTTCTTGTGCCGCAAAGAGTTTTTGCTGCTTGCTCAGGCCTAAGAGCTGGGAGATGCGCAGTTTTTCATGCGCATCGAGGGGATAGGGACAGCGGGTAATCAATACGGCTGAAGCCCGCTCTGCTGCCCGAGGCGATTCGCGCAAGGGACCTGCGGGAAGTACTTTTTCCTCGGTGTACCACTTGCCGTAGGGACAGATCAGCACAGAAACGGGGGCACGCAAATCCCAGTGCTGCAGGGCATCGTCTAAAAGCACAGGGCATTTGGCGGGAAGGAGCGGGAAGGCCTCGCGCCTTCTGTGGGCTACGACGACCTCCACGTCGGTGGAGTGCCCAAAGTGTCGGCGGACCATGAGGGCTTCGTCGCCGACCTCTTCTGCCCGATCGTCCACGTGGACGACGCGGGTTTCTTTGGTTTTACGGCCATAGCCCCGTGAAACGTAGGCAACGTGCTCGGTGTGCGGCTGCAGCTTCTCTAAAAGCCAAAGCGCAATGGGGGTTTTCCCGGTGCCCCCAGCATGGAGGTTGCCTAATACCAAGCTGGGTTGGCTGGGAAGAAAAGGCACGATGATGCGCCATTCGTAGAGCAAGCGGTGGAGGCCGACCCCAAGCAGGTAGAGCGGGCTCAAGAACGCCCAGCGCGGATGAGGTTGGCGGCGTTTTACGGCAGGCATGACAGCAAGACTTCAGGGCTGCTCCCCAGGGGGATGCGTTCGACGCCGGGTTGTTTTTGGATCCAGGTGAGTTGGCGCTTGGCGTACTGACGTGTGTGCGTTCGCACCAGGGCTTCCAAGGTGGGGCGGTCGGCCCCCGGGTTTTCGTAGAATTCGCGGTAGCCGACGGTCTGCAGGGCTGGGAGATCCGCATGCGGAGCCAAGGCCTGGGCTTCTTCGGGCAAGCCTTCGTCAAACATGGTAGCGGTACGTAGGGCAATGCGATCCTCCAACACGCGGAGGTCGGGCCAAAGGGCAAATTCGTGGTAGTTCGCATCAAATCGGGGACGCGGGTCTGTTTCGGAGGTGCGTTGCGACGAGTAGGATGCACCGGTCAAGGCAATGACCTCCAAGGCGCGGATGACGCGTCGTGAATTCTTGAGGTCTGCCTGTGCGGCATAGACGGGATCTTTCTCCTGGAGCTGAGCGATCAATTGGTCGGGTTCCTGCTGCCATTGGGCTTCCAGCGCAGCACGGAGCTCGGGGTCCGCTTTGGGAAGGGGGTCGGAATGGAAGAGGAGGGCCTTCGCGTAGAGGCCCGAGCCCCCTACGAGGACGACGTGTTGGCGCTCGGCAAGCTCGGATTCCACCCAAGACTCGGCCCACTGGGCATAGGACATGGCGGTAACCTCGTCGTGGATGCTGTGGCTCGCGATGCCATGGTGGGAGACCTCGGCGAGTTCTTCGAGGCTTGGACGGGCTACCCCAATGCGCATTTCGCGGTAGAGTTGACGCGCGTCAGTGTTGAGAATGCGTGCTCCGAGGTGCTTAGCCAACGCCACCGCCAAAGCGGTTTTGCCCGAAGCGGTCGGGCCATGAAGCATCCAAAGGTGGGGGCGGGGCATAGCGTAAAGGTAAATCTTGGCCGAGTTCTTTGTAAATTAGGTATATGCCCTATGACCGCTATATCCCATTGGAGCGTTCGGACCTCGCAAAAGCGCAGCTCCGGAAAGCGGATTTAGCGGGACCTGAAGCGGTGGAACAGCGTTGGCGAAACTTGCACAAAGCCACGTTTATAGGGAATGTGCGCGAAGAAAAGGTGCACGTCTATCTGCAAGGGGACCAAGACACCGTGTACCGGGTGGACACGACCTTATGGGCCTGCACCGCGGAATGGGTTGTATTCAAAGACAGCGTTCGAATTCCCGTGGACCAGGTAATTCGGGTGGAGTTTTACCACTCATCGGACGAGTAACCGTCCAAATCCTCTTCGTCAAAGCCGTATTCGTCCTCTTCCTCTTCGTCCTCGTCGTAGGCATAGGCCATGCCGCCTTCGCCGGCAAATTCGGGATCTGGAGCCTCCTTAGGGCGGTCGCCATAGGAGAGAACCACGGCAGGCTCTGCATCGGGGGCTTCATCGGCCCGCACAAATTCCACCATAAAGGTCCACATCGCCAGGAAGTCATAGATGAAGATCAAGCGCTGCCCGGGCTGTCCAAGGATAGTGCTTAGGGCGTGGTCAGACATGGCGCCCAGGCCTTGGGGATCCATAGCCATTAAAGGGATTTCCTCGCCTTGGTTCCATTGGTCGTCCGTGGTGTAGAACGAGGCCATTTGGCCGGCTTCCAAGTCGTAGGCTGCCGCAATAGCGCGGTGCAAGTCCTCCAAGTTGGACGTGCTAGAAATGGCAATATCCCGGAAAACATCCTCAGGGCAGTTCAGAATGGCGCGAAGGGTCAGTCGGTTCATGTGAGCGGAATTTTAGGTTCTAGGCCCATGTCCGCGGCGAGGCGGTAGGCGAAGGTGCGTGCGTCGTCAAAGGTATTCGGGATTTCGCCGTCCAACACGGCCTCTCGAATGGCGTTTTTCAGCTGGCCAATTTCACGCCCCGGGGTCAGGCCAAACCACTCCATGAGCTGGTTGCCATCGACAGGGGGTTGCCAGTTCCGCAGGTGGTCGCGGGCTTCAACCTCGACCAATTTATCCCGAACGTGCTGAAAATTGGCCAAGTAGCGCGCCTTGCGCTTGGGGTTTTTCGTCGTGATGTCCGCTTCACAAAGCTGCATTAAATCGTCAATGGCCTCGCCGGCATCAAAGAGCAAGCGGCGCACGGCCGAATCCGTCGCCAAATCGCTAGATACAGCAATGGGGCGCGAGCTCATTTGGATGAGCTTGACGACGTAGTCCATGCGTTCGTCCTGGGGAAGGGCTAGACGGCGGAAGAGTTTCTTAGCCATCTTGCCGCCCAGGTATTCGTGGCCGTGGAAGGTCCAGCCCGTGCCCTTGACAAAGCGCTTGGTGGGGGGCTTGCCGATGTCGTGCAGCAAGGCCGCCCAACGGTGCCAGACGTTGGTGGAATGAAGGCTCAAATTGTCCACCACCTCCAACGTGTGCCAGAAATTGTCCTTGTGCAAATGGCCCTCCACTTCGTCCACGCCGCTCAAGGCCGCCACCTCCGGTAGGATGTGTGGGAGCAGATGTCCCTTGTGCATCCAGCCGAAGCCCACGCTGGGTTTGGGGCTTTCGAGGACTTTGTTGAGTTCCGTGCTGATGCGCTCGGGCGTCAAAATGCTCAGGCGCGACGCGGCCTTTTGCATGCCGGCTAGGGTGTCGTCGTGGATGGTGAAACCGAGTTGGCTTGCGAAGCGAACGGCCCGCAGCATGCGCAAGGGGTCGTCGGCAAAGGTTTTTTCGGGCTCAACGGGGGTGCGCAAAAGACCGGCGGCGAGGTCTTCGCGGCCATGAAAGGGGTCCAGCAGTTCGCCAAAACGGCCCGAATTCACACAGTACGCCATGGCATTGATGGTGAAGTCTCGGCGAAGCTGATCCTCGTGCAAGGTTCCAGGCTGGACGTCTGGGTTGCGTGAGGAGGGGTGGTAGCTTTCGGACCGCGCTCCTACAAACTCGACTTCCCATTCGTTCCAGCGGAATTGCGCCGTGCCGTAGGTTTTAAATACGGTCACTTTGCCAGCCTTTAGGGCCTTGGCGGCGTTCTGGGCCACGGTCAGCGCATCGCCGACGACGACAAAGTCCACGTCCTTGCCCTTGCCGCGCTTTAACATTTGGTCCCGCACCCAGCCCCCAACGACATAGCATTCGAGGCCGAGTGCATCTGCTTCGGCGCCAATAGCTTTGAACAAGGGGCTGTCGAGAAGGGGCATGTTTATACGGCTACGTTGTACGTGCGCAAGGCGTCGTTCAAGGAGGTCTTTTTGTCGGTGCTTTCTTTGCGCTGACCAATGATCAGGGCACAAGGTACCTGGTAGGTGCCGGCGGGGAAGTCCTTGGGCTGGCTGCCAGGGATGACTACGCTTCTGGCGGGGATTCGGCCCCTGTATTCCACAGGAGTGGGACCCGTAACGTCTATAATTTTCGTGCTGGCGGTGAGGACGACATTGGCGCCTAGGACCGCTTCTTTTTCGACCCGAACGCCTTCAACCACAATGCAACGCGACCCAATAAAGGCCCCGTCCTCAATGATGACCGGTGCGGCCTGCAAGGGCTCCAAAACGCCGCCAATACCAACGCCCCCGCTGAGGTGGACGTCGCTGCCAATTTGGGCGCATGAGCCTACTGTCGCCCAGGTATCCACCATGGTACGAGCGCCCACGTAGGCGCCGATGTTGACGTAGGAGGGCATGAGGATGACGTCGCGGTCAATGAACGCACCGTAGCGCGCCACCGCGTGGGGAACGACCCGAATCCCTTTCTCCGCATAGCCCGTCTTCAAGGCCATCTTGTCGTGGAATTCCATGGGGCCCGCTTCTAACGTTTCCATTTTGCGCACAGGGAAGTAGAGCACAACAGCTTTCTTCACCCATTCGTTGACCTGCCAGCCGTCTGCCGTTGGCTCGGCTACGCGCAACGCACCGGCGTCGATGGCTGCAATGATGCCGTCAATGGCTTCCAGGGTTTGGGGCTGCTGCAAGAGGCTGCGGTCTTCCCAGGCCGCTTCTATGTGGGATTTCCAGAGGCTGTAATCGGTCATTTGGAATGGAGTTGTGTCAAAAAACTATCGAGAAGAATGGCGGCCGCAGCGGCGTCCAACTTGCCTTTGTCCTTCTTCACGCGCTGCGAGGCTCCCGCCGCATGGGCGGCTTGGGCCGCCAGCTTGGAGGTGAAGCGTTCATCGGTGAAGTGCAGGGGCACGTTGGGCCAAAGGGCGCGAAGGGCTTCGGCTACTTTTTTCGCGTGCTGACTGCCGTCCGTTTCCTGGCCCTGTAGGTTGACGGGAAGGCCAACGGCAATGCCTGCAAGGTCGGCAGGTTGGTAGTGGCGCTCCAGATAGGGCAGGAGGGTGGCAGTGGCTTGGGTGCAGCTCGGAAAGGCCATTTGGTGGGACGGATCAGATTCGGCAATGCCTGTTCGCACGCCGCCTACATCTAAACCGAGCCAAATTCCCATTCTGCAAAGGTAATTCAGGGCTGTATCTTTGCCCCAAAGTTTCCCCATGGTCTATCCCATTGTTGCCTACGGCTCCCCAGTACTCAAACGCGTCGCTCAAGACGTAGACCTTCCCTCCGAAGACGTGAACACATTTATTGAAGATCTCTTTGAAACGATGTACGCGAGCAAGGGGGTGGGTTTAGCGGCTCCGCAAGTGGGAATTTCACAGCGCATCTTCGTGGTGGACGGCTCGCCTTTTGCCGAAGACGCTGCCAGTCCGGAAGAGGCTGAAGTGCTGAAAACCTTTAAGCGCGCGTTCATCAATCCCACCATTTTGGAGGAAAGCGGAACGGCATGGGGCTTTGAAGAAGGTTGTTTGAGCATACCGGACATTCATGAAACGGTGCAGCGCAAGCCCAGTTTGGTTATTGAAAGCCAAACCGCGGAAGGCGAGTGGATCGAGGAAACCTTTACCGGCTTGCCTGCGCGCATCATCCAGCACGAATACGACCACATTGAGGGTGTCTTGTTTCTGGACCGTTTGTCGCCGCTGAAGCGCCGCATGCTGCAGGGCAAGTTGAAGGATATTGCGGGGGGCAAAGTGAATGCCTCCTACCGCATGAAATTTGATGTAAAATGAAGCGCCTGGTTGTTTTAGTCGTGACCGCTGGGGCTTTAGCCTGCAGCAACCCGCAAAAAGAGGCGGAGCTCTTGATTGATGCCATGGTAGAAAGTGCCGAGGCGGGCGGCGAGGCTTTGGCGGATACCAGTGGCTGGCAGGGCAAATTGAATACCCTTCAGGCGGCGGCGAATTCGGCCGAGCAGGATTCGCTTTGGGCGCGTTACCAAATGGTTTCCGCGGATGTACAGGCCAGTGTGCCGGGCGGGGCGCTGTATGCCATTCGGACCTATTTCCAAGTTGCCGACTCCTTGCCAGACCGCCAAGAAGGGGAATTGGCCCTTTTTTCGGCGGCTGTAACCTTTGAAGAAAAACTAAGCGACCGAGGCCGCGCCATCCAAGTGCTTACCATGCTCGTGGATCGCTATCCTGGAACGCAAATGGCGCAAACGGCTTTGGCCTACCGCGACGTGCTTGTATTTGAAAACGACGAATCGCTTTTGGACAAAATCCACGAGTGGCAAACCCAAGAATCCCCACAAACTCCATGAAATCGATTAAAACCATCTTGGCCGTAGCAGGCCGCCCTGGCTTATTTAACCTGGTTGCGCAAACGCGTACGGGCATCATTATAGAATCCTTGGACGATCAGAAGCGCTACACGGTTTCGGCCCAGCAGCAAGTGCATGCCTTGGATGAAATTGCCATGTATACCATCGAAGGGGAGAAGCCCTTGCGCGAGCTCTACGAAGCGACCGGCAAGGCTTTGAAAGGGGCTAAGACCGTTTCGCACAAGGCGGATGCCTCCGAGATTTTGGCCGCCTTCCAATCGCACGTACCCAACTACGATGAGACGCGCGTCTACATCAGCGACATGAAGAAGTTTGTCAATTGGTACAACCTGTTGGTGGATTACGGCTTCTTCGCTGAAGAACCCAAGCCTGCCAAGGCTGCGAAACAAGAAGAAACGGGAGAGGATGCCTAATCCCCAAGACGCACAAGCGGCCTTCCAGCGCTTGCTGGACATCATGGACGACCTGCGGGCCAAATGCCCCTGGGACCGCGAACAGGATGCGGCTTCGCTGCGCAAGCTCACCATCGAAGAGACCTACGAACTCGCGGACGCCATTGACGAGGGCGATTGGGACGAGCTCAAGAAGGAAGTGGGTGACCTCTTTCTGCATTTGGTTTTTTACAGCAAGCTGGGCGAAGAGCGGGGCGATTTTGACGTGACCGACGTGCTGAACAGCGTGTGCGAGAAGTTGATTCGGCGCCATCCGCATATTTATGGCGATGTAGATGCCACGGACAGCAAGACGGTCAAAGCCAACTGGGAGGCGATTAAACTGAAGGAGAAGGGGGCGGAACGCCGCTCCGTCCTCCAGGGCGTCCCTAAATCCCTACCCGCCATGGTGAAGGCTTTTCGCATCCAAGAAAAGGTGCAAGGCGTAGGCTTTGATTGGCCGGATGAGGCGGGTGTTTGGGCCAAGGTCCAGGAAGAGCTTGTAGAAATGCGCGAGGCCGCCAACACGCAGGATGAGGCCATGGAATTGGGCGATGTCCTCTTTGCACTGGTGAACTACGCCAAGCACCGAGGCCTAGACCCGGAACAAGCCCTGGCACAGTCCAACGCCAAGTTTGTGCGTCGTTTCCAAGCCATGGAAGCCCTGGTGGAGGCGGAAGGCCTTGAAATCAGCGCGATGAAACTGGAGGACTGGGACCGGCTTTGGAACCAGGTCAAAGCAACGGAAGATTGATATTCCCGTTACCTTGGGGAAAACCAAGTAAGGTAATTTGGGCTACATGAAAACGGTATACCTCGTTCGGCACGCCAAATCTTCGTGGGACTACCCGCACTTGGAGGACCGGGACCGACCGCTCAAAGGGCGCGGCATTCGCGATGCGCATCTCATGGCGACTTGGTTGGCCGAGGAAGTTCAGCCCGCCCCGGCGATGGTGTCGAGTCCCGCCACGAGGGCCCTACACACGGCCCTAATTTTTGCCCGAAACTTTGGCCAAACCTTGGACTACATTAAAACGGATGAGGCACTCTACGAGATGTCCGTATCCCAACTTCTGGCCTACTTGAAGCAGCTCCCTGAGTCTATGGATGCGGTCATGGTTTTTGGCCACAATCCCACCCATACGGCCTTTTTAAACCGCTGTGTGGACCAACTAATTGACAATGTTCCTACCGCAGGTGTGGCCTGTTTGCGCTTTGACGTGGGCGCCTGGAAGGACTTGGATTTTGACGCGGAATTGCTCTTCTTTGATTTTCCCAAGAATCACAAGAGTTAACCGACCTTTACGGCATGCTACCAGCCGCCCGCGACCGTTTTACAAATAGAGATATTAGCTGGCTTCACTTCAACGCTCGTGTGTTGCAAGAAGCTAAGGATGAGCGAAATCCACTCATTGAGCGGGTGCGCTTTTTGGGTATTTTCTCCAACAATTTGGACGAATTTTTCCGTGTGCGCTACGCGAGCATTCAGCGCTTGGCCAAGCTGCCCAACCAGAAGAAAGTGAAGGAGCAGTTGGGAGGATGGAGTCCGGTCGACCTCCTCAAGGCCATTCAGGACCAAGTCACAGTCCAAAATCAGCAAGTTGAGGCTATCTACGATCAGCTCATGGTGGAGCTGGAAAAGGAAGGTATTGCCCTTATTACTGAAGCGGAATTGACCAGGGGACAAGAAGAGTTTGTGCGCAAGCACTACATCGAGAAGATCAGCCCCTCCGTTTTCACCATGATTTTGCGCGAAGGCTACCCCTTTCCCGAGCTCAACGATGGCTCGATTTACTTGGCGATTCAATTGCACTCTTCGGGTTCTGCTCAGCCGGTCCAATCCCTCATTGAGATTCCCACGGATTTGCACGGGCGTTTTGTGGTGCTGCCCAAGTACGGAAAGAACTACTTGATGTATTTGGACGACGTGCTGCGCTACAACTTGCGCTACGCCTACTTCATTTTTCCAGCGGACCGAATTGAAGCCCACGCCTTTAAAATTGGCCGCGATGCGGAATTGGACATGGACCACCACGACGTCTCCAAAACCATGGTGGACCGCGTACGTCGAGGCTTGGAGGACCGTTTGGCGGGCGATCCCGTCCGAATGGCCTACGACGACGGTATAGCCCCCGATTTCCTAGCCCAGCTGGTTCGGAAGATAGGTCTAGAAGACACAGACGCCCTCAACCCGGGTGGCCGCTACCACAACAAGCGCGACCTCATGCGCTTCCCCAACGTGGGAGGGCCGCACTTGGAGCATCCCGCCTTGCCGCCCCTGATGCATCCCGATTTGGACCTTGAGCGCTCGTTGCTGCAGGTCATTCGGCAAAAGGATGTTCTGATCTACACGCCTTTTCACACCTTTTCCTACATCATTCGTTTCCTTCGTGAGGCGGCGATGGACCCTCAAGTAGAATCTATTTCCATCACGCTGTACCGTTTGGCCTCCCAATCGCGCATTATTTCGGCGCTGATCAACGCAGCCAAAAACGGCAAGCGGGTGCATGTGGTGATTGAGTTGCAAGCCCGCTTTGACGAGCAGAACAACATCCACTATTTGGAAAAGATGCGGAAGGAAGGCATCGAGGTCCAAACAGGAGTCGAAGGCCTGAAAGTGCACAGCAAAATCATCTCTGTCGAACGCAAAACGGATAAAGGCCGCGAGCTCTTTGCTGTCGTTGGCACAGGAAATTTCCACGAGGGGACCGCACGGGTCTACACGGACTATTTCTTATTTACGGCAGATAAGCGAGTAGCCAAAGAAGTTCAAAAAGTCTTCCAATTCCTGGCCGAACCCTACCGCGTGCAGAAGTACAAACATTTGCTCGTGAGCCCGCATTTCACCCGGAATGGAATTTTAAAAAATATCGACCGTGAGATCGCTCATGCGCGAGCGGGACGCCCCGCCGAAATTTGGATGAAGTTCAACAGCCTCTCCAGCTACGACATGGGGCAAAAGCTCTACGAAGCCAGCCAGGCGGGCGTGAAGGTGAAGCTCATCGTTCGGGGCGTGTGCTGTGTAAAACCCGGTATTCCTGGCTTGAGCGAGAACATTGAGGTGATTTCGGTCATTGACCGCTTCTTGGAGCACAACCGCGTGTACGCCTTCTTGAACGGCGGTCAATGGGCCATGTACATCGCATCCTTTGATTTAATGACGCGAAACTTAGACTTGCGCGTGGAGGTAGGTGCACCGATTTACAGCCCCAGCGTGCAGCAGGAAATTTTAGACCATTTGGCCTTGATTTGGAAGGATAACGTCAAAGCGCGCAGCCCCAAGGAGGGCGAACCCAATGCCTACCGCAGCATTCCGGGGCGAAAAATTCGGAGCCAAGAAGAGCTCTACGCCTACGTGCAGAAGCAATTGAAATTTGGAGGCGCATGAATATTGTAAAAATCGCTGCGATTGACATTGGCTCGAACTCGATCCGCTTGCTGGTGAGTAACGTCATCCCAACGCCCGAATACACGCACTACAAGAAGGCCTCTATGACGCGCTTGCCGGTGCGTCTCGGTGAGGACGTCTTCCGAGAAGGCAAGATTTCCAAGGAGACGGGCGACCGTTTGGTGGACTCCATGCGGGCCTTCGCCGCCATCATGAAGGTGAACGGGGTGGAAGCACACCGAGCCTGTGCCACAAGCGCCATGCGCGAGGCCAAGAACGCAGCGCGTTGGATTCGGAAAGTTCGTCGTGCAACCGGAATCCAAATCGAAGTCATCGATGGGGAAGAGGAAGCGCGTCTTATCTATCACGCCAAGTTGTTTGACAAGATTCAACCCGAAGAGGAAAATTTGCTCTTTATCGATGTGGGTGGAGGTTCTACAGAATTGACCTTCTTTCACGAAGGGGCAGCTCGCGTGTCGCGGTCGTTCCCAATTGGTACGGTGCGTTCCTTGAATGCCGTGGACAGCCAACGCGAGTGGGCCACGATGGAAGCCTGGGTCAAGGAGCACGTAGAAAACTACCCGGGTTCTGTGGCACTAGTGGGCTCTGGGGGTAACATTAACAAGGCGCATAAGTTATCGGGTCGGCCCATCAGCGAGCCTTTGTCGAGGCAGTACTTGGACCGCTTGAGCAAGCAGATGGAAGAACTCAGCCCGGACGAACGGGTCATGCAAATGGGACTCAACGTGGACCGCGCCGATGTCATCGTTCCGGCCTTGGCGATCTACCGCCGCTCCATGAAATGGGCCGGCGCGACATGGATTTACGTGCCCAAAATTGGTGTTTCGGACGGCATAGTGCGCGACACGTACCACCAATTGTTTAAATCCAGATTCGAAAAATGAGAAAAGGTCTCGCCCTTGCGGCACTTATTCTCCTCGTCATAGCCTGTGCAGGGCCAGGTGCCGAGGACAATGCCTCGCGTGTCCGCATTACCGTACGTACCGCAGATACCCTATCCGCTGCCGACACGGTGTTCATCACAGGCAGCTCCCAGCAGCTTGGGGGATGGAACGGGCGCGGCATCGCGTTCACGCGCGATGCGTTGAATCCACTGCAATGGTCCTTGGAATTTGTCGCTGCGGATTCCGCTTTTGCCTATAAAATTACCTTAGGCGATTGGGCCCATGAAGCCAAGTTGGCCGAAGGCTTGGCCTACCGCGACTTGGGAGGCTGGGAAGCTATGGATACGACACTTCATGCCTTGTCCTTTGGCCCCGCGGAGCGCTTGAACGACGGACAAGTAAGCGGTTTTCTAACCGTGGTCGATGCCCCCGTGGATCCTGCCGGTATCATTCCCTCGCGCAAAATGTGGGTGTGGACGCCGTACGATCTCAAGACGACCGAACTTTCCGGTCCCGTGGATCTCCTCCTCATGTCCGACGGCCAAAACTGCATTGATCCAGCCACCAGCACTTTTGGGGTAGACTGGGCCGTGGATGAAGCCATCTTGGCTTTGATGCAAGAGGGCCGAATTCGACCCACCATCGTCGTCGCATTGGAATGTGCCACCGAAGGAGGCAACCGCCGCCGCCTGGAATACGGCCCCGGCGAGCTGGGGGAGGCCTTCACGGACTACCTGGTGCATACGGTGCTGGGACAAGCCCTCGAAAATCCCAGTCTATCTCAGGAGAGCCGTGTCTACTTTGCCGGCTCCAGTATGGGCGGCGTCTTGGCGTTTCGCTTGCTGACGGAGTACCCTGGCGTTTTTGACGGCGCTTTGGCCTTTTCGCCCGCCGTCTATGTGGAAACGGGCAATGGGTTGGTGGTAGATGCCATTGGTCCCTGGAAGGAAAATGGACGGCCGAACCCTTCGGGCTACCTCTACCTAGACAACGGGGGTATAGGATTGGAAGCGCAGTTGCAGCCCGGTATTGATTTACTGCTCAAGGAACTTCAGAAAACGGACTATGGCACAGATAACCTTAAATGGGTACGCGATCGCAAGGCGGATCACAGCGAAGTGGCATGGCGCCAACGTTTTCCCGAAGCTTTTGCATGGTTGGCGGGCAAAGGGGATTGGGCGCCTTAAAAAAAAGCCCGCCGAAGCGGGCTTTTAGCATAGCTGCTGTGCGTGATTTACAAC
>JAYQOY010000048.1:0-13390 GCA_038145075.1 Schleiferiaceae bacterium | reverse complement strand
CCGCGCGCGAGGAGGCCGGCATGCAGCACTACTTCTTGGAGCAGGACGAATGCCAAGCCGGCCAAACTGCCATGGAATGCCTCAAGGCCTCCAGCGACTACGGCAAAGCCGCTTTGCAGCCCGCTGTGGCCGTCAAGCCAGAGTAATCAATCGGATAAACGCTTAAAGCGCTTTCTAGAGCCCCGCGGCACCTGCCGGCGGGGCTTTTTTAATGCTGCCCGACGTACTTGGTTCCTGCCAAGATGGGAATGGGGAGGATATTCTCCAGAGGCACCTTGGGGCAGGAATAGCGCCCCGAATACGCACAATAGGGATTGTAGGCCTTGTTGAAATCCAAAATCCACTCGCCCCGCGTCACTTCCACATACCGTCCACCGCCGTACGTATCCGTGCCGTTCGTGGCATCCCCAAAAGGAACGAAGAGGTAGTTCACGTATTCCTCCTTAGCCATCAGGGCTTGCGACTGGTAGGCGGTCAGCGAATAGGTCTGGCCGTCGGCATGGATGAAGTAGAGCGTCGCATACTTGCGGTAGATGGGCTTGCGCGCAGTCGTGGTGGGCATTTCAAACCAGGCTGAATCCGCACAGCGCTCCCATTGCACGGCTTGATAGGCCTCGTGGTTGATGGGGTAGAAGGGAAGTTGTGTGAAGTTGGAGCGTGCCGCCGAGTCCATGGGACTTGACCCCTCTGTGGCCATTTCGTGGTTCTGTTCCTTCTGCCATGCACGCACCTCTTTTTTAATGGCTCGCCGTGAGGGGAGTTCTTGGGCGCTGGAAGTGAAGCAGCTCGCGAAGAGCAAGCAAAAGAGTAGGATTCGGGTCATGACTTAAATTGGAGGTGGCTTAACATTTCAGCTGGGCTGAGAATGGTGAGTGGGGCTTTTTTGAAGCCTTTCAAGTCACGTGTGACTAAATAGTCGCAGTTTCCTTGAAGGGCGATGGCGCATTGATGAGCGTCTTCTAAATCATTGAAATTTAAGCTCATACTTCTTTGAAGCGTCGAGGCATCAGAGGGCAGAACATGGAACATGTCAAGCGTGTATTGGGTGATTTCCATAGATTTCTCGTGCCCATGGGTTTTTCGCATGAAATAATACGCGTGTATGACCGTGAGTGAGGAAATGTAAAGACCTGCACCATGATTTCGCAGGCCTTGGATACAGGAAGCCGACGCGTTCTGGAATTCCGGTCTATCCAACATGAGGTCCAATAGGACGTTAGTGTCAATGAAAACCTTCATTGGTAACGACGCATCACGGCTTCACGGTATTCCTCGCGTGGATTTTCCGTAGCAGGAGCGGGAGACAAAATGATTCGCTTTAGATCCTCGTCAAGTTCCAAGTCTTGGGGAGCATAGAGACTCTCAAAGAAGGCCTCTGCAAGTTTGGAGACGCTCGTACCATGCGTTTCCGCGTACCGCTTCACATTCTCGATGACATCTTCCGAGAGTTTTAGGGTGAGTTTTTTGTCCATGCATTAAATGTACGTATAAAAATTACAATATGTACGTATAAACGTTTAAAGCGCAAAAAAAAACCGCCTCGGGCGACGAGGCGGTTTCGGCCTGATAGGCCTGAAAATAAAGGTGTTAAACGCTTAGAGCTGCTTAATCTTGATGTTGCGGTACCAAACCTTGTTGCCGTGGTCTTGCAAGCACAATTTGCCGCTGTGGTAGGTGCCAAAGTCAGGCATGGACACAAACTTAGAGGCCTCGACCATGGCGTCCCACTCGTCGTTCCACATGGTCGTTTCGACCACGACCACGTCGTTGAGTTTGAAGGTGAGGTCGCCGTTGTTGGCGATGATTTCGGCGTGGTTCCACTCGCCCGCAGGGTGCGCCACCTCTTCGTAGCAGGAGATCAAGTCGTAAAGGTCACCCGCGCGGTGCTTGGGGTATGCGGCGTCTGCGTGGCCAGGCTTCTCTTCGCTGCCGTTGTCCAACACTTGCATTTCGGGGCCGGTCAGCCAAGGGTACTGGTACTGAGGGTCTTCCTTCACGTAGAACATGATGCCGCTGTTTCCGCCTTCCGAAATTTTCCACTCCAAACTGAGGTGGAAATTCGCGTATTCGGCATCGCTGATGAGGTCGTGACCGTCCTCGCGATCGGGGTCAAACGTAATGGCGTCGTTGCCCACTTTCCAGCCAGATTCTTCCATGGCCGAACCGCCATAGATATGCCAGCCGCTCAAGCTGGTGCCGTCAAAGAGCAATTCCCAACCGTCCAAAACTTCGTCGTCGGTCAAGAAATTTTGGGGCACAACAGCGGTTGACGCGTCGTCAGCACTGGCCTCATCGGAGCCGGGGTTGCTGCAGGCCACTAGAGCCAAAAGGCCGAGGGAGAGGGGGAGGGTTTTCATTTGGTTAAAGGGTTTAAGGGTATAAGGGTTTAAGGGTGGAAGGGTTTAGTCTAGTCCGAGCATGCGGCGGTTGGCGGCGTGGTCGACGCCGGAGGCGGCGAAGTCGTCGAAGGCGCGCGTGGCGACGGGGATGATGTATGCGGCGATGCGTTCGGCCCCTTCTTGTGCGCCTGTGGCGGAATCTTTCAAGCAGCATTCCCATTCCAGGACGGCCCAGCCTTCGTAGTCGTACTGCGCCAATTTGCTAAAGATGCCTTGGAAGTCGATTTGGCCATCTCCAACGGACCGAAAGCGACCCGGGCGCTCCACCCAGCCAGAATACGAGCCATAAACGCCTGCCTTACCACTCGGCAAGAACTCGGCATCCTTCACATGGAACATTTTGATGCGCGCGTGGTAGTGGTCGATAAACGCCAGATAATCCATGCCTTGCAGCACCATATGCGAGGGGTCGTACAGAATATTCGCACGGGGATGGTGGTCCACCGCTTCCAAAAAGCGTTCAAAGGTCACGCCGTCGTGCAGGTCTTCGCCGGGATGCAATTCGAAGCAGAGATCCACGCCCACGGCCTCAAAAGCGTCCAAAATCGGCTTCCACCGCTTGCCCAACGCTTCAAAAGCGGCCTCCACCAATCCTGCGGGCCGCTGGGGCCAGGGGTAGGCGTAGGGCCAAGCCAAGGCTCCGCTGAAGGTGGCATGCGCTTTCAGGCCCAAATTCGCCGAAGCCTGCGCCGCCCACAGCAATTGCTGCTTGGCCCAGGCTTGGCGCTTGGCGTCGTCGCCGCGCACTTCGGGCGCGGCAAAGGCGTCGAACTGCTCGCTGTACGCGGGGTGCACCGCAATGAGTTGTCCTTGGAGGTGGGTGGAGAGTTCGGAGATCTCGACGCCTGCCTCACGGGCCTCCGCCTGCCAAGCCTTGGCGGCCGCCGGGTCGGTGGCGATTTTTTCGAGGTCCACCAATCGAGAATCCCAGGTGGGCACCTGGACCGCTTCGTAGCCTAGGCTGGCCGCCCACGCACAAATGCTCTTCCAGGAATTAAAAGGGGCGACATCGTCCGCAAACTGGGCGAGGAAGATGGCAGGTCCTTGTACTGTTTTCATGCCTTAGCTGTTGATGGGAACAAAGGTTCCGTTTGAACGCAAGATCGCGTCAATAAACTCCATCCCACGTACACCGTCGTGAATTCCGGGGAAGTCGCAATCGGCATCCGCTGGGCGCTCCCCGCGGTCCGCGGCAATTTGCCAGGCGAAGTTGCGGTAGAGGTTGGCGAAGGCTTCGAGGTAGCCTTCGGGGTGGCCGGGTGGCACGCGGGTGTGTTTTTGGCTGACGGCTAGGGTACCCGGGCCGCCGGCGCGGAGTTTCCGGACCGCATCCTCTAGGGGTTTCAGGAGGAGGCTGTTGTTGTCGGCCTGCTGCCAGTCGAGGCCGCCTTTTTCGCCAAAGACGCGGATGCGGAGGTTGTTTTCTTCGCCGGCGGCCACTTGGGTGGCCATCAGGACGCCAGAGGCGCCAGAAGCCGTGCGGAAGAGGACGGCTCCGTCATCGTCGAGGGCGCGGCCGGGAACGACGGCGCGGAGGTCGGCGCAGACTTCGGTGATGGTTTCGCCGGAGACGTATTCGGCCAATTGGAAGGCGTGCGTGCCGATATCGCCCATGGCGCCGACGCGGCCCGAACGGGTGGGGTCGGTGCGCCAGGCGGCTTGTTTTTGGCCCTCGCCTTCGAGGAAGGTAGAAAGCCAGCCTTGGGGGTATTCGACGTAGATTTTTCGGACCGTTCCAAGCTCACCCGAAGCAACGCGAGCGCGCGCCTCCTTGACCATGGGGTAGCCGGAATAGGTATGCGTCAAGCAAAAGTGAATGCCCTTCTGCGCAGCGCGCTGAACGGCGGCCTCGATGGCTCGGGCCTCCTCTAAAGACACGCAGAGGGGCTTGTCGAGGATGACGTGAAAGCCGGCATCTAGGGCGGCAATGGCGGGCGCGGCATGCACGTGATTTGGTGTCACAATGACAACTGCATCGATGCGTTCGTCGGCGGGGAGCTGGGTTTCAGCCTCGAGCATGGCGGCCCAAGAAGGGTAGGGGCGTGCGACGCCCAGCTCGGCGGCGGTCTCTTGGCATTTGGCGAAATCGCTCGAAAAGGCCCCTGCCGTCAGGGTGTAGAGGCCGTCAATGCGCGCGGCGATGCGGTGAACATTTCCGATGAAGGAACCGGGTCCTCCACCGATCATTCCGTATTTAAGTGCTTTCACGAATAGTTATCCTTAGTAAGTGTCAAAGTAACAATTTGTTCCCTACATTCGGGATACTACAAGATCTAAAAAACCTAGACACCCCCTTATGGACCGCAGAAGTTTATTCATGGCCAGCTGTTTTGCGCTGGTCGTTACCTCGCTGAGTTTTGGCATTCGGGCCGGTATTTTAAATGATTTGCAAGGCCATTTTGCCCTGACGGACAGCCAGATAAGTACGATTGCGGCGACGGCCTTCTGGGGCTTTCCCATCTCCATGGTGATCGGCGGCATGCTGGTCGACCGTTTGGGCATGAAACCCTTGATGTACCTCGCGTTCTTGATGCATTTGGGCGGTATCCTGCTGACCATCTTCGCCAATGGCTACATGAGCCTCTTCCTGTCCACCCTCATGATTGGACTGGGCAATGGCATGGTAGAGGCGGTGTGCAATCCGCTGGTGGCGTCCATTTATCCCGAAAACAAAACGACCAAGCTCAACCACTTCCACCTCTGGTTCCCCGGAGGTATTGTGCTGGGCACGCTCATCAGCTTTGTCTTCACCAACCTCGATTGGGGCTGGCAGGCCCAAATGGGCACCATGCTGCTACCGCTTGCCATCTACGGCTACTTGTTCAGCAAGGCCGAATTCCCTGTGACTGAACGCGTCAAATCTGGCGTTTCCGAAGCGGATATGTACAAAAACCTCTTCCAGCCCCTCTTCCTCTTCATGATGATCTGCATGCTGGGCACCTCCATCACCGAACTCTTCACCGGCCAGTACATCGATGTTCTGCTGCACTCCGTGTCTGAAAACGCCATCCTGATTCTGTTCATCTCTTCGGGCGTCATGACATTGGGTCGTGGCCTTGCTGAAGGTGTGGTGAAGACGTTGAAGCCCACGGGCATGCTGTTGGGCTCTGCGATCATTTCTACGCTGGGTCTGTACTTGCTCGCCACCCAAGACGGCGGAATGCTCTTTGTGAGCGCGGCGGTCTTTGGCTTGGGTGTGACCTTCTTCTGGCCCACCATGATTGGCTTTGTCGCGGAGAACTTGCCCAACACGGGTGCCGTTGGCCTTTCGGTCATGGGTGCTGCGGGTATGTTTGCCGTATCGCTCTACATGCAGGCCATGGGCGGCTATTATGAAGGCCTCGTGGGCGACATGAACGATGTGGAAGCGGGCCGAACGGTTCTTCGCACCACCCTCTTTATGCCCATCGTTCTGAGCGCTGCCTTTGCCGGTCTCTACGTCTACATGCGCAAGCGCAACGCGGCTTAAACGCATGGATCGCCGGAAAGCCCTCAAAACCCTCGCAGGAGCCAGCGCCACTTTAGCGGCGGCGCCCTTGATGGGTTCCGCTCTTGCGGGAGAGGCGCAACCGGCAGCCCTAGCCTGGAACACCCAACGCCCCGCGAACTTGAGCTACAAAACGAGCTTCGCACGTTGGTGTTTGGACGGCTGGGAACTGGAAAAGCTTTGCGGAGCAGCGGTCGAACTTGGCCTTGATGCCATCGACTTGGTCGGTCCCGAAGACTGGCATATCCTGAAAAAGCACGGCCTGGATTCCTCCATGTGCAATGGAGCGGAGCTGAACCTCGTGGACGGCTTTATCCATCCGGAACACCATTCGGCCTTGCATGCGCGCTACCGCGAGATGATTCCTCGGGTCGCTAAAGCCGGTTACAAACGCTTGATATGCTTTGCCGGCAACCGCCGCGGCATGTCGGAAGAGCAGGGGATGGCCAATGCGATTGAAGGCCTCCGCCCCATGGTAGATTTGGCAGAGGAGCATGGCATTGAGCTTTGCTTAGAAGTCTTCAACAGTAAGGTGAACCACCCGGACTACATGGCGGATAATTCGGCCTGGTCCTTCCAATTGGCCGAAAGTTTGGCCTCGCCCAGCTTTGGCATCCTCTACGACATCTACCACATGCAGATTATGGAGGGCGATATCATCGCGACCATTAAGAAGCATTGGCCTTACATCAAGCATTACCACGTGGCGGGCGTTCCGGGCCGAATGGAACCCGATCACTTCCAAGAAGTGAACTACCCCGCCATCATGACCACCATCCAGACCACCGGCTTCAAAGGCTATGTGGCCCTAGAATACCTCATTGAAGGCGACCCCATGCCCTCGCTGCGTTCGAGCATGTCCGCCCTGTACCCCAACATGGACGCCAAAGTCCTGAAACAACCGACTTCTCAACACTAACTCTACCTATGGCAAACGCAAATGAATACGATGCTATCGTTGTAGGCTCCGGAATTTCTGGAGGCTGGGCCGCCAAAGAGCTGACCGAAAAGGGCCTCAAGGTCCTGATGCTCGAACGGGGCCGCGACGTCAAGCACGTAACCGACTACCCCACCACGAACATGGATCCCTGGGAATTTCCCCACCGTGGTCGTGCCACTAACCAGCAAAAGGAAGACAATCCGGTCCTGCGCCGCGACTACCCCTTGAACGAAATTAACCCGCACTTCTGGGTCCAAGACAAGGAATGCCCCTACACCGAAGTCAAGCGCTTTGACTGGTACCGCGGTTACCACGTGGGCGGCCGCTCCCTCATGTGGGGCCGTCAGACTTACCGCTGGAGCGCCATGGACTTTGAGGCCAACGCCAAAGAGGGCATTGCCACTCCTTGGCCCATCGGCTACAACGACATTGCCCCCTGGTACTCCTATGCGGAGAAGTGGGCCGGCATTCAGGGTTCCTACGAAGGCTTGCCTCAACTGCCTGATTCCGAGTTTCTTCCCGCCATGGAGTTAAACATTGTGGAGAAGGATGTCGCAGACCGTTTGCGCAAGCATTACAATGAGGCGCGCCGATTGATTATTGGCCGTTCGGCGAACATAACGGTCCCTCATACGGGCCGTGTAAATTGCCAGTACCGCGACAAATGCTGGTTGGGCTGTCCCTTCGGCGGCTACTTCAGCACGCAATCGTCCACCTTGCCTCCCGCCATGGCGACCGGCAACTTGACCTTGCGCCCCTTTAGTATTGTGACCCGAATCCTCTACGATAAGGACACGAAGAAGGCGACGGGTGTGGAAGTGCTGGACGCTGAAACGAACCAGACCTATGAATACAAGGCTAAGATTGTTTTCTTGAACGCCTCCGCCTTGAATTCCACCTGGGTGCTCTTCAACTCTGCCACCGACGTGTGGGAGGGTGGTTTGGGATCCTCCTCCGGTCAGCTCGGCCACAACTTGATGGACCACCACTTCCGCGTAGGCGCAGGAGGTTCCATCGAAGGCTACGAAGACAAGTACTACTTCGGCAAGCGCCCAACCGGCTTCTACATCCCCCGTTTCCGCAACTTGCCCGGTCAAGAAAGCCGCGATTACCTCCGTGGATTTGGCTACCAAGGTTCTGCCTCACGTGCAGGCTGGAGCCGTGGCGTGGCCGAATTGGGTATCGGCGGCCAGTTCAAAGACGATCTCTCGCGCCCCGGCGATTGGAGCATCGGTATGACAGCATTCGGCGAAGTATTGCCCTACCACGAAAACAAAGTCACGCTAGACCGCAGCAAGACCGACAAGTGGGGCTTGCCTGTCCTGGCCATCGACGCCGAAATCCGTGACAACGAGAAGAAGATGCGCGTGGATATGGCGAACGATGCCGCTGAAATGCTCGAGGCCTGCGGCGTGAAGAACGTCGGCACCTACGATGCGGATTATGCACTCGGCATGGGCATCCACGAAATGGGTACGGCCCGAATGGGCACCGATCCCTCCAATTCTGTGCTCAATAAGAACAACCAAATTTGGGACGCTCCAAACGTCTTCGTGACCGACGGAGCGTGTATGACCTCTGCGGCGGCCGTGAACCCCTCATTGACCTACATGGCCTTGACGGCGCGCGCAGCCAACTTCGCTGTGGAAGAACTTAAAAAAGGCAACCTCTAATGGAACAGAAAGCACCTTTTCGCGAAATCGCCCTGGGCTCTGAAATGACGCGCCGTGCGGCCGTCCAGCGCTTGGCCCTTGTTTTGGGCGGCACACTCATTGCCCCCAGCATCCTGCTTGAATCCTGCACCCGTGCCGCCGAAAGCGTCGGTACCGGCGACCCCGAGCGCATCGCCTTCCTGAACGCCATTGCGGACACCATCCTCCCTCGCACCGAGAAGAGTGGTGGAGCTGCAGATGCTAACGTAGGCGCCTTCATCGATCTCATGCTGGCCGATTGCTACAGCCAAGAACACCGCGATGCCGTCAATGCCGGCCTCGTGGCCTTGGACGAAGCTGCCGACGCCGCTGCAGGCACGACCTTCACCGCTGCCACCGCCTTCTACCGCGAGGACATCCTCAAAAAAGTGGACGAAGAGCGCAGCAAGGCCGAAGGTCTGCACTACTTCAGTGTACTCCGTGAATTAACCCTATTGGGCTACTTCACGTCCGAAATTGGCTGTACCGAAGCCTTGGATTACCAACCCGTTCCTGGTCGCTACGACGGCGCAGCGCCCGTAACGGAGGAAACCCGCTTAATGGCCTAAACGCAGGAGCTCCGCTTCTGTCAAGAGACCGGCTCCGAGAGGGGTCGGTCTTTTTTTTTGGCTAGAGGGCTAGAGGCGCCTTTGGCGCGCTAGGTGGCTAGAGGGCTAGGGAGCTAGAGCTCAGTAAAACAACGGAAAGTCCAAGCGCGCAGCGAAGGTGCAGTACACCGTTCAAGGGTAAAAGAGTTTAAGCGTTTAAGTCAAAAGGCCACAGCGCGAAGCGCGTGCTCTCTAGCTTTCTAGCTACCTAGCCAAATTTCGCGAAGCGCGTGCTCTCTAGCTCTCTAGCTCTCTAGCTTATTGCTGTGCAATTGGAATCACCTCCACACCCGACTCCCCATAAATCCGCACCCAGTACATCCCAGGTACATCTCCCGTCCAGTAGAAGGGGCCAGCTCCATCAAAGGTCTGTACCACTTGGCCGAGGGCATTCGTGATTTCGATGCGGGCGCTAGGATTTTCGGACGATTGAATCCACGTACCGGCCCGGAAGGGGTTGGGTTGAGCAGTCCAGGTGGAGGCGAAGTTTTCAGGGCTGTACAAAGCACCGGCGTTCGCCACGTAGGGGGTGGGGTGCGCATCAAAGATGACCCATTGCGGATGGCCGTCCGTGAAGCGGCCGTAGGATTGGTCGGGTGCTAAAGCGGGAATTTGGACTTCATCCAAAAGGTGGTAGGTGCCGCTGCTGTCTTTGAAGTAGAGACCCAGCCAGTCGCCGCCCGAACTCAACTTGAAGGCGGCATGGTTCGCATACTGTGTGGTATCATCGCTGGCCCAAACGATTTTATGGTCGTTGCCGGCGATGCTTCCACTTTTGAAGCGGAAGGCTCCAGGGTTGCTTGGGTCATCGCTTAGCGTTAAACCAACCAAAGAGGCGCTAGAACTACTCAAATTATACAGCTCCAACCAGTCCGAATCATCCCCATTCTGGTCGTAGACGGTGGTCTGGTTGGCGGATTGGGCTTCATTGAGAACCACGGCGGGGAAGGGGTGAAGGCTGTGGGTCGCATACGTACAGGGCCATTGGCCGAGCTGGCCCTGGACGTCTTGGGCGGCAAAGCGATAATCGAGTTGAGTCACAGATCCTGACACGCTGAAGCTGTTGCCGTACGTTCGGTCACCAGCCGCACCATCCCCGTGGAGGCCATCATCGTAAAGGTCTACTGCGGTCCAAACGGTGCTGCCGCTCTCGCGGTACTGAAGGAGCACGGAGGTCGGCACGCTCTCATCAAAAACCACCACCGTAGCATGGATGGGCCCTTGGTTGCTCGCGCCTAGGAGGCGGGGGCGCCAGAGCACGGGGTCGGCATTGCCGGAGATGAACTGGTTTTGGGTGTTGGTCACGCGCTGGTTGATGAAGGGAAAGATGCCCGTCTTGACGTGGCCGCCCGCGGCCGAATGCCAGGCTGTGTAGAGGTTGGTAGAGTCGTAGCCGTAGTCTAGGGGGTAGGCGGGGTCGGTCCCCACGTAGCCGATGAGTTGGTCTCGGTAGCCTAAAGAGCGGGCCACGTAGGCGTTCGAGCTCATGTGGGCGTTGATTTCGGCCAAGAAGAGTTGGAGGCGAAGCTGGTACTCGGGCACCGAGGTGACGCGCGCATAGAGTGGGTAGTTGTTGTTTTGGTCGCCCCAGGCGTGGATGTTTTTAGCCGTCCAGTCCACGTTAAACCAATCGACCCCAAACGTATTGTCCAGGTCGTAGGTGATGAAGTGCATCAAGCCGTCATTAGGCGACTGGTAGAGGTAAAAGTTGTTCTTGTTGTTGGCGTGGTCGTCCCAGTGGCCAATACTGATTTCGACGGCTAGGGTATAGAGGTATTCGTTCACGTCAAAGACGGCTTCGAGGGCGCAGGGGAGGTCGGTGAGGGGCGTTTGGTTCAAGACCTGAATGAAGTTGGCCAAATCGCTGTAATCGTCCGCGGTCTTATTCGTCTTGAGCTCGTAGGCACGGCGCCCGCCGGAGGTGAATTTGTAGTCGTTCGGGTTGTTGGAGAGGTACTGCAGGGTAGCGGGCCAGAGGCATTTGTAGAGGTTGCCCGCCTTGCTGCCGTAGCGGCGCTCCACAAAGTCGTCGTTGATGTGCTCCACGTTGGCATAGAGGCCGAAGTAGTCGCCGTTGATGTAGAGCCGAACGTGACTCGTCCTGGAAGCGGCCAACCCCAGATCGCTGAGCAAGTGCCAGCCCATGCGCGCGCGACTCATGCTCGGGTCGTTGTGCTCGCCGTTGAGGTTCAGCTCTTTCAGGCCCTCCCAGCGCCCGCCGGGGGAAAAACTGTTGAAGCTGATCTTGAAGGACTTCTTGCCCGAATACCGGGACGTATTCCCCCGCAGGCGGAAGCCTACGTTTTGGACGCTGTCCGCCTGGCCGTAATGCATGTGCACAAAGTCGGCGTGCCATTCTTTGTCGCTCGTCACGTTCTGAAGGATCCAGTTGAGGGTGTCCGCGGGCAGGGTGATGTAGACCCGGGGAACGATGGCCTCCTCAAAGGCGCGCCCGTTGCTGGGCTGGGGAATAGGTTGAGCCGACGAAGAAAAAGCCAAAAAGAGCCCGGCCATCCCGGCGAGGCAACGAAGCGAAATGCGCATTAAGACTGAGGTTTTGGGGACATGACAAAGGTAAGCGTGCCCCCTTGAATCAATTGTTGGTGGTAGATGCTGTGCCCCGGCAAAGCCTGGCCGTTCCAGCGCACTTCCTTGACATAAACGTTTTTGGGCGACTGCTTGACAGTTTCAATGCGTAATGCGTTGCCGTTTTCTAGTTGGATGGTGGCGCTCTTGACGCTTGGACTGCCCAATTCGTAGGTGGCTGCGCCCGGTGTCACGGGGTAAAAACCTAGGGAGCTGAAGAGGTACCAGGCGGACATTTGGCCCGCGTCGTCGTTGCCGCAAAGACCGTCTGTCTCGGGGCCGTACATGTCGCGGCAAATCGTTCGGACCCAGTACTGCGTCTTCGAACGATCCTGCGTCCAATTGTACAGGTAGGGAATGTGGTGCGAAGGCTCGTTGCCGTGCACGTAGTTGCCCAAAATGCCGTCCCGCGTCACGTCCTCGGTGTGCGCAATGGCCTCGTCAGGCAATTCCATCGTGAAGAGCGAGTCCAAACGCTGCACAAAGACCTTCTCGCCGCCCATGACCTGGATCAAGCCGGGCACATCCTGAGGCACGTAAAAGCTGTAATTCCAGGCATTTCCCTCAATGAAGCCCTGGTTGTGCGTGCTAAGCAGGTCAAATTCTGCCTTGAAAGCGCCGCTGCTAAGTCGGGGGCGTGCCCAGTGGATCTTCGGGTCAAAGGTGTTTTTAAACGTTTGTGAACGCTTTAAATAGGCCTTGTTCAAGCGGATGTTGGGATGATCAGTACCCGTATAGAAGTTGTGGTAGGGGGTCTGACGGCGGGCAAGTTCCGCCACGCACCAGTCGTCGTAGGCGTATTCCAAGGTCTTGCTGACGGAGGAGCCTACTACGTCTTCCGGCACATAGCCCAGATCTAGGTAAGCGCCCAGGCCGTCGTAACCGAGCCAGCTGGAAGAGCTCACCGCGAGTTTGAGCGCCAGGTCCCAATCCACGCCTGTCATGCCCTTGGCGGCCGCATCGGCAAGTACACTGACACCGTGGTAGCCAATCATGCACCAGTTTTCATTCGCCCAGTGGCTCCAGACCGGCAAAGCCTGGTGCACGCTTTGTTCGCCGTGTGCCAGCATGGAGAGTACGGCGTTGCGGTTGTGTTCGGGCTGAAAAAAATTGAACCAGGGATGCAAGGCACGGTAGGTGTCCCAGAGCGAGAAGACGGTGAGGTTGGTGAAGCCCTCGGCGCGGTGCACGTTTCCGTCGAGGCCGCGGTACTGACCGTCTACGTCTTGGAAGACATGCGGTGCAATCAAGCTGTGGTAGAGCGCGGTGTAGAAGGTGGTTTTATCCTCGGCGGACAGAAAGGTGCCTTGGATTTTTTGGAGTTCGGTGAGCCAGCGGGCTTGGGCCTCGGTCTTGGCCGCGTCAAAGGGCTTGGCTTCAGCGCGTAAGTTGGCAAGGGCACCGGCGGTGGAGACGCCGCTGATGGCAAAGACGACCTCCAAGGGGGCTTCACTGGGGGCAAAGGTGAATTCGGCCCGAACCGATTTCCCCGCCATTTCCGGGAAGTTGTCTAATTCCTTGAAGCGGCGGTAGAAGCCGCGGTAGGGCGTTTGGTCGTCCTTTCGGTGCCGGTAGCTGGAAATGGGCCGACTAAAGGAAGCGGCAAAGTAGATGTAGCGGTCGCGCGCCCAACCGGACACATGCCGGTAGCCCGTAATCAGCGTGTCGTTTTCCACGCG
>JAYQOY010000047.1:0-13534 GCA_038145075.1 Schleiferiaceae bacterium | reverse complement strand
GACCCTCTGATTAACAGTCAGATGCTCTAACCAACTGAGCTAAGGAGGAATGTTCCTTCGAAAAGGGCTGCAATAATACGAATAGACTGAAATTGGTGCAATAGGCAAGGGTATATTTGCGGCAGATATTCCAAATACCCCTCAAAACATGAGTCTTTTAGTCGTTGGCACCGTTGCATTCGATGGATTAGAAACCCCCTTTGGCGTTCGTGAGCGCATCTTGGGCGGCTCCGCTACGTATATCGGCATGAGCGCCGGTTACTTTGTCGATCGCATCAACTTAGTTTCGGTCGTGGGAGATGACTTCCCGCAAGCGCATATTGACTTGCTCAATGCCCACAAGGTGCACACGGAAGGCCTGCAGGTGATTGAAGGGGAGAAAACCTTTTTCTGGAAGGGCAAGTACCACTTGGACATGAATTCGCGGGACACATTGGACACGCAACTCAATGTTTTGGAGCATTTTGATCCCATTATCCCTGAGTCCTACAAGGATTGTGAGTACTTGATGTTGGGCAATTTGGTGCCAGCCATCCAAATGCGCGTTCTCGACCAGCTCACAACCCGCCCCAAATTGGTCGTTCTAGACACCATGAATTTGTGGATGGACGTGGCGTTGGAAGACCTCAAAAAGGTGCTCAAAAAAGTAGACGTGCTCACGATTAACGACGAAGAGGCGCGCCAACTTTCGGGCGAGCACAACCTGGTGCAAGCGGCCAAAGCCATCCAGGGCATGGGCCCCCAAACCTTGATCATCAAAAAGGGCGAACACGGTGCCCTGCTCTTTGGCCAAGAAGGCCAGATTTTCTTTGCGCCCGCTTTGCCTTTGGCGGAAGTATTTGACCCAACGGGTGCGGGCGACACGTTCGCAGGGGGCTTTATTGGCTATTTGGCCCAAACCAAAGACACCTCCTTCGACAACATGAAGCGTGCCTTGATGTATGCCGCAACCATGGCGTCCTTCTGTGTGGAGAAATTTGGACCGGAACGCTTGGAGCACATTTCCGATGCGGAATTGGCCGAACGACGCGCCCAGTTCACGCAGTTGATTCACGTCCACTAAGCCCATGCGAGTCGACAGTTTTTTGTGGGCCGTCCGACTCTATAAAACGCGCAGTCTAGCTGCGGATTCGCTCAAATTGGGCCGAATACTCATCGACGATCAGCCCATCAAATCAAATTGGGCCGAATACTCATCGACGATCAGCCCATCAAAGCAAGCCGAACGCTCAAGCCCGGAGACCACTTCACCCTGAAGTACACCGGCTACCTACGAACGTATAAAGTTCTCGACCTCCCCAAAAGCCGGGTTGGAGCTGCGCTTGTTGAAAACTTTCTGTTAGAAACTACACAAAAAGAGGAGTTCGAAAAGCGCGAGATGATCCTTCTCGCCCGGAAACACCAGCGTAATCAAGGACTTGGGCGTCCCACCAAGCGAGACCGTCGCGATTTGGACGCGTGGATTTGAGCTAAGAACAGCCCGGAAAACCGGTTAATTACTCAGTTTTAACGCTTTTTTAACAAGGCGAAATTCCTTGGGCAAAAGGTTCTGTCTTTTCTTTGTGTTAATCATCCTAAACTAACAATGATGAAAAAACTTATGACCCTTGCTGGGGCTTTGGTGTTCGCATTTGCAGCCAATGCTCAAACAGCTGCTCTGGACACGGTGGTAGAGCTCTCGGAGCTTGAAATTGTGTCTTCGCGTTCGGACAATAAATCGCCATTTGCGGTGACTACGCTTCCGAAGAAAGACATCGTGAACCGTTTGGCTTCACGTGACCTCCCCAACGTATTGAACACGGCGCCCTCTATCTACTCAACCAACCAAGGTGGCGGTGCGGGCGACTCTCGTTTGAACGTTCGCGGATTCAACCAACGCAACGTGGCTATCATGATCAACGGTGTCCCCGTTAACGACATGGAGAACGGTTGGGTATACTGGTCTAACTGGGACGGTGTGGGTGACGCTACGAGCAACATCCAAGTTCAGCGTGGTTTGTCTGGTGTAAACTTGGCTACTCCTTCTATCGGTGGTACCATCAACATCATTTCGGACCCTGCAGCACGAACCAAAGGCGGTTACATCCGTCAGGAATTGGGCAGCTGGAACTTCTTGAAGACCACCGTTGGCTTTAACTCCGGTATGATTGGCGAGAAATTGGCGATTTCTGGAACGTTGGTGCGCAAAACCGGTGACGGCTTCTACCAGGGCACTTGGACGGACGCCTACGCCTATTACGTCGGCGCTTCGTATCAAGCTTCTAAGAAAGACAAGTTGGAATTGTACGCGATTGGTGCTCCCCAGCGCCACGGTCAGAACTTGTTCCGTCAGAACGTAGGCCGTTACTCACGTGACTACGCTTTGTCTTTGGACGGGTATGACCCCAATGCCGCTGATCAGTTCTCAGAATTGGGCCGCAACTACAGCCAGAACTACAACACAGTAGATCCTTCCTACGCAGGCGAGCAGTACTACAACATGTACGGTGCTCGTCAGGGTGCTCGTTACAACTCAGGCTACATCAACGAGCGTGAGAACTACTTCCACAAGCCACAAGTGAACTTGAACTGGTACCACACCATCAACGACAACATGCGCTTGGGTAATATCTTCTACTTCTCTGGAGGTTCAGGTGGTGGCTCTGGCACCTTGGGTTCTGTAAAGAGCTCTTCTGCTTTGGGCTTCGCGCGTAACTGGGACGCTGAAATTGCTGAGAACGCGGACGCTACGGATGGCAGCCCTGCTTCTACCGGCATCTTGCGTAACTCTATCAACAACCAGTGGACCTTGGGGGCCATTTCCAAGTTGTACCACGAAGTGAACGACAACTTGAACTTGACCTACGGTTTGGACGTGCGTTCTGCTCAAGTTGAGCACGCTCGTGAAGTGCGTGACTTGTTGGGCGGCGCCTACTACGTGGACAACAGCAGCGATTTCCGCGCTGCCGACTTCCAGGCGGGCTTGGGCGACAAGATTGCCTACCACAACACGACGACCATCAACTGGGCGGGTGCGTACATTCAGGGCGACTACCGCGCTGATCGTTTGACTGCAAACGGTGTGGCTGGTTTCACCATGGCATCGTACACGTTGACCGACCACTTCCGTGACAACGGCAACGGTGAAGAGTACTACGCAGAGAACAAGAACCTCCCCGGTATGCAAATCAAGGGTGGTGCCAAGTACGCGATCAACGACAACGTAAACGCTTTTGCCAACTTGGGTTGGGTGAAGGCTACCCCTACGTTTGACAAGGCTATCAACGATGCTTCTGGTAAGGTTTACAAGCAGTCTTTTGCAGACAACGAGACCTTCAATTCGTATGAAGCAGGTTTGAACTGGAGCGCCCCCAACGGCAAATTGGCCTTGAGCGCTAGCTACTACTACACCTTGTGGTTGAACCGTACCAACAGCTTCTTCGTCTACTTGACGGACGGCTCTGAAGACGCGGTTTACCTGACTGGTATGAACGCTAAGCACAGCGGTTTGGAATTGGAGGCGGCTTTGAAGCCTATCAGCGGTCTTCGCATTGACTTGAGCGCTTCTTTCGGCGACTGGACGATGATGGACGACGTTTCTGGTGAGTACACGGACTATTCTTCTGGTTCTCCTGTAACGACCCAAGTGAACTACTACCTGAAGGGCTTGCACGTAGGTGACGCTCCTCAGAACCAGCAGGCTGTTGTAGTTCAGTACACGGGCGTGAAGAACTTGAACGCTACGTTGACCTACCGCAACTACTCCAAGTACTACGCGGATTGGAACGTATTCGGCCGTACTGATGCGTCTGACACGCAAGAGTCTTGGCAGGTGCCTTCGTTCAGCGTAATCGACTTGAACTTGAACTACCGTTTGCCCATCGACTTCAATGGTGTAACCATGGACGTCTTTGCACACGTGTTCAACTTGACCGATGCGGTGTACATCCAAGACGCTACGGACAACTCTCCTTACAACGCGTACGGCGACAAGACGCACTCTGCTGACGACGCAGAAGTGTTCTTGGGCTTGCCCCGCAACTGGAACGGTGGTGTTCGCATCAACTTCTAAACGTTTAAAAGCGCTAAGCGCTTAAAACGGAAGCGCGCCCAGCAATCAACTTCTAAACGTTTAAAAGCGCTAAGCGCTTAAAACGGAAGCGCGCCCAGCAATGGGCGCGCTTTTTTTTGCTCGCAACTTTTGGGGTTGAAGGGTTGAAGGGTTGAAGGGTTGCGCGGTGAGCGGCGCGCCTGTGCTAAGCGTTTAAAATCGCTTTATTCGGCAAAAGAGAGGAGTACAGTGCCCTTTTCGACCGGCTTTCCGGCTTCTGCCTTGATGGCACCCACAACGGCGTCGTGTGGCGCTTTTAGCGCGTTTTCCATTTTCATCGCTTCGAGCACGATGAGCGTATCCCCTTTTTTGACCGCTTGACCTTCCTCAACGGGAATGGAGAGCACCATGCCGGGCATGGGGGCCTTCAGCGTTTCGATACCCGAAGCGGCTTTGGCACCGACCCCCATGGCCTCGAGTTTTTCGTCGATTTCGCTCAAGGATTGCACCTCGTAGGTGAAGCCGTTGATCCACCAGGTGCTGGTTTTCTCGGAAGGATCTTCTGAAACCAAAAAGGCTTGGTAGTCGCGACCCCCTTTGTGGATGCGGTATTCGCGGCCGCCGAGGGCCTCAATTTTTACCTCCAAATCCGAACCCTGCGGCACGATTTTGGTTCCATTCACGCGGTGCTTCATAACAGGCACAAGTTACGCAGGCATTGTACCTTCGCAGACATTCTTATGACGATACAGATCCTCCAATTTATCCTGAGCCTTTCGCTGCTGGTCATCCTGCACGAACTCGGCCACTTTTTGCCTGCCATTGCGTTCAAAACGCGCGTAGAAAAGTTTTACTTGTTTTTTGACCCTTGGTTTTCCTTGGTCAAGAAGAAAATTGGCGGGACCGAATACGGCATCGGCTGGCTTCCCCTGGGCGGCTATGTGAAAATTGCCGGGATGGTGGACGAGTCTATGGATACTGAGCAAATGAAGCAACCCGCTCAGCCTTGGGAGTTTAGATCCAAACCTGCGTGGCAGCGTTTGGTCATTTTGTTGGGCGGCGTAACGGTCAACTTCATTGTCGCCATTGTGATTTACGCCGGCATGATGGCCTACTATGGCGATACCTATGTGTCGAATGATAGCTTGAAGGATGGCGTTTGGGTCAATGACTTGGGTGAAGAATTGGGCCTCCAAACAGGTGACCGAATCACGGCGGTCGACGGCAAAGAAATTGCGCGTTTTAATGACGTAAACATTGAAATTTTGTTGGGTTCGGGCAAAGAAATGACCGTGGTGCGCGGCTCCGAATCGCTCCAAATTCCCATCACAGCGGCCTTCGTGAAAAGCGCTATTGAGAATAAAACGCCCTGGATGTTCCCGCGCGTTCCTTACTATGTGAAAGCCTTCACGGAGGATTCGCCTGCGATGGCAGCTGGCCTAGAATTGGGCGATAAGATTACGGGGCTGAACGGCCATGCCATGCCCTATTTTGACCAGTTTTTGGATTCGGTTCCTGCGCACGCGGGCCAAGCCGTTACCCTTCAGTACGAACGCGAGGGAGTGGCAGGTGAAATTGCCTTTACCGTTTCGGACAGTGGCCGAATGGGCGTCTACTGGCAGGACGACGTGGCCAACCTCTTCCCCCTGACCACCGTTAAGCACAGCGGCTTTTCGGCGGTTACCCAAGGCTGGCACCAAGCAACCTCCAAGTTGAGCTTCTACGTGCGTCAGGTCAAGCTGATGTTCCAGCCTGAAACGGGTGCCTACAAAGAGGCGGGTGGTTTTATTACCATCATGCAGCAGTACCCGACCGAATGGGATTGGCAGCGCTTTTGGAACTTCACGGCCTTCTTGAGCTTGGCCTTGGGCTTTCTGAACGTCCTCCCCATTCCAGCCCTTGATGGCGGCCACGCGGTGTTTGTGCTGATCGAAATGGTGACCGGAAAAGCGCCAAGCACCAAGGTGCTGGAGGTTGCCCAAATGATTGGTTTCTTCCTGCTCCTAGGCCTGTTGCTGCTTGTGAACGGGAATGATATTGTGAAGCTATTTAGCTAAGCGCGGGCTAGAGGGCTAGGGTGCGCCTATGGCGCGCTAGGAGGCTAGGGAGCTAGAGGGCTACAGGGCGTGCGCTGCGCGCTGTGGCGTCCTTACTGGAGAATCTTCTCTTGGCTTGGTGGCCGTATTTCTTAAACGTTTAGTCTCTTTTACATGTGAGAGTCTCGCTCGTACTTCGCTGCGCGCTAGAACTTTCGCAAAAACTCCCCACGAACAAACCAACAAACCAACAAACGGCGCAAAGCACCCTTAAACCCTTAAACCCTTAAACCCTTAAACCCTTTAACCCAAAGCCACATCCAAACACATCATGACGATAAAACCGCCAATGAAACCAAGGGCGGCGACGTCGGTGTAGCGATCGCGCTGGGTTTCAGGGATTACCTCTTCGACAACGACGTAGATCATAGCGCCGGCGGCAAAGGCTAGGGCGAAGGGAAGCACGGGCTGCATGTACATGACGGCGATGGCGCCAATGACACCGGCCACGGGCTCGACAATCGCAGAAAGCTGCCCAAACCAAAAGCTACGGCCTCGGGAAACGCCCTTTCGGCGCAGAGGAAAGCTAACGGCAATGCCTTCGGGGAAGTTTTGGATGCCGATACCAATAGCTAGGGCGATGGCCGCCCCCAAGGTGGCGCCGTCAATGCCGGCGGCGTAAGCGCCAAAAGCGACACCCACAGCGAGACCTTCGGGTATGTTGTGCAGGGTGATGGCAAGCACTAAAAGGGTGGTGGATTTCCAATCGGTTTCGACCCCTTCGGCTTCGTTTTTGTTGAAGTTGATGTGCAGGTGGGGAACGAATTTATCGAGGCCAAATAGGAAGAGCGCTCCAGTGGCAAAGCCGATTGCGGGGGGGAGCCAAGGCAGGTAGCCGAGGTTTTCGGACAGTTCAATCGAGGGTGCAAGCAGACTCCAGTAGGATGCGGCAATCATAACACCTCCGGTGAATCCGAGCATGCCGTCCAGCCATTTGCGGGGCATTTCTTTAAATAGGAAGACCAGAGCCGCGCCTGTCGCCGTCATCAACCAGGTGAATGTGGTGGCCAAGAAGGCGAGGAGGACGGGGTGCGTATGTGCGAGTTGTTCCATGCAAGGGGGTTGACGAAGTAAAGTTAGACCATTCTAATTCCCTTGACAAACGTCCTTGGGATGGCGGAATGTGCCGATTCGCGCTATCTTCGGGACTATGTCGGTGACGAAGTTCAAACTTCCTTCTGGTAAACGAATTTACTTCGCAAGTGACCTTCATTTGGGGGCGCCCACGCACAAGGCGTCGGCCGAACGCGAAAAACGCTTTTGCGCATGGCTGGACCGCATCAAAGGGGACGCCCAGGCCCTCTACCTCGTGGGCGATTTATTTGACTTTTGGTTTGAATACCAGAAGGCGGTGCCGAAGGGCTTTGTTCGGGTCTTGGGCAAACTGGCCGAACTTCATGATCGCGGCATTCAGCTCCATTTCTTTACGGGCAACCACGACCTTTGGATGCGAGACTATTTGTCAGAAGAAATTGGTTTTCAGATACATACAAAACCTGTTGCCCATGTTTGGAGCGATAAAATCTTCTACATCGGCCATGGCGACGGCTTGGGTCCGGGAGACACAGGCTATAAGCTCCTAAAGCGGGTATTTACGTTTAAACCCTTTCAATGGGCCTATCGTTGGGTGCATCCAGACGTGGGAATCGCCCTGGCGTCTTGGCTGTCCAAAGGGTCACGTGCGCGCACGGGTCACGAGGATTATGCGATAAAGGATGTTCGGGACGAGGCGCTCTACGCGTATGCCAAGGAAACCTACGCCCAGACGCCGGCGGATTACTGGATTTTTGGGCACCGTCATTTTCCGGTGCTCACCGACCTGGAGCAAACCGGTGCGCAGTTCTGCAATTTGGGCGACTGGATCAAGTGGAATTCCTGGGCAGAATTTGACGGGGAGGCGCTGAAGTTGCACAGCTCCAACGTCGAGCGCTAGCCAATAAAGGCATAAAAAACCCCCACCGCAGCGCGGCAGGGGTTGAAAATCAAGATTTTAGAAAACTTACTTCGCAGCTTGGAAGCGGGTGTTCACCTCGTCCCAGTTGATGACGTTGAAGAAGGCCCCCACGTAGTCGGGACGGCGGTTTTGGTACTTGAGGTAGTAGGCGTGCTCCCAAACGTCCAATCCCAGGATGGGCGTTCCTTCGCAGCCGACACCGGGCATCAAGGGGTTGTCTTGGTTGGCCGTAGAGCAAACCTCGAGGCGACCGCCCTTGTTGACGCACAACCAGGCCCAACCGGAGCCAAAGCGCGTACCCGCAGCCTTGGCGAAGGCAGCCTTGAAATCGTCAAAGGAGCCAAAGGCAGCCGTGATGGCTTCGTTCAATTGGCCTTCGGGCTCGCCGCCGCCATTGGGCGACAAAACGGTCCAAAACATAGAGTGGTTCCAGTGGCCTCCGCCGTTGTTGCGAACGGCCGCTATGTCCGTGTGCGAAGCGAGCAACTCTTCGAGTGACTTGCCTGCCATGTCGGTGCCTTCGATGGCAGCGTTCAAGTTGTTGATGTAGGCTTGGTGGTGCTTGGAGTGGTGAATCTCCATCGTCTGCGCATCAATATGGGGCTCCAGAGCGCTGTACGCATAGGGGAGGTGTGGAAGTGTAAACATGTGATTGAAATTTTATTGAAGGTATAACAAAGGTAGGGGCTGAAGGTTGTTTTGACCCCCTATCTTTAGGGTATGGCCTCCTTTCCGATCCGAACCAAAGCCCTCAGCGTCTTCAGTGCGAGCGCGGGGGCGGGCAAGACCTTTCGCTTGGCGGCAGAATACTTGGCAACGGCGTTGCGCGACCCGCAGCAGCCCAAGGCCTTTGTGCACATTTTGGCTTTGACCTTTACCAACAAGGCGGCGAATGAGATGAAGCGCCGAATTTTGGACAGCCTCCGCGACTTTTCGGAGGTGGCTGACTTTGGCGATTCCAAGGGCTTGGCTTCGGCGGTGTGCGAGATTTTGGAGATTTCGGACCGGGAGTTGGCCATTCGGGCCCGAAAGACGCTCGAACTCATGCTGCACGACTACGGCTCCATCGGCATTGGGACGCTGGATCAATTCACGCACAAGCTGGTCCGAACCTTCGCCCTCGAACTGGGACTCCCCGGGCAATTTGAGGTAGAACTCGAACAGGAACTGCTCCTGGATCTGGCCGTCCAAGAGTTGATGACGGAGGTCGGCAGCAACCAAGCGCTCACCAACGTCCTGATTGCCTTTGCCGAATCCAATGTCGAAGACGAAAAGGGGGGCGACATCTACCCGGCCCTCCTCGATATGGCGGCCCATTTGAGCAAGGAAACCAGCGTGGACGCCCTGCGCGCCCTGGGCCAATGGTCTTTGGACTCCCATGCGGATGCCCAAAAAGCCCTGCAGGCCTTTCAGCGCCACCTCCTAGAGTCCGCAGCGGCGATCGGAACCGCCATCTTCGACGCCCTCGAGAAGGCCAACACGGATTCCATCTCCAACCTCCACTACTACACGAACATCGCCAGCCGCCTCCTGAAACGCGACCCGGCCGAATGGGTCCCCAGCGCCTCCCTCCAGAAGGTCATCGAGGACCCTATGGCCGTCTACAAGACTGCCGAGCGCAGCAAGCAGGGCCCTGAGCTGGGCCAGGAACTGGGCGGCTATTTTCAGCGCGCCCTGGAGCTCGCCGGGCAGGCCATGTTGGTGAAGGAAATTCGGAAAAACGACCGGAGCGCCTCGGTCATGGTGGAGCTTTCGAAGGCTTTGGAGCGCGTGCTTGAACGCCTGCGCATTCAGCCCCTTTGGAAATTCAACCGACTCATCCACGACGAATTGGGCAAGCAGCCAGCGGCCTATTTGTTTGAGCGTTTGGGCGAGCGCTACCAGCACTTTTTTGTGGACGAGGCCCAGGATACCTCCACCCTCCAATGGGCCAATTTGTGGCCTTTGCTGGAGAACGCTCTTTCGGCGGAATCGGGGAGCAGCCTCATCGTGGGCGACGGCAAACAATCGATCTACCGCTGGCGCGGCAGTGACGCCGAATCTTTTTTGACCCTGATCGAACGCAGCGAGGCCGCCCAACCTCCCCTAGACGCGTACCCCTCCCTGCAGGGCCGCACGGAGCACATTCCTTTGCAGGACAACTGGCGCAGCCGCACCCAAATTGTGGACTTCAACAACGCCCTTTTCGCCGACCTCGCGGCCCAGGGGGTCTTTACGCGGCCGACGCATGCCACGAGCTACCAGCGCGCGCCTCAAAACCCCAAAGGCAAGGCGGGCGGGCGTGTCGATGTCCGACTGTTGCCCAGCCTCAACCAGGTGGACCTTTGGCCCCTCGCATTGGACACCCTCGTGCGCGACTTGCGCACTGCTGAAGCCGCCAAGTGGGCTTGGGCGGACATGGCCATTTTGGTGCGCGACAAGCGCCAGGGCCGAGCCATCGCCCTGCGCCTGGCAAAGGAGGACATTCCCGTGGTGTCGTCTGAACTGCTCGCCCTCTCCAGCTCTTCCTACGTGCTGGCCATGGCGGCTATCATGAATTGGATGCTGGTGCCCCGCGAACGCGACCGTCAGTGGGCCGTTCTGAAGGAACTCCATGCCGCGGGCCTGTGGGCAGTTCCCGCGTCGGAACTGCACCTCGCGGGTGCCGCCCTGAGCCAGCCGGAAGCTCCGCCGTTTGCCACGCAGCTCAAGGCCATTTTGCCCGGGTTTGATGCGGACATTGCGTGGAAACTCAGCCTCTACGAAATGGGTGAGTACTTGGCCCGCGCCCTGAAGATTGCGCAGCTGGGGGACCCCTTCGTTTTGCGCTTTTTGGACGCTTTGCACGATTTTTCGCACAAGCAGCTCAACCGTTTGGAAGCGTTTATGTCCGAATGGGCCCGAAAAAAGGACGCCTGGAGCATTTCTGCCCCGCCGGGCATGGACGCCATCGAACTCCTCACCATACACGCCTCCAAGGGCCTCGAATACCCGCTAGTCTACGTGCCCTTCGCCACCTTGAAGCCCAAGGACGGCCGGAGCGAATGGATGGCCTTAGACTGGACCGAACTCTTTGGCCTCGACACCGAGGCACCGCCCTCGTCCCTCCTCTCCCTCAAGTCCATGAAGGAGCCCAAGGTGCGCGAGCCCCTGCACGCCGTGCACCCCGAATACGTCGAAGCCGCCGAGCGCGCCGTCGAGGAACGCATCTTTGACGACTACAATCTCCTCTACGTGGCCTTCACCCGCCCGCGGGATGGCCTCACCTTCTACCTCACCGAAGACTACTACGGGAAGGACCTCTGGGCGCATATGGCCCGAACCTACCCCGGCACCACGGACCACCTCCAGCTCGGCGAATGGCCCGCTCCTGTGGACCGTGCTGCGCACGGTCCCGCCCCCGCGCTGCCCTGGCCGATGGCGCAGGTGGCCAGCGACGATTGGACGCACCGGGTAAGGCTGGCGCGCTTTGAGGAAGAGGGGCCAGAGCAGCGGCTGGGGAATGCGGTCCACCGCGTGATGGAGCGGATTCGGAGGCCGGGGGATGCGGCGCAGGCGCTGGCGCAGGCGGCGGCGGAGATGCAGTGGACCGCACAGGAGCGGCAGGAGGTGGAGGCTAGGGTGGCCAAAGCCCTGGCGGACGAACGCTTGAAGCCCCTGTTTGAGGCGGCCGAGATTTACACCGAGCGGCCCTTGCTAATGCCCGAAAAAGGGGTCAAGCGCCCCGACCGGGTGGTGAAGTTGCAAGACGGCCGCTGGCTGGTGGTGGATTATAAAACGGGCGATGTTCAGGAGGAACACGCCACACAAATTGAACGCTATGCGGAGGGCTTGACGTCTGTTTTGGGCACCCGACCGGGGACCCTGCGGGTGTACCTTCGCGATCAAATTGACGTATATGGGAGCTAAAGACGCATTCTACCAAGGCTTGCAGCAAGAGTTGCAGGCGATCCAAGAGCAAGGCCTGTTCAAGCGCGAACGCATTATTGCTTCGCCCCAGGACGCGGTGATCACCTTGACGGATGGCAGCGAAGTGTTGAACTTTTGTGCCAACAACTACTTGGGCCTCAGCAGCCACCCCAAAGTTTTGGAGGCGGCGCATGCGGCGTTGGAGACGCATGGCTTTGGAATGAGTTCGGTCCGTTTTATCTGCGGGACGCAAGACATTCACAAGACGCTGGAGCAAAAGATTGCGCAGTTCCTGCACACCGAGGATACCATTTTGTACGCCGCGGCCTTTGACGCGAATGGAGGCGTTTTTGAACCCCTTTTGGGCGAGCAGGATGCCATCATCAGCGACAGTTTGAACCACGCGTCCATCATCGACGGGGTGCGCCTGTGCAAGGCGATGCGCTTCCGCTATGCGAACAACGATATGGCCGATTTGGAGGCGCAGTTGAAGGCAGCCGATGCGGCGGGCGCCAAGACAAAGTTGATCGTGACGGACGGCGTGTTTTCCATGGACGGCTATGTGGCCCAAATGGACGCCATCTGCGACCTGGCGGACCAGTACGATGCCCTCGTGATGGTGGACGAGTGTCACGCTACCGGCTTTATCGGTGCCACCGGTCGCGGGTCGATTGAATTGCGCGGTGTTTTGGGCCGTGTGGACATCATTACGGGCACCCTGGGCAAAGCCCTCGGCGGCGCCATGGGCGGCTTCACGACCGGCAAGAAGGAAGTGATCGAAATGCTCCGCCAACGCTCGCGCCCCTACCTCTTTAGCAACTCGTTGGCCCCCGCCATTGTGGGCGCATCGATCGCCGTTTTGGATCTCTTGTCCGAAACTACCGAACTCCGTGACAAACTCGAAGCCAATGTCCAGCAGTTCAAAGCCGGCATGCGCGCCGCAGGCTTTGACTTCAAAGACGGCGAATCCGCCATTGTGCCCGTCATGCTCTACGATGCCGCCCTTTCGCAACGCTTTGCAGACGCCCTCTTACAGCGCGGCATTTACGTCATCGGCTTCTTCTTCCCTGTCGTGCCAAAAGGCCAAGCCCGCATCCGCGTCCAACTCAGCGCCGCCCACAGCCCCGAGCACATCAACCGCGCCATCGCGGCCTTCACGGAGGTGGGCAAGGAGCTTGGGGTGATCTGAAGCTAGGGAGCACGGGCTTCGCCCTCGCGCTAGAGGGCTAGAGCGCTGGGTAGCTCGCGCGTCGCGCTGTGGCGCTTTGCCATAAACGTTTAATCTCTTTTCCCCTTGGCCCTCGCGGCAGACCTTCGCCGCGCGCTGAACCTTCAACCATTCAGACCAAGCACCCCCACAACGAAAAAGGCCGGGAAATTCCCGGCCTCTTTATCAGGAGAGTCAAAGGGCTAGGCTTATACCCTTATACCCTTTAACCCATAAACCCTTCGCCTGCCCTAGCACTCCCCATGCGTGAGCACGAGGTAGCCGTTGGCGGGCAAGGTGATTTGGCCGGCCTCTTCGAGTTCCGCCTCTTCGCCCGTGAACCAGTTGGTGTAGTCTTC
>JAYQOY010000046.1:0-13661 GCA_038145075.1 Schleiferiaceae bacterium | reverse complement strand
GCTCGTACGGTTGGCCATAAAAAAAAAAACACGCCCGGGTTTCCCCGGGCGTTTCTCGTTTAAGCGGAATCCGAATTAACGGCCCACTACCACATTGAAGCTTGACGTCTTGCCGTCTTGCATCATGAGGTTGAATACGTAGGTAGCAGCAGGCAATGTGCTGACATCCACTTTCAGAACGTTGCCGTCCTTCTGGATTTCGTCTAGGCTAATCACCAAGTTGCCGGCCATATCGTAGACCTTCAAGCCACTTGCGGCATCCACATTAGGCATGGGGATGTTCAAGATGTGGGCAGCAGGAACGGGGAAGGGTTGAACCTCTACCGCTTGCTCATCCACAGAGATGTTGTTGGGGCTCATGATCAACTGAATCGTGGGTACATAGCCATCCCAGCCGTTCTCATACCACGTACCATCAATCATCAAGAGATCAACAGGCTGTGCTGTAGACTGCTGATCGTTGAAGCCGTACGATGGATCACGAGAGAAGTTGATGTACATGTCCGTGTTGGCAGAAACAACCGCCACAACGTAACGCTGGTAATCGTCCATCTCGATGGGTGTAGCGAACATGTGCGAAACAGCTGTGTCCTGGTACTCGTCCATGAACATGAAGGATTCCAAGAGCAATGGGTTGTTCGATAGGGTGCTCGTGCTGATACCTGGGTCATTCAAACCAAAGAAGAAATCGTCCCACTCATACACGACGATATCTACAGTGCGTCCAGTAATAGAGTCTCCGTTGGTCATATACGCTGCGAACTTCACACCATCGAGGGTCATTTCTGATGCATCGCTGTGATAGAAATGCACAGCAGGTGCCCAGTAGGAGAAGGAGCTAGGACGAACCGAATTGTTGTCCAAAGGCTGGAAGTCGGCATCCACGCGTGCATACGAGAAGATGTTGTCGTTCACACGCACCGTGTAGGAGATTTCGTTATCACCAGGGAAATCGTCTGTACCACCCGAAATACCCACGGTGTAGGTAAAGGTGTATTCACCGTTGGGGTAAGCCGTTTGAGCAAAAGGAGGGAAGGAAATCCAGCTAGAATCACCTACGTTCAAACCAAAGGTGTTGGTGGTGTTGCTGTAGACAGAAGAACCGTTGTAGGTTACTTCAGCGCTTGCAAATGCCGCCGTTTGGTTGGCTGAACCGTCGTTGCGCATCCAGAAGCCCAAGGGCACTTTGTACATGTTTGAATCGGCAGAAATCAACTGAGGACGTGCCATCTGAGGAGGAGAAAGGACCTTGTCAGACGACATAGCCAAGTCATTCTGGAAGGCACCCACTTTAGCGCCCAAGAAGGCAATCGTGGTGGTTCCAGCGTCGATTTGCGCTTTCAACGTCGTCCCCGTTCCATTGGGCACAAAAGCCACGGGAATGGTAACGTCCATACCGTAATCACCGCCTGACATGTTGATCAAACCGCCTGATGGGTCTGAATCTAGGAAGGCATTGTAAATGATTACGCCAACGGCGCCGCGCAGCTGAGCCAAGTAGGCCTTAAGGCCAAACTGGCATGAGCCACGTGAAATCAAGACAATTTTGCCTTCAAAATCAACCGATGAATTCATCACACCCACGGAGTCACACCCACAGTAGCTGTTAGGGAAGTTGTAGCCGTAGCTGTTGTTGGTGTTGGTATCCCCATCGTCCATCATGACGAGGGTATCCAGGATGGCGTCCGCAGGGTTGAGCAAGTTGGCCAAACCCCAGCCCGAACCATCGCCTTGGTTAGTGTGCGTGTACACACCTGCAATGGTAGAGGGGGCCATAACGTTCAGGATGACCTGCTGGCCAAAACCTGAAACGCTTGCCGCCATTAGCATTGCGCTGAGCGTAAGTTTCTTAAGCATAGAAGAGATTTTTGTGTTAATCCCCCTAAGGTATAGAAACTTAGGGAAGTTTAAAAGTGGTAAAGCGTATCAATTGGCGAAAATCATCTGCTTAGTGCCGAGGCACTTACCGTCCACAAACAAACTATAGGCATAGGTGCCTACCTGTCCATAGCCATGGTCGTAGAGTACTTCGTTCAAGCCCGGCTCTAGTGGGATGTGAATGATTTCCAGCAAGCGTCCCTGTAAGTCTGTCACTCGGATCTCGCCTTTTGTGGTTGATTGGGTTTCAGCTACATGCACCCCTATCCAGGTGGATTCGTCGAAGGGGTTGGGGCGGTTTTGAAGGAGTTCGAAGGGAAGGGAAGCTTCTTTTTCGACTAATTCTTCTAGCCCCACTTGTCCGTGCAAAATCATTTGTTCGCCGCTGAATAGGCTCTCTAATTTCTGACCATCCGGCATAGTCCGAACGGCACAAGCGCTGACAAAGTAAACATTGGCAAATGGCACCCCACCAATCCACCAACCTGTTTCAGCAGGCATATCCGTTGTGATGGTATCGAAATCTGTGCCGGCCGTCCGGACCATGTACCGAACTGCGTCCTGCGATGAATCCGTGGTTGCCCAGACATTGAAATATACTCTGTTGAATGAAGCACTACTTACTTGTTGGGCTTGGATGACGACAAAATCAGAAGGTGCCGGAGGGGCATAGGCTGCCATCACGGCGGCATTGGCGTTGATCAAGGCATTTCGGCCCAAATAATGGAAGTCCACATAAAAGCTGTCTACTTCGCCATCGCCATTGGTATCGGCGCCTAGAACGTCGCCGGACGTGTGCTGGCGGTCGGTGTAGCCCGGTCCATTGCTGGCATTTCCGTGCTCATTCGCGGAGGTAAAGCGAATCGCCGAAAACCCGCGCTGGCGGAACGGGATGTGGTCACCGCCGCGTCCAGTTCGGTCCTCGGCGGCCATGACAGACACTTGCATGGGCACAGCCTTCCAGCCGCCTTGAGCCGTTCCAATGGCGCTCAATTCTTCCTGGTGCTGCAGCTTAACATAGCGTGCGAGCTGCTTGTGGGCTGAGTTAAAACTGCCGGCCGAAAACAAGCGCACCTGGGTACTGTCTATGGCGTTGACGCCGGGGCAGGAGGGTGCGGAGGAAGTCTGACCGCAGATGATTCCACCGATCACGTCGTTGTTAAAGACGGCTGTGATTGGCAGGTTTTCTTGATCCGCATACTGGGCAAATGCACCTGCCCCATAAAGCCCTTGCTCTTCTCCAATGGTGACCATGAATACAAGGGTGGCGGGGTACTCGTGGGCTGACATGATTCGGGCCAATTCCATCACAAGCGCGGTGCCACTGGCATTGTCTTCCACCCCTTCGGCCAAACAGGCCGTGTCGCAGGGCGTATCGCAGCGGCTGTCCATGTGCCCTTCGATTAAAATAATCTGGTGGTTGGCCGTATCCGTGCCGGGAAGGACGGCCAAAATATTCCGGTGTTGCCCCATGCCGCAGATTCCTTGATCAAATTGGAAGTAGGAGGGGATAAGTCGCCCATTCTGCTGACTAGAGAAGCGCTGAAACGATTGGTAGACCCAGCGCCGTGCCGCGCCAATTCCACGCGTAGCGGATAGGGTGTCGCTTCCGGTGTTCCGGTTTTCAAAACTGGCCAAATGCACGATATACGCTTTGAGGCTGTCTGCATTCAGGTCTTGGTAAATAGATGCACTGATGGCTCTTGGGGTAGCTGTGCTCCCAATCGAATAGGTGGCGGGGTCAAAGTTTCCCGCGAGTACTGCATCGGCGGCCGAAGAGGTGACTATAAAATTGCTTTGAGCATATAGGCCTGAAAGGCAGGCTAGGAGGGCGGTAAAGGTGAAAATGCGCTTCATGTCGTTTCCTTGAGGACTTGAATATACAACCTGCTCACGGCATAAATGGTTGTAATTTTGGGAGGTGAAAAAAGTCCTGCGTTGTATGCTTCTAGCCCTTCTGCTTGCAGGTGGGAGTAGAGCGCTGCATGCTCAATGCACACTGACGATTTCGCCCTCCAACGCCAGCACATGCCCTGGGGACAGTGTGCAGGTCAGCGTTACGGGAGGCACCAGTTACACGTGGTCCCCCAGCGTAGGGCTAAGTTGTACGACGTGCGCTAGTCCGTGGGTGCAGGTGGATTCGGCCATGACCTACACCGTGACATCCAGCACGACTGGCAGCCAAAATGCGGTGAACTGGAATTTCTCGAGCGGTAACACAGGCTTTTCCACGCAATACCTCTACAATCCGACGAGTATTTGGAACGAAGGCACCTATGCCGTGGGCCCGAGTGCCAACGCCGTTCACCCCAACTTTGCGGCATGGGGGGATCACACGACTGGGACGGGTAACTATATGATTATCAATGGGTCTACCAATGGTATTAAAACCATTTGGTCCCAAACAGTCGCCTTGCCCGCTGGCTCCAACGCAACTTTGTCCATTTGGATGCTGACGCTGGCCACTCCGGCAGGTCAATTCAGAGTCAAGATCAACGGTGCTATCATCGGCTCCAACCAAACGACCCCCGCGACGGTGGGCGTCTGGGGCAATTACACCTTCCCTTTTGTGGTGCCCACCTCAGGAAACGCCTTGGTGGTCATCGAGAGCGTGAGTACCGCCTTGGCAGGGAATGACTTTGGATTGGACGATATACAGTTCACGTATTCGTGTACCGCCTCCGCTTCTTTGAACGTCCAGCCCTATGCCAAACCTGAGGCCCGCGCTTTAGCCTCTGACAGTTTGGGCTGTGTAGGGCTCTGCGTGAACTGGGCCGACAGCTCATCCATAGCCAACGGCGCCAACATCATTTGGCGGCAATGGACCTGGGGAGACGGAAGCCAGGATACGGGCCGCTTTCCGGTGCATTGCTACGCAGATGAAGGCACGTACACCGGGAGCTTGGTGGTGGTGTCCAGCCAGGGCTGCCGCGACACAGTTTCGCTACCCCCCATCACGATCGCTGCGCCGCCCACCTTGGAGGTCGTATTTGACTCCAGCGCCACCTGCGCAGGGATGAGTGTGCCGGGCGTGTCCCTGGCCCAGCCCCCCGTGCTCTACCCGACACGACAGGATCCTTGCTACTTCTACCGCATAAACCTGGGCGCCTTTGGACCAAGTATTCCGGATTCCACCCGGGTAACGGTGCAGTATGCACCAGGCGGCCCGAGTACAGCCTATTGGCACACCAACGCCCTACCGGGAACGACGTGGTTTTCCGGAAGCATCCCCGCCCAATGGGCCTCGCGCCCCACGGAAATCTGCTTTGCGCTCGAGGTTCCCGGAGGCTGCACGGATTCGCTCTGCTTTCCCTTGCGCTTCGCGCCCGAAGTGTCCTTGCCGAACGTCTTCACCCCCAACGGAGACGGCATCAACGACGGCTTCTTGCCCACCTTTGAGAATGTAGATTGGGCCCACTGGGAAATCTTTTCCCGTTGGGGCCAAAAAGTCTATGAAAGTGATAGTTACACACAGCCCTGGGACGGCCGAATCGGCAGCCGCGAAGCGGCGGATGGCGTCTATTTCATCGTGGTTCGGGCAGGGAATTCAGATGTTCCGGAGACGGTGTTCGCGCGAGGCAGCCTCCACTTGATGCGCTAGCGCACAAAGACGAAGTGCGTCGGGCTAGAAGCGGAGGAATCAAGCGTGTACCCTTCGGCAGAAAAGGTGGGAATGGCGTCGACGCCCGCAGCATAGTGCTCGCATAGATGCCGTGCCATGAGGCCCCGGGCTTGCTTGCTGAATACGGAAACCGCTTTCCGCTTACCCCCAGATTCCTGAAAGAAATCCACGTCAACCCAGTGGATGCCCGTTCGGTCTATCGCATCGGAATATTCGGCTGAAGCCAAATTCACCAGGGGCGCTCCCGCCAATTCCTCCTTCAGCCAAGCGGAAATCTTTTTGGTCCAAAAGGCCCGTAGCGATTTGCTGCCCCATTTTTGGTCCATGTCGAGGCGGTAGGGTTGGATGTTGTCTGAACCGCGCAACAGCCCATACAAGCCTGAACCAATGTAAACCGACGACAAGGCAAGCTTTTGTTCGTCCGGAGCGAGGTTGCTCACATCCAGTTTTGCAAAGGCCTCGCCTTGAAAGCTGCCCAGCGCCGCTTGCCCGAGGATTCCATGCTTAGCGCCATCCCACGTCGCTATACCTGCAGCCACCTTCGCGCTCAATGCGGGAGACGTACCGTGGTAATCGGCAATCTTCTGAAGTGACCACTTCGCCATTTTGGCGTGTAGCATACGAGCATCCTCCAGAAAGTGAGGATTTTGTGTTCCTGAAATAGGGCAGGGGCCCATGGTTTTCGCGGAGGAAAGCAGAATTTTCATGCCCTTAAAGGTAGGGTGGAGGAAAAGTGGCACATGATTTGGTCAAATTTGCACGTCTTCACAAACGAAGAACCCTATATGAAGCACTTCTACGCGGTGGTATTTTTTGGAGGATTGACCTGGGCCACTTGGGCGCAAGTATCTTCCTATAACCGCGTAGAACTCCTAGTGGTTCGACCAAAGGTGGAACGCACGTCCATTTCTCCAGATAGTTTATACAATCCCTTAAAAGAAGTGGTGGTTTCCGCCTACCGCTCCGTAGAGGCGAAACGCGATGTTTCTCAAGAAATAGCCGTGATTAACCGTCAGAGTATCCAGCAGAGCATGGCGGCATCCTCCGTGGATGTCTTAGCTAATCAGGCAGGCGTCGTCGTGCAGAAGAGTCAGCTTGGCGGGGGGTCCATTGTACTCCGCGGTATGGAGGCTAACCGTGTCCTTCTTGTGGTCGATGGGGTCCGAATGAACAACCTTATCTACCGCTCAGGCCATCTCCAAAATGCGATTACTGTAGACCCCTTAGCGCTGGAGCGCATCGAGGTGGCCTTTGGTCCAACCTCCAACGCCTATGGCAGTGACGCCATGGGTGGGGTCATTCATTTCATGACCAAAACGCCTATGTTTTCGGCGGACCGCCATTTGCACGGACAAGCCTATGCCAAATACAGCACCGCCCTTCAAAGTTGGGTCAAGCATGTTGAGTTAACCGGTACTTCTTTGCGGTGGGGCTTCTTTACATCCCTCACGGAGTCAGACTACGGGGACCTACGTGGCGGTCAGCGCATCAATCCCTTTTACGGACAGCTCTACGGCATGCGCTCTTCGTATGCAGTTCGGACTGCCACGGGCGATTCTTTGGTGGCTAATCCACAGCCTTGGGTCCAGAAGGGCAGTGGCTACACGCAGTACGATTTTGTTCAAAAAGTGCTCTACCGAGCGCGCTCGGATCGCCGCAATACGTTGAATATTCAAGGATCTACGTCCAGTGCTATTCCTCGTTATGATCGCCTCACAGACCCCAGCACGTCCACAGGTTTGAAGTACGGAGATTGGTACTACGGTCCGCAGAAGCGCCTCATGGCAAGTTTTAAGCACGATGCGCTGTATGTCCTTGGGTTTGATGGTATCAGCTTGGCGGTTTACCACCAGAATGTGGAAGAAAGCCGAATGACCCGGAAATTCAATCGAACTAAACTGCAAAGTCGAGTAGAGAATGTCATGGTGAATGGATTTAACTCCGATGCCATGAAGCGCTGGGGCACCAATACCTTGCGTGCCGGTGTGGACGGCTGGTACCAATCCGTGCAATCGCGGGGTTTTGAATCGGATATTTTCGCGGGTGGCCCTGAAACGCCCATAGACTCACGCTACCCTGGTGGTCGAAATGAGATGTACTCGCTTGCAGCTTTCGCAACGCACATCAATCGAGTGAGTGAGAAACTCACAATTACAGAGGGATTCCGTATCGGTAATTCTGTTCTCTACAGTGAGTTCAAAGACAAAACCTTCTTTCCATTCCCGTACGACTACATCTACCAGCGCATGCCTGTAGCCTCCGGAAGTATCGGCGTTATTTACACCCCCACAGAGGGAAACAAGTACTCGGTGGCTGTTTCAACGGCCTATCGGGTGCCCAACATTGACGACCTCTCAAAGGTGTTTGAGACGGCCCCCGGCATGTTGCTTGTTCCCAATCCTAACCTTCGTCCCGAGCAGGCCTTTACATTTGAGTTGGGCAACATTCGCTTGTTCAAAGCGGGGCACAGTGTAGAATGGAATCTCTACACGACTTCATTGACGGATGCGCTCATGGTACAGCCCTTCCGGCTGAATGGAGCGGATTCGGTCTTCTACGATGGAGGCATGGCCGGTGTCTACGCCCAACAAAACGTTCAGCGCGCTGTCATCATGGGCTATTCTGTGAAAGGGAATGTTGTATTGGGCGGGCCATGGACCATGCAGGGCATCCTCCAGGGAACCCAGGGCATGTTGGGCTATCCGATGGAAGGGAATTTGGACCATATTCCGCCTGTGTCTGGCAAGTTGGCCTTGAATTGGCAGCACAACAAATGGACCTTTGACTTCTACGGACTCGGTAACGGGTGGAAGCACATTGAAAAATACCAGTTGAACGGTGAGGACAATGAGCAGTACGCTACGCCTGACGGTATGCCTGCTTGGATCACGTGGAATAGCACTTTGGGTTTTGCTGGAAAGAAAGGCGTATCGGTCCAAGTAGGGATATTCAATATCCTGGACACCCAGTACCGAACGTTCGCCAGCGGGATCAATGCGCCAGGGCGAAACGTCCAAACGGCTATTCGCTACACCTTCTAAGTCAAAGAGCCTCCAACCTGCGTACCTTAGGGGAAAGCCTATGTACGCATGAAGAAGTTCTTTGGTTTCATCCCTTTAGCCGCCCTAGTGGCTTGCCAGTCGGCACCCATCACCCCATCCGTTAGCCCGTTTAGCTTAGTTCCTCAACCGCTCCTCATTGAAGTGGAAGAGGGGCAACCCGCGGCCATTATAGATCGACCTGTTCATTTTGTGAATTTGCTTACCGCTGACTTTGCGTTGACGGAGGCCTGGCCTCAAGCGGAAGATGGCTTTCCCATTGTTTTTCGTGGGGGCTTTTCTCCGGAGGATTTTCATGGCGGCCAAGGCGCGGAGGGAGCATACAGCCTGGACGTGTATGCGGATTCCATTGTAGTTCGGACGGAGAGCGATGCGGGACGCTACAGCTCGCTTGCGACCCTGATGCAGCTTGTCCCCGTGGAGCACTGGCCCGTAGAAAAGGGGGGCGCCCTCAAACTTGGATTTGAGATGGCACCTGTACATATTGAAGACCAGCCCCGCTATGCCTACCGTGGTATGCATTTGGACGTTTGCCGCCACTTCATGCCGATTGAATTTATCGAGAAGTACATCGACAACTTGGCCATGCACAAGTTCAACCGCTTCCATTGGCATTTGACCGAAGACCAAGGCTGGCGGATTGAAATCAAGAAATACCCCAAGCTGACGGAGGTGGGAGCGTGGCGTTCGGCGTCGCAAACCGGTGCCTACAGCGAGCAGCGCTTTGACAGCACCCGCCACGGGGGCTTTTACACGCAGGAAGAGGCGCGCCACATCGTGGACTATGCGGCGAAACGCGGCATTACCGTTATTCCGGAAATTGAAATGCCCGGCCATTCTTTGGCCGCCTTGGCGGCGTACCCTGAGCTGTCCTGCACCGGTGGTCCCTTTGAGGTCGCCCACGGATGGGGGGTGTTTGACGATGTCTACTGCGCCGGAAATCCGGAGGTCTACACCTTCTTGGAAGGGGTGTTGGATGAAATTATGGACATCTTTCCATCGGCCTTGATTCACATTGGGGGCGACGAATGCCCCAAGACCCGCTGGGAGACCTGTTCCAAGTGCCAGCTGGAAATGGAGCGGAACTCCCTCAAAGATGAGCATGAACTGCAGTCGCACTTCATCACTCGTATGGAACGCTACCTCAATGCGCATGGTCGAAACATCATTGGTTGGGACGAAATCCTGGAAGGCGGATTGGCGCCTAACGCCGCAGTTATGTCTTGGCGCGGCGTAAGCGGCGGTATTCAAGCGGCCTCCATGGAGCACAACGTGGTGATGACTCCGGGTAAGCCCCTGTATTTTGACCACTACCAGTTCAACCCCAAGGAAGAGCCTGTGGCCATTGGCGGATTTAATTCGCTGGCCGATGTCTATGCGTTTAATCCGGTTGAAGGTGTCCCTGCCGAATACCACGGCTACATTATGGGCGCCCAGGCCAATGTCTGGACCGAATACATGGAAACTTCCAGCCACGTCGAACACATGGTTCAGCCACGCGCTTCCGCCTTGTCAGAAGTCTTGTGGCTTGGGGCCAAGCGCCCGGGCGAAGATGCCGCCTTTCGTGAAGCCATGGACTACCATGCCCAGCGCCTGAAGGCCATGGGTTGGAACTATGCGCCTTATGAATTTGAAAAAGCCGCCGGAGATGAAGCGCAGTGATTTTCTCAAGCTCGTCAGCGGTGGAGCAGCGCTGACCGCCTTATTGCCTCCAAAACTGCGCGCAGCGACACGCTCAAATACGTACGAGCCGGTGGAGCCCGTGTCTATCGCTACGTGGCGCTTTGGATTGGAAACCACGGCGGAAGCCATGAAGGTCTTATCGGCGGGTGGTTCTGCTCTGGATGCCACTGAAGCAGGGGTGAAGCTCTGTGAGGCGGATCCCAAGGAGCGTTCTGTAGGCTTGGGCGGGCGACCTGACCGCGACGGCTTTGTGACCCTGGATTCCTGCTGCATGGACCACTTGGGAAACATTGGTTCGGTGGCCGCGGTGGAAAATGTGGTGCATGTGAGTTCGCTCGCTCGGGCCGTGATGGAAAAGACACCGCACGTCATGCTCGTAGGAGAAGGCGCGCGTCAATTTGCCCAGGAAATGGGCTTTCCGCTCCAAGATTTGATGGTCCCAGATTCCAAGCGGGAATGGGAGAAGTGGCGCGAAAAATCGGACTACAAGCCTGTCGTGAATATTGAAAACCACGACACCATTGGGCAATTGTCCTTGGACCAGGAAGGCCGTCTGGCGGGCATTTGCACCACGAGCGGTATGGCCTTTAAAATGCGGGGTCGGGTAGGAGACAGCCCCATCATTGGTGCGGGCCTCTATGTGGACGGAGCCATTGGCGCGGCTACAGCAACAGGGCATGGCGAGGAAGTCATTCGCGTGGTAGGATCCTACCGCGTGGTTTCCGAAATGGAACGCGGTTTTAGCCCGCAGGAGGCTTGTGAGCGAGCGGTCCAAAAAATCTACGAGTTCTTTGAGCGCCGCCAAGCAGGCATACAGGACACGCAAATTGGCTTCATCGCATTGGACAAGCGGGGTCGAACGGGCGCTTTCGCCTTGCGCCCGGGGTTTCAGTACGCTATCGCTCGCGCTGGTTTTGAGCCTGAGTTGGTCGACGTGCGGGCCTTGTTGGATTCGTAATTAATTGAATTCCAACAAGTGATACGTTTTTTTTTGGTTACCTTAAAAGGGAACCATTAAAAACCAAACGAAATGAAGAATTTTCTTGCAGCCTCCTTAGTGGTGGCATTAGCAGCCTGTTCTAGCCCGGAAGAGGTCGCATGGTCTGTGGCAGATGGTGCCTATGAACGAACTTCCGCAACTACTACCCAAAACGGTGAAGTGATGGAAAACAATCAGCTCGAAATGAAGATTTACTCGGGCGGGCGGTACATGTTTGCTGCATTAGACAACGACGGTGTAGCCAACATGGGCTGCGGCGAAGCCCGTTGGAATGAAGATGGAACCATGACGGAAATGCCTATGTATCAAGGCGGTATGGCAGTCAAGGATATTTCTTACAGCTTAGTCATGGCCGAAAGCGAAACAGGCTTCTCTCAATCCATCACAGGATTGATCTGGAATGAAGACACGGTTGATTTGAACGAAGAATGGAAATTGCTTTCTACCATGACCTCCCCGTACGATGGGCTTTGGTCGCTTGAAGCACGCGAAGTTGAAAACGATGCTATTCACGATTTCCAAGAGGTCAAGATGATTGGCGGTGGCCACTTCATTTGGTACCATACCTACAGCACGGATACATCGAGCCATGCCGACTTTGGCTACGGAACCTTTGAAGTTGGGGAAGGCGGTGCTGTTGTGGAAACAGGCATGCATTCCAGTTTAGAAGGATTTACGGGTGCTAGTTTGACCTTCCAACTCATTGATGACAACACGATGGAGCAAACCTATATGCAGGACTCTGTCGCTGTGACGCAACGCTACACGCGGTTGTAAGAGCGTTGAAGCGATTTAAAAAGCCCGCTTTGTGCGGGCTTTTTTATGTCCGCTGCAAGACGCCCAGTAGTGCTCGGACTTCGTCGGGCTCTAATTCCAGGCGTTCGCGGTCCAAAATGGCCGAACTATGCAACTGGCGAAAGCCAAGTTCTGTGTAGGTCGCGGCATTGCTGGAGCGGATGCCGCCTCCAGGAAGGATTTCGATGCGTTGGCCCGCCTGCTTTTTTAATTCGTGAAGTACACGCAGGTCCAAGGATCCGTAGCCTGTTAGAATTCGGCTAAAACCCGCGCTAACTGCATCTTCGAGGCCTTGGTTGGGGTCCGAAAGTTCATCAAAGGCGCGGTGCAGCACACAGGGCAATCCCACAGCTTGTATGAACTGCTTGCAGCGCGGTATGTCAAGGCGTCCTTTGGCCGTTATTCCGCCAAAAACTAAAGCATGTGCCCCGGCTTTGCGCAAGGCCAGTCCGCTGGTCTGCATCTGCGCCCATTCGTCGGAGCTGTAGGTAAAGTTCCCCGCTCGCGGCCGGACCATGGCGACTAAGGGAATGTTGACGCTGTGCTTTAAGGCAAATATCCACTCTGGCGGTGGGGTCAGACCCCCCACGCGGTAGTCTCTGCACACTTCAAGACGCTCTGCACCAGCCTCAACGGCTGTAAAGGCATCTTCCAATGAAAAAGTGCAAATTTCAAGCATGGCTGTACCAAATATGGCACAATATTTCGGTATACTTGGCTTATGAAAAACTACCTGCTCGCCGCGGCCATGCTATTCAGTGCAGCTGCTCAGGCTCAAAAGATTGACCCTGCCTTCGCCCAATTGCCCTATAATATTTTGGGCCAAGACTCCTTGGGGCTGCGTTCCATGTCTCCTTCTTTCTTGCAATTGGAAGAGGGGCTTTATCAGGTGGCGTACACGCCCTTCCTGATTACGGCCGAGCTTGAGTTTATTTCTCGCGATAACAACGAACGCCGCGTAACAACGGTAATGGTGACGGCTACCAACAAGAAGCAACAAAAGGCCATCCAGGCGGAGTTTCCGGGTAAAAAGTACGTGATCGACACTGCGGGCTTCAATCCTATGACACACCCCATGGGCATTGCGGCAGTTCTCGAAGAATACCGCAGCAAGGACACCGTGATTTATGAGTTGCGCTTGGTACCGGATAAATTGCGCCTTCCGGATTACAGCAAATGGATGCCGTACATCGGTTCAGAGACGGATAGCTTCTTAGTTTCAGAAGATCTCTACTATGTGGAGAGCGACCATGAATTTGAGCGTGGCGATCGTTCCTACAGCATAGATACCACCGACGAGGGTCAGTTGGGGTACCGCATTGACTACAACAGCGATGTGGACGTCATCCTTTACAGCGAGCTTGGCGGCAGCACGGGGGGCGAAGTGGTATTTGTCCCGTACAAGTCCAATTTGCTCACGGCGGCACGTGACATGTTCAAGTACTACTTCCCACAGTTCATAGATGGTGACGCGGATTTTGAGCTCCGGGTCCGAATTGAAGGCGAAGGCGAAAACGCCCGCTATTTCTTGGGCACCCAAAGCAAGCAAAATGGCGTGAGCCATGTGGCTGAGCTAGACCGCCAAGGCTACCTCGATCTGCTCGAGGAAGTCAGCGCAGGTTAA
>JAYQOY010000045.1:0-13927 GCA_038145075.1 Schleiferiaceae bacterium | reverse complement strand
TCCTACACGACGGCTGGGGGCAACACGTATACGGCTTCTGGGGTCTATGCCGATACCTCCGCAAGCACCAGCGGCTGTTTGGAGGTGCACACTTTATACTTGACTATTTTATCAGCGGATACGAGTGTGACTCGCACAGGGAATGATTTTATGGCGAATGACTCTACCGCCACTAGCTATACCTGGATCGATTGTTCTACAGGTAGTTCCGTTGGAACGAACCAAACGTTTAGCGCCACCGCTAATGGCAGCTACGCCTGTATAGTTGCTGGCACTAATGGTTGCACGGATACATCGGCCTGCTTTACCGTTTCGGGTATTGGTTTGACGGAGTTTGGCGGAAAGGAATGGGCGATTTATCCCAATCCGGGTTTGAACCAGAGTCTGCAGCTCCATGGACCTGTGCGCGCCGGCTTGTCGGTGACGCTATACAATGTGCTAGGAATGCCTCTACAGCGCTGGGAAAATGAAGCCGTCCTCGTCGAAGGGCTTGCTCCTGGGGTCTATATCTTCGTGCTTGAAGAAGCCGGAGTGCACGTGAGCTTGCGCGCTTTGGTGAATTAAGTACGATGACCGACACCTCCCACCACGATGCGCGCATCGCGCAAATGACGTTTGCATCCATCTATCCGTTGTATGTAACCAAAGTGGTCAAAAAAGGCCGAACGGAAGCCGAACTCCGCGCCGTTATCTCCTGGCTGACCGGCTATGACGAAGTGGCTCTGGATGTGCACAGGGAGGCAAAGACGACGTTTGAGGACTTTTTTGCGGGCGCCACCCTGCATCCCAATGCCTCGCTGATCAAAGGGGTGATTTGTGGGTATCGTGTGGAGGAAATCACCAATGTGCTCACACAGCAGGTGCGTTACCTAGACAAAGTGGTGGACGAGCTCGCTAAGGGCAAGGCCTTGGAAAAGGTGATGCGCGTGTAGGGCTGTAAACTTTTGGATGACTAAGTGGTTAACTAATTGATAACCAATAAATTCATCCGATGATTTGGGCTCAGAGCTACTTTTCAGCCGAATTCAGAGAGCGATTGGGGAAAGCCACCTTGTATGTGGCGATTGGCCTCTTTGTCGTGCATCTACTGCTAACCATAGCAGCACCTTGGGTACCTTTTTTAGCCCATTGGAACATGGTATCGCACCCTATTCAGGCTATTTACACCCCCTTCTCAATTTTATTGATTTACGAGGCCTACTTGTTGATTTACTACCTCCGACAATCGACGACCATATACATCGGGAAGCAGTATGAGATAATGACATTAATCGTCATTCGAAGCATTTTCAAAGATTTGAGTCATTCTGATTTTTCATCGTATTCGGTTGCACAATTGGTGCAGTTGGAGCTGATGTGGGATCTCTTAACGGTATTTGTAGTGTTTGGGCTCATCTTTCTCTTCTACCGAATCAGCGGTATGTATGCGCCGAAAAAGGTTGAAAAAGCGGAAGAGAAGCTCATTGGCCCCAAACTTCAAGGATTTATTCGGGCGAAAGAGTCCCTGTCTGTGGGATTGTTAGGCGTTTTTGTTGTCCTCGGCCTGTACAGTTTAACGACGTGGGTATTGGCCTCAGTCGGACATATATCGGCCTTATCGCTTGACCTAAACCAAATCTTCTTTGATACCTTCTACACCTTCCTCATCATGAGTGACGTGTGCATCCTGCTGTTTTCTTTGCTTTACACGGATGAATTTCCCGTGATCATTCGCAATTCCAGCTTTGTGGTTTCGACAATTCTGTTAAAGCTGTCCTTTACCGCTCAGCCAGGAATGGCCCAAATTCTGCTCGTGATTGGAATTGGATTTGGCGTTGTAATGCTCTGGTTTTCCGACGCATTTGATCGATTGTATTCGGCCAGTAAGTAGGTATCACACCTTCCGCCCCGCCCACCAGGAATCCACGCTCCATCGGCCCGGTCCTAGTAGCAAAACCGCCAAGAAAGCAAAGGCGTAGAGCAGGGCATGTTCTTTTTCGGCCAGCGGGTCAGCCCCATGCGCAACAAAGGCAGCCACCAGCATGGTAAAGGCGGCAGGCGCAGCCATCCAGCGCGTCTTGAAGCCCACCAAAATGAGGGCGGGGGCGATGAGCTCGCCAAAAATGGTCAAGGCCAAGGAAACGGTGGTGCCCATTCCCATGAAATCCATGAATTTGACCGGTTCGCCGGATTCCAGCGCTTGCGTTAGGCGTTCGTACTTCGCCCAACCGTGTGGAATCATCAAAAAAGAAGTGCCTGCGCGCAGCAGAAAAAGGCCCAAAGCGTTTGTCATGGGCACGAATATAGGCGAAGCCTTAGTTGTTCGGTGCGCCGGCAGCTACCCAAAGCTCAAGCTGGCGAATCTGGCAATCCGTCAAGCCGTTTCCGCTTGGAGGCATGGCGGCGTAACCTGTTTGGTGCGTGACAGCCCCCATCAGACGGTTATTGCTCAGCGCAGCCACTACGCCGGCATGGGAATCCAACTGCACATAGGCAGAGGCCGAGGTGCCCGCATGGCAGCCCACGCAGAAATTCTGCAACATGGGCTGAATGGTGCCGCTAAATGTGTAGGCCGTCGTGTCGCAGCCGGACTCGCAGGAATTGTTTTGCGCACCTTGCTGAATCCAGGTTTTGATGAGTTGGATCTGGGCCGCCGTCAAACTCGCAGGAGGAGGAGGCATGATTTTATCCGGATCATTCTCCACTAAAACCTCGTACAATTCACTGTTGTTGGGCTGGCCGGCCTTTACATCGCCCGTATTCATAATGGATGTATACGAGGTAAGGACCACGCCATCTTGGGCCGAAGCGGCATCGTGGCAGCCGCTCATGGCGCAGCTGGATACGATCAATGGTAAGACATCTTGCTGGAAATACACGGTATCCGGATCGCAAACGCGTCCCCCTGTTCCCGTCGTATCGATAGGATTGGGATCGATGGGATTCAAAGGCTCGTGCGTGCAGCTTGTACCCAGCAGGAGGCCGGTGCAAACAAGCAGGGAGAGGGCAAGCGTCTGGCGCATAGTAGGATACTTTGACGGCAAAGATTCAAAAATGATGCCGGATAGCCTAATCCTTCACCGGGCAAAGGCTTATTTGGAGTCGTTCCAGCGTTCGATGACCTGCATGACCGAATCGGCCACCTCATTGGGCACCGCGTAGGACAAGGTGTAGTGCGCAATTTTCCACGAGTTCGCCTCATGGTCAAAGGTCAAGATGCCCGTCCCGCGGCAGCGTCCCATGTGTTCGGAGTCCAATTTTTCATCCAACCAGGCCACGTCGCCTTGGGCCTGGACGTGGCGTTCGCCTGTGACCGGGACGAAGGTCCATGCAGAGGCGCGCTGGAAGTAGCGGCGGCTCCAGGTTTTGAATTCAGGGGTGGTCCAACGTTCCGTCTCGTCGGTTCCAATAAAGATGCTTTCGTCGGAAGCCATGGCCCCAAAGTAGGCGCTGGAGTCGGCCACACTCGCGGCATGGTGCCAGGCATCCAAAACGCGGTGCACCTCATCCACAGGGTGCTCGATGCTGCAGGCTGGGTTCTCCGCTTCCGAAGAACAAGCGGTCAAAAGGCTGAGTACACATCCGGCAAGCAGGAGGGTAGATTTCTGATTCATGTTCCTAAGGTAGGAACTACTTTTGCTACCTGGTTTGGCTCCGTAGTACAATGGATAGTATGTGGGTTTCCGGAGCCTAAGATGCAGGTTCGATTCCTGCCGGGGCTACAGATCAGAGGTGCGATGCATCTCTCCGGCAAGACCGCCTCTTCGCACAAGCGTCGGGGCGGTTTTTTTGATTGGCATCTTGGATTCGAACTGAGGCATGGCTGAAATGGGATAGAATCCTATACAAATCGCGCCCTCGCTCTATACGACCGCTTGCTCATTTATGAAATGCCCTTGGAGGCCTGACCCTATTTTAGCCCCTATGCCGCACGCACCCATTTTCATCCTCGGCAGCCACAAGTCTGGTACCAGCTTGCTGCGCTCCCTGCTGGATGGGCACCCCGAACTCTTTGTCATCCCCTTTGAAACGCATTTTATGGCCTTGCTCGGGCGGTGGATCACCTACTCGTACCGAAAGCAAGCGCCCGTGGAGGACGCCAATTTCCTGGACGGTCTTGTGGAGATTTTGGAGTCCTATGCTCGGTCTACGGATCGCCAGGCCGACGTGGTGCTGGGCGACCGACTCGACATGGACGCGGTGCGCGCCTTTGTGGGCGAAATGGACGATGCCGACGATCCTATCCAAGCCTTGACCATTTTGAAGCAGTTGCTGCCCCAAGTGGTGGAGGGATTGGATTCGGCCCAGGGAAAGCGGGCGGTGGAAAAGAGTGTGGAGCATTTGGAGTCGGCGTTGGAGCTGGCCCAGACCTTTCCCAAGGCGCAGTTCATCCACATCGTTCGGAACCCCTATGCCAACATGGTGGCGCTTCGAAAATTCAAAGCCAAAGACCAGGGCTATCCGCTCATCAACAAGGTGTACAAGTCGCTGGAATCCGGGTATTACTGGCTGAAAACCAATAAAGCGTTGATTCCTAAGTACCAGGTGGTTCGTTACGAAGACCTCGCTCAGGATCCCGAAGGCGAAATGCGCAAATTGGCGAGCTTCTTGGGGATTTCCTTTGATGAAAGCTTGTTGAAGCCCACGCTGTTGGGCGATCCTTGGGGTGGCAACAGCGCCTATGGGAATTTCAAGGCGATTTCTGCGGCGCATTTGGACCGTTGGAAGGAGGAGATTACGCCCCTAGAGGCCAACTTGGTGACCCAGCACTTTGGCCATGTGTTGGCCGAATACGGCTACGATGAGCTGCCCCTTCAGAGCGGCGCTTGGAAGCCTGCGAAGGGGGAGTCGATCAAGCGGTATGCGTACAATCGCTTGTATCCGTTGTATCTCAAGTAAGAGGGATTCTGTAAGGAACTTTGAAGAGGGAGGGGGTAAGCGCCCCCATCTTTTTAGTCCTTGTCGGCGAGCTGCGCCTCTAGGTCTGCCACCTTCGAGCGCAAAGCTTCGATTTCTTTATTCGCCGTGCTCAAGTCTGCTTGAAGCGTCAGGTTGGCTTCTTGCAATTCGTCGCCGCGGCGGCGCTCCTTGCGCGCTTGGCTCTCAAATTTTTCGGCTTCTTTTTCGGCGGAGTAAATCTCCTTTTGGTCCTTGGATTGGACCATGAAACTGTAGACGGCATAGAGCGCAACGCCTGCGATGGCAGCAATTCGGAGGCCGTTATGATAAGAATGCAGCGCTTCTACAAAGTAGGAGGCCGCAAAGCCGAGCAAAACGATGGCACCAAAGCCGAGAAGGATGCGTTCGAGCGTCTGAGTGTTCATAACCTTAGGGATTTATAGCATGGAAGGTACTAAAATTGTCCAAAGGCTCTTTGTAGATTTCCGCTTCCTAAACACAAAAACACGGCTATCCTATGCGCAATGTTCAAAAATGGTCCTGGGTGGTCGCGGTCGCGGGCTTCCTCTTTGGATTTGACACCGTAGTCATCTCCGGCGCCAACGAGCCCATCCGCGAACTCTGGAACACCTCCGCCTGGTTCCACGGCACCTTCATCATGTCCATGGCCCTCTGGGGCACGGTTTTAGGCTCGCTCTTTGGCGGCAAACCGACGGACATCTTAGGCCGAAAGCCCACCCTCGTCTGGATTGGCGTCCTGTACTCGGTCTCTGCGATTGGCTCCATGCTGGCCTGGGATCCCTACTCGTTCTCCTTCTTCCGCTTCATTGGCGGGGTAGGGGTGGGAGCCTCTTCGGTGGCAGCGCCCGCCTACATTTCGGAGATTTCCAGCGCAGCGTCCCGCGGCCGATTAGTCGCCCTCTACCAGTTTAACATTGTTTTCGGCATCCTCATTGCCTTCTTCTCCAACTTCCTCCTCAGCGGCGTGGGAGGCGATTGGGATTGGCGTTTGATGCTCGGGGTGGAGGCCATTCCCGCCATCGTTTACACCTTCATGGTCCTCACAGTGCCCGAAAGCCCCCGCTGGCTCGCCGTCAAGAAAGGCGATAGTGCCGCGGCCCAAAAGGTGCTGAACGAACTCTTTGACAGTGAGGCCGAAGCCGCAGCAACCCTCAAGGCCATACAAGCCGACGCCGCGGAAACCGCTTCCAAGCCCCGCGTTCCCTTGTTCTCGCGCGACTTCCGCTTCCCCCTTCTGTTGGCCTTCTTACTGGCGATGTTCAACCAATTGTCCGGCATCAACTTCATCCTGTACTACGCACCATCCATCCTGGAAAATGCCGGTTTTGCCAGCAGCCAATCCTTGCTTTCGAGCGTCTCCCTGGGCGGCATCAATCTGCTCTTCACCTTTGTCGGCCTCTACTTCATTGACCGCTTGGGCCGAAAGCAACTGATGTACATCGGCTCCATCGGCTACATCGTCTCGCTCTGCATGGTCGCCTACGCCTTTTACAGTGAGGCAGCCCCCATGTTTACGCTGACCTTCATCCTGATGTTCATTGCTTCCCATGCCATGGGCCAAGGGGCGGTCATCTGGGTCTTCATTTCCGAAATCTTCCCGAACTCTGTGCGCGGCGCTGGCCAATCCTGGGGCACCGGGACGCACTGGGTCTTCGCGGCTATGATTACCCTGCTGGGCCCTGTGGTCATGGAGGTCTTTCCTGAAGGCTGGCCCATCTTCGCCTTCTTCGCGGCCTGCATGGTCTTGCAGCTGGCCTTTACGCATTGGATAATGCCAGAAACCAAAGGAAAATCCCTGGAAGAACTCCACCACGAACTGCATAAATGAGCGCATTTCTTTGCTTTGGGGAAGTTCTCTTCGACGGCCTGCCTAGCGGTCCCGTCGTGGGAGGCGCCCCCCTCAATGTGGCCTTGCACCTGCACCAGTGGGGGCAGTCCACGCACATCGCTTCCGCTTTGGGCCCGGATGCCCACGCAGAGACGCTGCGGGCCTTTTTAACCGAACGAGGCTTTCCCTTGACGGGCCTCGCCCAGCATCCGAGCTGGCGGACCGGCTGGGTCGATGTAACCTTGGATGCCAAAGGCAGTCCTTCGTATGACATCTGTGCGCCGGCCGCTTGGGACGGCATCCCCTTTGATGCAGCGTTGGCTGGGCAGGCAGAGGTTTTGGTCTTTGGCTCCTTGGCGTTGCGGAATGTAGAATCGCGTTCGGCCCTTCAGGACTATCTGAAGGTCGTGCCGCGCCGCGTGATGGACATCAACCTTCGGGCGCCCTATGTGGACTGGAAGGTGATTGAGCCGCTGATGCAGCAGGTGGAGGTGATCAAGCTCAACCGCGACGAGCTGCACGAATGGCTGAATTTCCGTGAGCTCAGTGCCCCACAGGAGGGGTGCGAAGACCTTGCACTATTTGCCGAGCACTTCCCGCAGGCCGAACATATCCTGGTCACCGACGGCGCCAAGGGGGCCTATTTGATTGCAGGTGGTAACGTCTGGCACCACCCCATCTTCCCCGTGGACGTGGTCGATACGGTGGGCAGCGGGGACGCCTTCCTAGCGGGCTACCTATATGCCCAGGCCCAAGGCCTATCCATCGCCGATACCTTGCGTTGGGCCTCGGCTGCGGCGTGCCGGGTTTCCGGTTCGCAAGGCGCTACCCCTGTAGTGCCTCTGGACCTTCTTCATGACTTTTTAGCCACTCATCCTCCTATGAATTACCGCGCTAGTCTTTGGGCCGGGGCGACCGGCTTGCTGATGCAGGCCTGTGCGCCTACTCGGCCTGTGGCCGATGTGGCCAGCGACGCCCTTTACCGTCCCGCTTTGCACTTTACGCCTCAGGCGCATTGGATGAACGACCCGAACGGCCTCTTCTTCGACGGCGTCGACACCTATCACCTCTACTACCAGTACTACCCGGACTCCACGGTGTGGGGGCCCATGCACTGGGGGCATGCCACCACCAAGGACCTCATCCACTGGGAGCACCATCCCGTGGCTTTGGCGCCTGACGACTTGGGCTACATCTTTTCGGGTTCTGCCGTGGTGGACGTGAACAATACGTCGGGCTTGGGTTCGGCCGAAACTCCGGCCGTCGTGGCTATCTACACCTACCACCGCCCTAGCGACAACCACCAAACGCAAGGAATCGCCTACAGCTTGGACGGGGGCTACACCTTCACCAAATACGCCAACAATCCGGTGCTCTCCAATCCGGGTGAACAGGATTTCCGCGACCCCAAAGTGTCTTGGTACGAGGCCTCGGGTCAGTGGATCATGGCCTTGGCGGTGGGGCAGCACATACGCTTTTACAGCAGCCCCAATTTGATCGACTGGACGTATGCGAGTTCGTTTGGAGAGGGCGTCGGTGCGCATGGGGGCGTTTGGGAATGCCCCGACCTCATCCCCTTCACGGCAAGCGATGGTTCCCAAAAATGGGTGCTCTTTGTGAGCATCAACCCGGGCCATCCCGCGGGCGGAAGCGGCACCCAGTACTTCGTGGGGGACTTTGACGGGGTAACCTTTACGCCGGACGATGCCAAGCCTTCCTTGCTGTGGCTGGATGCCGGTCGCGACAACTATGCCGGAGTCACCTTCCACCAGAAAGGCCTGGCCGGTTCGGGCCCTTCGCCCTTGTTTATCGGCTGGATGAGCAACTGGGAGTACGGGCAGCAGGTGCCCACGGAGGCATGGCGTTCGGCCATGACTTTGGCGCGCGATCTTGAACTCAAAGCCACCCCCGCCGGCTATCGCTTGAATCAGTGGGTGACCTCGGATCTGTTCACGGCGGAAGCCTGGTCTGAAGCCGTAGCGGATGGGGACAGCTACCCCATCGCGGATGCGCATCAGCTCGTGATTGAATGGGAAGGCCCTGGCTTAGTGAATCTCCTGTGGAGTTCCGATGCGGGCGACACCTTAACGCTCCGAATGGACGAACAGGGGGTCACCGTCGACCGCCGTGGCCTCCAAAACCTAGACTTCTCGCCCAAGTTTGCCTCCGTCGAACACGTCGACTTCGTTCAGCAGGGCGACGGGCAGCACCTCGTCATTCTAGACGGTTCCTCGCTGGAATACCTAGGGGAGTCGGGCTTGGTGTCCTTGACGGACCTCTTCTTTGTGAAGCAGTGGTTTAGCCACCTCCACATCACGGCGCAGGATGGCCTCGACGTGACGGTGTACCGCCGAGCGAGCAAGTAGGGTTAGTCTTCGATTTGGGCGTCTTCGATGACTTCGGCCTCTCCGAGGTCTTCGTCCTGTTGAACCTGCCCAAACTGCTGGCCCAAAGCGCCTAGTTTTTTGCGCAGGAATCGGCTGAAGGCCCAAAATCCCACCAAGACCAACACGTTAAAGCCGGCATAGAGGTACCAAAGGGTCATGACCCAAGGCGATTGCGAGCTCAAGATGTAGGCAATCACTCCCGCAATGGCGATGCGCAAGGCGGTTGTGCCGATGCGGCGCGGGGTGACGAGGCGCGTTTGGCTTTTCAAATCCTGGAAGGGGGGAGGCATCATGGGGCAAAGGTACTGCCCCATACCCTCACCGCACCACCACCCGCTTCACGCCAAGGCTTTCGCCGCTGGAGCGATCAAGGAGTTCGACCAGATAGAGACCGCTGGCGGAGGGGAGTTCGGTTCGGAGTGAGGAGCCGTCCACCGACCAGCGCAAAGGCAGTTCCTGGCCTAGCATATTGGTGACGCGGAGCATGACGGATTTAACATCGACATCCGAAGGCAGCCTTAAGTAAAGCGCGCCGGACGTGGGGTTGGGGTACAAGGCCCAGGCGAGTTCAGCTGATTCATCTATGCCGATGCCTCGGATCGTGACAGTCTTGCACACGGTGTCGCTGCCCAAGGAGTTGGTGACGGCGAGGCAGACGGTGTAGGTGCCGTTTTGCGTGTAGGTGTAGCTGGGGTTTTGGACCACCGAGGTGTCGTTGTTGAAGCCAAAGTCCCAATGCCACGTGGTGGGGGAATTGGTGCTGAGGTCGGTGAAGGCGATGGTGGGCATTTGGGTCGTATCCATCGAGAAATTCGCCGCAGGGAAAGGCGCATTGGATACCAAAAGGCCCATGCAGAAGTCCTCCGTATACATATCGCGGTAATGCGCCCAAGCATTCCCCAAAACTTCATATGCTTGCTGAGATGTGGGAGGGGTCAAATCACGTCCTAGGGAAATACCAGATCCGCCCATGTACCAGACCAAATAGTAGCCGCCCGACGTCTTGTAGAAGGGAGCGTTGGGGAACATGACGGTCGTGTAGGAACCGACAAAGACGTTGCTGGCAGACACCACGACGGAGTCCAGCAAGGTGCCGTGGGTGCCGTTGGGACCGTTGTCGTCGTAGAGCATGACATAGCAGTCGACTGGTGTGGTGGGTTGCGCCGTGACGAGGAATTGGCAGCCGTTGATTTGGGCCGGGAAGATGGGAGGTTCGATGTAGACACCAATTCCACCGCCTCCGCCGTTCCAGCTGAGGCCGGTTCCGTCGGGCACACCGTCGCTGTAGTCGAGGGTGTACTGGGTTTGGGTCGTGTTGACGGCGACGATTTTTTGTGATTTTCGGTTGTTGGCCGCGACCATGTCCCCGGTGATTCCGGATACCCGAGAGCTGAGTTTAAAGATGGCCGGGAACTGCGCCATGAAAGTATTGGAGAAGGTCAAGGTGGTATCCTCGCCGGGTTGCAAGGCAGGCACGGCGACCGAACCGTTTACGATAGGCGTCAGCACCGAATAAATCGTGTCCGTGGCGGTAAACGCGGAAAGCGATTGGTTGCCAAAGTTTTTGATGTTCGCCTGGAAGCTTTGCATGCTGTTGACGGGGATGAAGTAGCCGCCATTTCGGTCGTTGTTGTTCCAGTTGATGCCGCCGTCCGTCACCGCATAAGTCACCACAGAGGGGTAGTAGTACTTGATGGCAAAGCTGTTGGAGGGCACTACGTCAATGTAGTTCTGCAGGCCGAGGGCGCCGGTGACGTTTTCAATTCCGGTTACGCAGTCCTGGGAGGTTGCACCCGCAGAGGATAAGCTCTGGTAGTTGAATTGGATGTGCTTATCGGCTTTGGTCCAAACAATCTGGAAGGAGTTGCTGCCGCTGTAGCCGGGTGCCGATACACTCCAGTACGGCACGTTGATGAAGCTCACCACCAAGGAGTCTTGGTTGGCGAAGAAATAGCACTGCGCAGGGTTGTTGCTGCCTGAAAAATTCAGGTCTGCCATGTGCGGTGCGAGCCAGTCGTTGCCGCCTGCAGGGGAGGGCACGGTGCTGGGAAAGGGGGAAGCCATATTCACCCCATTGAAACTGATGTAGCCATTGCTGCCGATCCAAATTTGGGACACCGGATACCAGTAGTACTGAAAGCCCTGAGGAAGCGGGAAGGGGCCCACGACGTTGTCGTCAGCCAGTCCGGTGACTTGGTCGCCGCGCGTAGTGATGTCTACCCAACTGTAGGTAGGGGGATTGCTAGTGTGGCTGCTGTTTTTCCAGGTGTAGCCGTAGGCGTCGGGGCCGCCGGAGGTTTGGGCAAAAGCAGACGGAGACATCCAGGCAAAAAGGGCCAAGCAAAGGACGAGCTTCAGGGTTTTCATGGGGTAGCGTTTAGGTTGCTTCCAAGAAAGGTAGTATAAAATGAGCGGGTTTGATTCGGTTTAAGTGACTATAAGTCCCTCACAACGAGTAGAAAAGAAAAACCCACGTTCCATTTTTATTGTGGTACCTTTAACCATAAGTCGTCCATGCATGTACCCTTGTGCCTGGGACTTGGCCACAACCCCCATGAAGAAGCTCTTTCTTTATCCTCTTTTGCTTGCTGCGTGTCCTTTGGTGGCGCAGAACGGTCCTATTGACTTTGAGCCCAATGGGATAGGGCAGGCGTGGTTTTGGAAAGTGTTTGAAGACGGGAGCAATCCACCCTTGGAGTTTGTGGCGAATCCCGCCCCCGACCCCAACGGGTACAACCCTAGCCCAACCGTGGCCAAGTTTACGGCGCTTCCACAGGGGGCGCCTTTTGCGGGCTGCGAGACCCAGCATGGAGCGGGGGTGGGCACCTTCACGATTGACAATAGCAATAAGATCATTCGGGTCATGGTGTACAAAAACACCATCAGCGATGTGGGCGTGAAATTGGTGCGCTTTGACAATTGGTCCTTGGGTGAAATCAAGGTAGCCAATACGAAAATTAACGAGTGGGAGCAGTTGGAATTTGATTTTTCGGACCACTTTGGTTTGACCTACGACCAGCTGGTCTTCTTCCCAGATTTTCGGAGCCGAAGCCAAACCGAGATTATCTACTTCGACAACATTTTCGGCGAGCAGTATACGCCGGTGCCCCCTGCGCCTGATGAAGCGACGCTAGAGCTTCCGACCATTTTCACCCCAAACGGTGATGGCGTGAACGATAGGTACGCGCCTAAAATGTCCTTTGCAGATTGGGCCGAATGGGAAGTCTTTACCCGAAATGGCCAACGCGTTTTCTACGGCCAAACGGTGGACGCCACCTGGGACGGGACGGTTAACGGCCGTCCAGCGCCGGCGGGGGTTTACTTTGTTCGCGCCCGTTGTGGGAACGCAGATACCAGCCCAGAACCCGAAGCCGCTACGGCTGTGCATCTGCAGCGGTGAATCGCTCGTACAACCTTACGCACCCTTACATCACCTGCACAGAAATCGGAATTGTATACTGTTGACGTACAGGTTTTCCGGCTTCATAGGCTGGGCGCTGGAACGGGGGTAGGGACTTTACGACCTCGATCCCTGCCTCCTGGGTTTCCTTCATCAGTTCCCCAGTGACTTTAGACACCTCAACCTCGCCTAAACTTCCGTCTATTTCCACGTAAAACGTGATGTATATGCGGCCACTTAATTCTGGCTCGGGCGTGTTTTTCCGTTCCCCGCGGGGTAAGGCTTTCCAAGCAGCCGTTTTGGCATGAAGGGCGTCGCGCTCAACCTTTGGGATGGTAAAGTTTTGGCCGATATGTCGAACGATAGCTTGATGCATGCAGGAAATGGCGGCCTCCGAACCCCCCGTGGTATCGCAGCCCGCAAATACAGGGCCGCTGGTAAAGCCTTCAGACGTTTGGGCCGAAAGGACCGTACTAGCACCTAGCACCAGAGCGAGAAGGAAACGCTTCATCAGTATTGCACGTTAATAGGCAGAGTGTAGCGAAGACGAACAGGTTTGCCGCTTAACATGGCAGGCGCATGCATGGTCGGGATGCTCTTGACCATTCGGATCGCTTCCGCGTCCACCTCGGGATGCACGCTGCGTACAATCTTCACGTTGCTCACGCTGCCGTCTTTTTCAATCACAAAATCAACATAAACCTTACCCGTGCGGGCCTTCTCCTCTTTTTTGTTCTTCGCGGTGGGCACATTGAAATTGTTCCGAAGGAAATTCATCATGCCGTAATTGAAACATTCAAAGCGCGCTTCCTCGGAAGTCAGGGTCTCACACCCAGGCCAAATGGGCCGTTGTTCCACCGTTGCAAAGGAAAATGTCGAAGCCTCATCAGGATCATCAGGCCCTTCCACTTGGGCTAAAGCACTAAAGGTGAAGGTGAAGACGAGAAGGCTGAAAAGGGGTTTCATGGGGGTAGGTAAATACATTGGGAAAAGTAAGACATAAACCTTTCATAGGAGCATCGGGTACGATTATGAATAGATACCTCTATGAAATGCAGGCACGCAGGCGTTCGGCAGCTTGCTCGGGGGTCAAATCGCGCTGGGCCTCCGCCAGCAGCTCGTAACCCACCAAAAATTTCTTCACGGTCGCACTGCGCAGTAGGGGCGGGTAGGCATGCCAGTGCAGGTTCCATTCGGGATGGCCTTTTCCATCGTGCGGCGCTTGGTGAAAACCGGCCGAATACGGGAACGAAACCCCAAATACCCCATCGTAGGCCCGCGTCACCACGCCCAGGGCCTCCGCCCAACTCTTGGCCTCCTCCGGCAAAACATCCTCCACATGCGCGCAGGGGCGTTTTTGGATCACCAAGGTCTCGAAGGGCCACGTCGCCCAGTAGGGAACCAGCGCCAGCA
>JAYQOY010000044.1:0-14378 GCA_038145075.1 Schleiferiaceae bacterium | reverse complement strand
GTTGGAACCATCGAAATAAATGGCCGATTGCGCCTGGGCCTTCCAAGGCAGCGCGGCTGCCAAAAGCACACCGCAAATTGAGTACAAGAACTTCTTCATGGCTAGGGATTTATCCTAAATGTAGCGACAGTTTGAGGCAGTTGATACTACCTACCTCTTCGTGGACCGAATCAAATACTGAATCGTAAAAAAGTCGCGAAATAGACCCAATGTCAGCGAATTCAGAATGTGGCCCTTACTCCCTGCATCAAAAGGAGAAAACTTCCATTCATCCACCTCAAATCCGCCCGAATTCATCAATTCCAAAGCCGATTTCCGTGTGAAAAAACGCAAATGCGTACGGTCCATGATGCCCTCATCTGAATAGTCAAATCGACCTCTAACGGCTAGGTTCCAAAGCACCTTTACGCGTCGCAAATTTGGCAGGCTTGCGATGAGACAACCCGAAGGTGAAAGCTTGGACTTTACCACCTTCAAAAAGGACCATGGATCCGCCAAGTGCTCCAAAAAATCCAAACACAAAATGGCATCATAGGCACCGTCTTCCAGGCCCTCAACTGCGCTAACCGCATCGCCCCAAAACCACTGATCCACCCCCGGATGGGCTTCTTCGAGCTTAACCCACTCCATGCCATGGACTTCTAGAGCCAACCCCAGTTCCTTTAAATGTGCTAGGGAAACCCCAGTTCCACAACCGATTTCCAGGACCTTTTTAGCCCCTTTAGGCATCAAAGGAAGAATGTCCTTCCGTGGATTGTCGAAGTACTGCAGGGCCTTGGAGTGGTAGTCTTGTGCGTCCATGTGCTTCCGAAGGTAACGCCCACCAAGTCGTTTTCCATGAACCCGACTGGCGCAGGTTGGCACTACAGCGCGCCAGCTGTACCACCCTAAAACGAGAAAGAGTTTTTGCAGCATCGCGGAGCGCCAGCTGTAAAAACTCTTTCGAGTTGTAGCCCCGCCAGGAATCGAACCCGAATCAAGCGTTTAGGAAACGCTTATTCTAAATACTCACCTATTAACTACTGTTTTTCAGTCAGTTCCATTTTCAATAGAGGTCAAAAAGAGGGCAATTCAGTACAGTTTGCGCTGACTTTTGCTTTAACTAAATTTCATTTGTACTACCTAAAAATGCGCGCGAACACTATACTCGTGAAATCTAGACTAAACTAAATGAAACAAAATGACAAGTCGTAATTGACCTCATCATCTACGAGGACTATTCAGAAGGTTAAACACCTTTTAGGTAGATTCAATAATGATTGAGACAAGCTCAAACACATTTGGCGAAGTTGAAGGTATTGTTCGTGTGTAAAAGAAAAAACAAGGTGTGCCACAAGGTCACCTCCTGAGTCAAGATATCTGTGTCTAAGCAAGTGTTATAAAATAAACAATAACACTAGTTGAAGGGTATAATCCATTACTGGGCCGAAACCTCTCCAATGTAAGTTAAGTCCACAATTAGAATGAGTTCAAAAAAATCCAAAATGCAAAGCCCAAGCAGGCAAGCAATATGTAAAATTTCAAAGTAGCTTTCCTACCCGTAGGATCTTGATCCCCACAATTTGGACACCTCTCTCTAGTGATATAGGGGTAATTACAATTTTTACATGAGGCCATATCTTCAAAATTTACAAATCAATTTCAAATTGGTCATCGGACTGGACTACCGATTTTCACTACTCAACTTCAGACTAGGATGATCGACGTATTCAACCAAAAGTAAATCAATAAATCGAAAATTATCCTTTTCATTGTTTTCGATTTACGGTGGGAATACACAATAACCTTGTAGACTCAATCCATCTCTCCAGCCAGCCGTCACAAACTAGAACACAGCCCCCCAAGAAAAGTGCATTAGTCACTTTCTTACCCGGGGACCGCTCAACGTTTGCTCCAACTTTTGCTCCGGCGGAGCAAAATCACAGCAACAGTACAACCTCCATTAGCAACCTAACCCGTTGATAATCAGAATTTAGTAGCCCCGCCAGGAATCGAACCTGGATCAAACGTTTAGGAAACGCTTATTCTATCCGTTGAACTACGGGGCCAAGGAGTGCAAAAGTAACCTTAAGCCAAGGGTTATGAAATCCGCGTAGGAAACATATTTAGACCATTGATTACGTGATGGTTATACACGACTTTCAACCTGTATGACATCCAGTCAAAGAAAACTAGTTCCACCTCCGATCCACCCCTGAAACTGCCCAAATGGGGGTGATTTTCACAAATCACTGCATAGTTACTGCACAGTTGAAAGGACCTCCTGAAGTATTTGAGGAAGATTGTGACAAGCTGAACCCTCCTAGACATTTCGTAGCTCGTTTTGACGAGATTTCCAATTGGAACCGTGGGGTTGTAGGATACTCTACTGTTGTACCAATTAATCCGAAAAACGCAGTGTTACTGAAGTAGATTAATCGTACCCGATTCTTCCTTCCATCTAAGTCCATGCTCGTCGCGTCCCCAATATTGGATTCGGTACGTGTAGACGCCATTTGGCAAGGCTTTGCCCTTGTATCTACCATCCCAAGGTTTATCAAGGTCCGTTTGCTGGTAAATATGCTCACCCCAGCGATTAAAAATGTCTAAAGTGAAATTAAAATCCCTGCATTCCACCTTTATTTCAAAGGTTTCATTGACCCCATCCCCATTGGGAGTAAATGCACTTGGGATCCAGACATTGCACATACATCTGCGGACTTCAATGTCTGCCTCATCCACAATTTCTCCACATGGGTTAGAAATCTTAACCCAGTAGTTTGAACTTGATTTCGGTACAATTGCAGGACTTGTATCTCCCGTGCTCCAGAGGTAATCCGCCGAATCCGCATATACGCGCATCACATAAATCCATTCATCACATAGAATGGTATCACTTAGCGTTGGCATTGGCGGGTCTATCACACCTAAATTGAAGGTATCCCGTGCTATACCACAGAAGTTTTGCACCTCAACCCAATAGGTCCCCGATTCAGAGACCGTCAGTGTCGAATCTGAACTTCCCGTGCTCCACAAATAATCTGCATGAAAACCCTGGCGTGCATCCAATAAAACGCTTTCACCACTGCAAAGTAAGGTGTCGTTCCGAAGGGTGACGTGTGGCGAAGGTTGTACGTCAATCGTGTCACCTATCTCATTTATTAAGTCTCCACGTAACCATATCTGAACCGTAACATATCGTTTCCCAAATGATGGATAATGCACCACTGGCTCTTTATCAATGGAATGGTTGAGAGAACCAAGCGTGGTGTCTCCAAAATTCCACCAAACGCTATCCGGAATGTTCTTGTAACTAAAATTAAAACTCACAGAATCCGAACAATCACTTAGCAAAGTGAACGGAGGAGGCATGGACTGGTCCGTCGAAAATGTTGGGAATGAGTGAAAAGCCGAATACGGTGAATAGGTGACAAACTTTAACTCAGAATACATTTGCGAAGTATCGGAACTAGTAGGATTTACGATTCTTCCTACATATCGTTTTCCTGCATCATTCCAATCCGGACTTTGACCTCCGTATGTGAAATACAAGTTTCCATCTGGGCCCAACTGTAAATCATTGAGCTCTTTATGCTTTAATGCAGTATCCAGAGGAATTACTGTTGCATTACTTACAAAATCCACACTATCCTTACTTGTTAAATCATAGCGGAAGATATGCGCCCAATCATTTGGGTAAAAACTAGTGTCGGCCTTTAAAAACAGGTACTTCCCATCGTTCGAGAAGAATCCACACCCGATAGTCATCGTGGTATCAAAATCTTTGGTGTACGGACTTACAATTGGAAATGCTATAGTATCCTCTATAAAATTGCCAAAACCACCATAGGAATATGAGTGAATATATCGCGACCTGCGAAAATTTGTGGACGTCCCATGCCTTTTTGCTACATATAGCTTATTAAAAAGTGGACTGTAATGGATTAGGTTTCGATTAGGAATCTTAAAATCTAGGGCCGTATTAAATTGTTGATAAAGCCACGTATTATATATTTCTCTCAGGCCATTACCGAGCGTTGAAACACGTAGCATTTTAACATCTGGCCTGGTCCCTTGGATATGCTCCGATATAAATAGATAATTTTCTTGAGAAATTGGATCTGCTAATAAATACAAATTGTCAAAAGTGCCACCGCCATTATTCCCCGTCCAGTCCCCTATTGTAGTAACCGAGTAATTGTTTCCATTACTTACAATCGCATTAACGCGCACAAATCTACCCGCTGCATCTATAGAGGTATTATTGTACCCTTGATTGTATTCATAAACATGAAAAATTGTGTCACTTCGAAATGACTTGCAGAAGTACGATGATTTTATCGGTAATCGAATTCCTCCACTTCCGAATGCGGAATGAATATAATTTGTCATGGAACCACCAGGAAGTAGAATACCCTGTGCATTGTAGTATTTCCCATTGAGGAAGTAAAATTGTAAATTTCCGTTTCTGTCGCACCAAGTATTTGAACCATTTACTTCTTGATTAATTGCATAGTGACTTGGTGGTAGGATAGAAGACCAGGAAGTAGTTGATGCTGTTGGAGGTGTGGTATTGAAATTTAGCACATTACCTCGACCAAAGACCCATACATTGCTATTATTCTGTGCAATAGCAGCCTGACACAGGGCTAAAAAACAGATAAATAAAGGCCTCATTTTCATTTTAGTTCCATTGGATGAAAGATAGCTCTTTACGTTTATAGCATTACCAAAAATAGCTATACAACTTTGACATGATAAAAGCCTTTTAACTGCACAGTTCACTGCACAGTTGGAACTCTTTTGTAACTCATGTTATTGAATTTCAACCAGATGAGTTCAATAATTTACGAACTCTAGAGGAACACCATATTCTATCCGTTGAACTACGGGGCCAAGGAGTGCCCAAAAATACTGGCATGCTAACAATTAGTTTGTAGATCTTCATGAAAGATCGAGTAAAGATTTTGGCGCACAGACTGATCGTTATGCCCTGGAATGCACTAAATTCCCTATCTCAAATGAATGTCCCTTCTCGAACATGCGATTTCATACTAGACTTTTAACTTTCGGACTGGCAATCTTCTCCATTTTGTCTTGCCAAAAAATTGCCTATACATCTGAAGCAGAGAAAGCAGCAGTGCAAACTGAGCTTGAGGCCTTTGTCGTCAATTTAAGTACTATTTGGCCTTTGGACTCTGCCCAAATTTCCTCTAATATTCTGGATTACTTGGCGGTGGAAGGCAATAAATTTTACGGATGCGCTGTAGTCGAATTGGACACCAACGGGCAAGCAACCAGCTGCGCTTATTGGTATCGAGCAAAACGCAAAAAACTGGACTACGCAAACTTAATGGACCCTGCGTACAATATTAATAGTCAGTCATGGCTAACTCTGCCACTCGCCCAAGGAACTGCTCTTTGGAGCGACCCCTATTTTGACGCTGGCGGAGGCGAAATTTGGATGCAGACGTACTCCGTTCCCATTGAAAAGGATGGCAAAATCGTTGGTCTTGCAACTACGGACATTCGCATCAAAAAACCTTAACTCCGTGAATCGCTTTTCCTCCATTGCATGTAGCTTAATGCTCCTAGCGTGCACCCCTCAACCCGCTGAAACCATGAATACAAAAGACGTTCTAACCGCAAACAATGCCCTCTACTCAAGCCTAAACGCCATGTTTGAAGGAGATTTTGGCCCTATTTCGAACGTTTGGTCCCATTCAGATTCCATTACCTACATGGGTCCTTTTGGCGGCAAACTAGTCGGATGGGAGGCCGTAGGGGCGGACTTTAAACAAGTAACAGACATGAAGATTGGTGGAAGCATTCGTCCAGAAGGTGTTAGTGTTCATGTCGGAGAAGACATGGCCTACGTGGCGTGCACCGAGGTTGGCGAGAACATTGGCCCCGACGGAAAGCCGGTGCAGGTACGTCACCGGGCCACCAATGTTTTTCAGCTGGAAGGTGGCGTTTGGAAACTCATTCACCACCACACCGATATTGCCGAACAGCTTGAGACGGCCTACGACAAGAATTTGGACTAAAAAAAGGGGCCTCTCGGGGCCCCTTTGCGTTTAGCGTATCGTCGCCCCAGCCGGCAGCGCAGCGCTCGGCTGAAGGAATTCCAACTTTCCTGTTTCGGGATTCTCAGCCATGAGGATCATCCCTTGCGATTCGACCCCGCGTATGGTGCGCGGCGCCAAATTGGCCAAAAGCACCACCTGGCGACCTACCACCTCTTCGGGTGTAAAATGTTCCGCAATGCCCGACAAAACCGTGCGGCGATCGACACCGGTGTCCAGGGTCAATTGTAGCAGGCGGTCGGCTTTGGGCACCTTGGTAGCTTCTAGAATGGTGGCCACACGAAGGTCCAATCCAGCAAATTGCTCGTAGTCGATGTTGGCCGCGATAGCGGGAATAGCAGGCGTTTCCACAGGCTGAATAGGGGTTTCAACAGGTTTGACAAGCTTGGCACGTTGGGCGTCCATGGCTTCGTCTTCGATTTTTTCAAACAGGAGGGCGGGTTCGGCAAGGGGTTGGCCGGCCGGCACCAAGCTCGTCCCAGCCAAAAGCGACCAATCTGCCAACCCCATCCCTAGCATGGCGCGAATTTTCGCCGCGCTAAAGGGCAGGAAGGGTTCAAAGACCACGCCGAGCGCAGCCATGATTTGGGTCGCTGTGCCCAGGATCGCCGCGGCGCGCGCAGGATCCGACTTGACCACCTTCCAAGGTTCGGCATCCGCCAAATACTTGTTGCCGACACGGGCGAGGTTCATGGCTTCGGTCAAGGCTTCGCGGAAGCGGTAGGCGTCCAAGGCCGCCGACACTTTGGCTGATTGCTGGGCGATGGCCGCCAGGGCCTCCAAGTCTTCGGGGGCGGAGCCTGCGGCGGGCACCAAGCCCTCGCAGAACTTGTGATTCAGGACCATCACACGGTTGACCAGGTTGCCCAGGATGGCGACCAGCTCCGAGTTGTTGCGCTGCTGGAAGTCGGCCCAGGTGAAGTCGTTGTCCTTCGTTTCGGGCATGGTGGCGCACAAGGCGTAGCGGAGCGAATCTTGCTTGCCGGGGAATTCGGCGAGGTATTCGTGCAGCCAAACGGCCCAGTTTCGGGACGTAGAAAGCTTCTCCCCCTCCAGGTTCAAAAACTCATTTGCAGGCACATCCTGGGGCAAAATATACCCGCCATGCTGCATCAAAATAGCCGGGAAAATCAGGCAGTGGAAGACAATGTTGTCCTTGCCGATGAAGTGCACCAAGCGGGTGTCCTCATCCTTCCACCATTTTTCCCAATCGGCCCCAAAGAGCTCTTGGGTGGCCGTGATATAGCCGATAGGCGCGTCAAACCACACGTACAGCACCTTGCCGTCAGCGCCTTCCACGGGAACGGGAACGCCCCAGTCGAGGTCGCGGGTCATGCTTCGTGGCTGGAGGCCATCGCCGGCATCCAACCAGGACTTGCACTGGCCGTAGACGTTAGACTTCCATTCGGGGTGGGACTCGATGTAGGTGCGCAATTCAGGCGCCAACTTGTCCAATGGCAAGAACCAATTGGTCGTCTTGCGCATCTCCGGAGCCGCGCCCGAAAGCGTCGACGTCGGGTTGATCAAATCCGTGGGATTCAGGGTAGAACCACACTTCTCGCACTGGTCGCCGTAGGCCCCGGCCGCTTGGCACTTGGGGCAGGTGCCCGTGATGTAGCGGTCCGCCAAAAATTGCTCCGCTTCGGGATCGTAGTACTGGTCCGTTTCACGCGCTTCAAACACCCCTTTTTCGTAGAGCGTTTGGAAAAAATTGCTCGCCACTTCGGCATGCTTGGGCGACGAGGTGCGCGAGTAGATGTCAAACTGCACCCCAAAGCCTGCGAGCGCATCGCGCATCATCTCGTGGTAGCGGTCCACAATTTCGCGGGGGGTGACGCCCTCTTTTCGGGCCTTCATGGTAATCGCCATGCCGTGCTCGTCCGATCCACATACAAAGGCCACCTCTTCGCCCTTGAGGCGGAGGTAGCGCACATAAATGTCTGCGGGGAGGTAACACCCCGCTAAGTGCCCGATGTGAATAGGGCCATTGGCGTAGGGCAATGCCGCCGTGACCGTCGAACGTTTGTAAGCCTTCATGTTCCACAAAAGTACAAAGGGCTGTACCTTGGTTTCGTTCTATGGCAGAATCCCTTTCTCCCCCCTTTTTATCGCCCGGCGATGGCATCGCATTGGTCTCCGTTTCCCGCTTTGGAGAGGCTTCTGTCATTGAACAGGCCGAATCTTGGATCCGCGCCCAAGGCTTCACCCCCTTTCGCGCACCCAATTTGGGCGCCCGCGACCATCAGTTTGGCGGCGACGATGCCACCCGCGCGGCCGACGTCAACTGGGCCATCGCACAGCCGGAGGTCAAGGCCATTTGGAGCATTCGGGGCGGATACGGAGCGGTCCGAATGGTCGACGCCATCGACTGGAACGCCCTACGCGCCCAGCCCAAATGGCTGATCGGCTTCAGCGACTTCACGATGCTTTTGGGCCACGCCTATCAGCAAGGCCTTTGCGCCGTGCACAGCTGGATGCCCATTCAGCTACCGACCAGCACCGCAAAAAGCCAAGAAAGTTTAGCCGACCTCCTTCGCGGAAACCCACACACGCTCAGCGCCCCTGCACACAACCTGCAAGTCCCGGGCGCAGCTGAAGGGCCCCTCGTGGGCGGCAATCTCTCGGTCCTCTACTCCATGCTGGGCTCCCCCAGCTTTCCCAACCTCCAGGGCTGCATTCTGGCCTTGGAAGACTTGGACGAATACCGCTACCACCTGGACCGCATGTTCTGGGGCCTCAAGCGCGCCGGAGTTCTGGAAGGTCTAGCTGGCGTAGCCGTTGGCAGCTTCTCGGACATGAAGGACAACGCCTTGCCCTTTGGGAAAGAGCCGCTTGACATTGTGGCCGAAGCCCTTCCTCCTGGCATTCCCGTGGCGATGGGGCTCCCCTTTGGCCACGAAAGCGCAAACGAAGCGTTTATCACCGGCTGCCGCTACCGCTTGGTGGTAGATTCGGTCGGTGGACATCTTTCTCCCCTCTAAACGCCGCTGGGCAGGCTATGTGGCCGAAGCCCATGCCCTGGAATTTTACCGCGCCCAAGGTTTCTGCCTTTTGGTCCAAAACGGCCGTTTGGGTCGGGCCGAAGTGGACCTCCTGCTCTGGCATCCTTGGCAACGTCTTTTGCTTGTTGTTGAAGTGAAATACGCCTCTGGGGGCTTTGAAAATTGGCACTTCCCCGAACGCCAAGCGCGCCGCATCTGGCGGGCCGCCAGAGGGCTGCGCCCCCCTTCCTTGCGTGCCTACGAGCCCGAATTTCGCCTGTGCTTGCTGTCTGGCTCCTTGAAATCTCCACAGATTCAAGAGGTTAGGGATATTCTGGAAGGATGGGACTAACCGGTTTCGGCACGGGATTTGTCTACCTTTGTGCAAAATTTACTTCCTGTGAAAGAACAGCGTTCACCGCGTGGCCAGAAACCCACGCGCACGACCAACCAACCGTCTCGCCGTGAGGGCGACGCCGGTCGACCTTCCAGAACCTCCTTTTCAGAGGAACGCGGAGCCGACGGCCGCCGAAAGTTTACCCTCTCTGGCCCTGGCGCCAATCGCCCCAACCGCGACTCCGCCTCTCCCCGATTTGAAAAATCTGATCGTCCCGCACGCGGCGAGCGCAGCTTTGACCGCGGCGACAAGCCTTTCCGCAGCAACCGCGACAGCGATGCACGCGGACCCCGACGCGAATTCAATACCGATAGCCGCCCTCCTCGTGACGGCGACAAGCCGTTTAACCGCGGACCCAAGCGTGAATTTGGCGACGCTCCACGCGGCGAGCGCAGCTTTGACCGCGGCGACAAGCCTTTCCGCAGCAACCGCGACAGCGATGCACGCGGACCCCGACGCGAATTCAATACCGATAGCCGCCCTCCTCGTGACGGCGACAAGCCTTTTAACCGAGGGCCCAAACCAGAATTTGGCGCGGGACCCAAGCGGGGCGTTCGGGGCGATAAAGCCTACTGGGAAAAGAAGCAACAGCGCGGCAAGCCACGCTACAAGACGGCTGAAGACTTTGCCCCCAGCACGGATGACATGCGCCTCAACCGCTTTTTGGCCCATGCGGGCATCTGCTCACGCCGCGATGCCGACGCCTTGATTGCGGACGGAATGGTGACCGTGAACGGAAAAATTATCACCGAAATGGGCTTTAAAGTGGGACCGACGGATGACGTTCGGTACGCGGGCGAACGCCTGAAGTCCGAACGCAAAGTCTACGTTCTGCTCAACAAACCCAAAGGATTCATCACCACGGTAGACGACGAAAAGGCGCGTAAAACCGTCATGGACCTCGTCGCCAACGCGTGCAAAGAGCGCATTTACCCCGTGGGACGTTTGGACCGAGCCACCACCGGCGTACTCCTGTTGACCAACGATGGGGCGCTCGCGAAAAAGCTCACGCACCCCAGCCACGGCGCCAAGAAAATCTACCAAGTCACGTTGGACAAGCCGTTTGAACCAGGCGACATGGTGAAATTGAAGCAAGGCTTGACCCTGGAAGACGGCCCCGTCATGGTGGACCGTGCCGAATTGGTGAAGGAAGACGATTTGTACACGTTGGGCGTTGAATTGCATGTGGGACGCAACCGCATCGTTCGCCGCATGTTTGCACATTTGGGCTACGAAGTGGTGAAATTGGACCGCACGTCCTTTGGCGGCTTGACCAAGAAGAGCCTCGAACGTGGCCAATACCGCATCCTCAACGAAAAAGAGATTTCATTCTTGAAAATGCTGTGATCAAAAAAGTCCTCATTGCCTTGGCCCTACTCATTGGCGTGGCCCTCGTTGGCTTGGCAGGACTAATTGGCTACCTACAGAGTGATTCGGACGCCTTGCGCGCGCGGTTGCTCGGGGTAGTGAACGAACAGCTTTCCGTGCCCGTGCAAGCGACCGGGCTGGAATTGGATGTGCTCGGGCAGTTTCCGGACGTTTCGCTGCGTTTGGACCACGTGTTTATCGAGGACCCCTTGCGGCCAAATTCGGGCGATACCCTCTTGTATTTTGAGGAGGTCTATGCACAGTTTGGGCTGTTCAGTGTGTTGCGCGGCGAGACCATTCTCAAGCGGGTGACGGTCTCCAATGGCGCGCTCAAGATGCGTTGGGAGGAAGACGGTCGGACCAATTTTGACATTCTTAAGGAGGATACGACCCAAACGGCCAACTACGTAGATCTCAAGGGTTTCACGCTTTTGAATGCCCGAATACATCTCTCCGGCTACGGCCAAAGCCCTTGGGCCTTCCCCTTCGTCGCCGAACGCCTCAAACTCAGCGGCGTCCTCGACGCCGAGCAATTCGACGCCAAAGCCACCTGGGAACTCCTCATCCCGCGCTGGAACGACCAATCGGTCCGCATCGGCGGCTCCACCGACTTCTTCAGCAACAGCGAAGTGGACCAAATCCTCGTGGACAACGGCCACGTGACCATCAACGACTGGGAGCTCGACCTGAGCGGCAGCATCCAGCAAGGCATGGGCCAGTGGACCGCCTTCGCGGAAAACCTGGACATGTCTGACGTCATGGCCCTCCTCCCCAAGGCCCTCGTCCCGGACCCCAGCACCATCGTGGCAGACGGGGTCTTAGACCTCCGCGTGGTGGCCAGCACCACCCCGGCCGGCTCCCGCATCAAAGCGGAAGGCGACTGGAAAAAAGGGCGCCTGGACGCCGGGGACGGCTGGATCGTCGGCGACAACGTCACGGCCCATGTCGTTTTTGACAACGGTCCGCAAGCCCGCCTGGAAACAGCCACTTTGGACATCTCGAGCTTCGCCTTCCAATCGCGCAACTCCTCGCTCAGCGGCAGCTTCCGCCTGGACAATTTGGTCGCCCCGCGCGCGCAAGCCACCCTGAACATCAAGGGCCAAAACAACGTCCTCGACGTCATGCACTGGCTGGAGTTTCCCACGTGGACGGGCAGCCAAGGCCATGTGAACGGCAGCATTGGCTGGAAGCAATCGTTCAGCTCGTTGGAGGCGCTGGCCGAACAGGGCGTTTGGCTCGGCCAATGGTCCGGCAGCATTGACGTGAAAGACGGCCACTTGGTCATCAAAGACGTGCCCAAACCCACCAAACTCCCAAGCGCCCGCCTCGAACTCCGCGGCCAAGACCTCTACATCGCCGAAGCCCAGGTGCAAACCGGCAAAACTGCTGCCCGCCTCCAAGGCACCGTATACAACTTCCTGAACGACGACCTCTTCCACTACCAGATGCGCATCACCGGCCGCGAATGGACCGTCGAAGATTTGACGGACTGGGAAATTTGGAACGGCGACTTCACGGGTGCGCCCGACGATGGCGAAGAATTTGCGGACACCTACGATGTCGAGGTGGCCGTGGATCGCTTGCGCTTCGGCGCCTTCTCTGCGACGGATGTGTCGGGCCGCTTCTCCGGCAAGGGCCTGCATGTGGAGTCGGACAATGTGTTTTTGCGGCATTCGGGCGGAAGTCTTTCGGGCCGAATGGAATGGGTCCCCATGCCCAACGACGAGGGCCAACTCCTCCTGGACGGCCAAATCAACCGCGTCGACCTGAAAGCCTTGATGGCCTCCATGGACAACTTTGGGCAATCGCAACTCACCTCCGAGCAGCTCAGCGGCATCTTGGACGCCACGTTCCGAATCTCCGCTCCCTTCGACGCCGATTTCAACCTGAAATCCGACAAGCTTCTCGCTCAAGTCGACTTCCAAGTGGCCAAAGGCCGCATTACCGGCTTTGAACCCCTCCAAGAGCTGTCGCGCTTTGCCGAAGTCGAAGACCTCAAAGACGTCCGCTTTGGCACCGTCAAAAACCAACTGCGCATCGCCGACCAAACGGTCTTCATCCCCGAAATGACCCTGGAAAACAATGCATTGGTCCTCAAAGTTGCCGGCGAACACCGCTTTGACAACGTCATGGACTTCACACTCCAAATGCAGCTCCGCGACCTCGTCGGCGGCAAAAAGACCCCCCGCTCCAAAGCGCTCGACGACTTCATCGCCGAAGAATCTACCCGCGGCCCCGTCTGGATCCCCATCAAAATCCAAGGCCCCGCCGACCACCTCAAATTCAGCCTCGACAAAAAGACCCTCACGCAGGACATCAAATCCTCCGTTCAGGACGACTGGAAGCGCCAAGGCGAAGAGCTTCGCGGCCTTTTCCAAAAGCCCGTCGAACGCCCCGTTGTCCCGGAAAAAAAGTACCAATTCGAGTGGGAAGAAGAGCCGGACACCAATCGTTCCTTCAACGGAATGCTTCGTTCGTTCAACCGGGCCTAAGCGATGCTTTTTACACTTGCCCTTGCTGAAATTTTCATCTACATTTGAAACATGCGACGTGTGATTTTTGCATTGGCTCTTGTTCTCTTCGGCTTTGCCGGACAGGCCCAAACCAATCCCAACCCCAACAATGAGTGCGGTGTTTTTGCGCCTAATGCGTTCACGCCCAACCGCGACAATACCAACGACGAGTTCCGCGTTCTAGTCACCGAGGCCTGCGAGCCTTTGGAGTACCGACTACGCGTATTTGACCGCTATGGTCGCCTCGTTTTTGAAAGCATCAACCCGACCGAATCGTGGGACGGCTCCTACAACGGCCGCCAATTGAAGGAGGGTGTGTACCTCTGGCACCTTTTGGCGCTCTACACCGTCCCCAGCGGGCAAGAAACTACACGCCTCGAAGAAAAAGGCAGTGTGGTCTTGATGCGCTAAACGTTTAGACTGAAAAATTTCAACCGGAGCCTCGCCTCCGGTTTTTTTATGCCCCGCCCGCTGGAACTTTCCCCCCGCCCTTTGCGTTCTAGTCCTATGCGCTCCTTGCTCGCCAGCCTACTCTTTCTCTGCTCCGCCAGCCTCTTTGGTCAAACGGCCCAAATGGTCTTCGACCTCTCCGCCCCGGAAGTAAAATCCCTCCCCAAAGGCGCCCAATGGATGGTGTCCCTTCACGACGCCAACGGCACCCTGATCCAGCAAGTCCCCTTCCCCGCCACCGCCCTCCAACAGCGCGTCGTCGTAGGCCCCAAAAAAACGGGCACCTACACCGCCTCCTACTACCTAGACCTCAACGGCAACAACGAGCTGGACAAAGGCCTCTTTGGACAACCCATCGAACCCTATGCCTTCTCCAATGGCGCGCGAAGCATGTTTTCCCGGCCCGACGTCGCCAGCCAACGCTTCATCCACGACGGCCGAGTAATCCCCGTGAAGTTGGAGTACCATTTTGGGGGCTAGGGGGCGCCTTCGGCGCGCTAGAGGGCTAGAGGGCTAGAGGGCTAGAGGGCGAGAGAGCAAACCAACAAACAGGCGAGCGGCGAAGGTGCGTAACACGGATTAAGGGTATAAGAGTTTAAGCGTT
>JAYQOY010000043.1:0-14512 GCA_038145075.1 Schleiferiaceae bacterium | reverse complement strand
GCTCGTCGGCCAAAATCATCGATGGCGTGTTCACCAAGGCGCGCGCTATGGCAACGCGTTGACGCTGACCGCCCGAAAGTTGGTTAGGCCGGTGGTCCATTCGGTCCTCCAAGCCGACCTGACGCAAAACTTCCTCGGCACGTTCGGTCCGAACTTCCTTGCTAGCGCCCGCATACACCATGGGCAAAGCCACGTTTTGCAAGGCGGTTTGGCGAGGAATCAAGTTGAAGGTTTGGAAGACAAAGCCAATTTCCTTGTTGCGGACGGCGGCGAGATCGTTGTCGTCCATTCGGCTCACGTCGCGACCCGCCAAATGGTAACTGCCCCCAGTAGGCGTATCCAAACAGCCGAGTAAATTCATGAGGGTGGACTTCCCGCTTCCAGAAGGGCCCATCAAGGCGACGTATTCCCCTTTTTGAATATCTAAGTCAATGCCTTTGAGCACGTGAACAGTTTGGGCACCGAGTTGAAAATCTCGGGTGATGCCGCGGAGGGAAATAACGCTTTTGGAGTCCATGAGGTGTTACAGCACAAGATTGGTGCCAAGGTAGACCATTCGGCCAAAAATGGGTCCCCAAATGCGGGTAGCATCGAAGTAGGTCTGGAAGTAGGCCGAAGAAGGAAGGAGGGCTTCTCCCGTCTGCGTATTCGCCGCACCGTCAATGGGGTTGGTTTGCATGACGTTCAGGCCGTTTTCAAGGCCGAGATAGATATCTCCACCCGCCCATGCTTTGCGAATTTGGCCGTTCAGTAAGTTGAAGGCTGGGGCCGTCTCTACGGACGGATAGGCACTGGGATCCGTGCCTGGAATGGGCTGCTCCCCATAGCGCTGGAGGGTAGCATCTGCCGTCCAACCGCCTTTGAATTCACGGCTGAGGTGGGCCATCAGGCGGTGTTTGGGCACAAAGGGGGCCGAAAGCGCAACGTCATGAGCTACAATGCCGGACTCGTCCCGGTAGACCACACTTAAGTCTTGGTATCGGTAGGCCAGGCGCATTTCCGTACGCTTGTTGAGCTGGTAGGTCACGGAGGCACCAGCTGTGTTGGAGGTCATAGGGCGAATGGGCTCTACGGAGGAGGTGAACTGGGTGTAGAGGTAGCGCTGACTGGGCGTCCAATAGTCTTGAACCACCGTTTGCCCAAATACCGTCGAGTGGGCATCGAGCTGCAGGGACCCCGGCATGTAGTTCAACTTGAAATTCCAAGCATAGCTCAAGCCTGTGTTATAGGCCTCCTCCATGTTGAGGTAGGAGCCACCTAGGACGTGATGCAGCGAAGATGGCTGGCTGCGCAAGGTGCGGTTGGTGGCCAATCGGCCCCATTCCTCCACCAAGGGCAAAGCGTTGCGGAATCCTCGGCCTGCGGCTAGGCGAAGGGTGTGCTTTTCTACGGGCTCCCAGCGAAGGTGGATGCGGGGTGAGACTTGATGCGATACGATGGAATTCCAGTCGTAGCGGGCCCCCAAGACAGCCGTGAAGCCATCGGAAGGCGCATAGGTCCATTCGGTCGAAAGACCCAAATCCACCTCTAGCCATCCCATCGTCGTACCGAGGTCGGTTTGCACAAAGTCGAAGTCGTAGCGGTCTGCCGTCAGCAGCACACCGGACGTTTGACTCCACGTGCCCCAGCCATGGCGGAAGAGCACCTGGGCCATGCCGCCGTTTTGTAGGCCGTAGAGGGAACTCGCATGATCCGGATCGACGGTTGAATTTCCCATGGCGCCATCCATTTCATTGGAGTAAAGCTGAAGGATGGTGCCGACGGATTGATCCGGTAGTTCGGGATTTACCCAGCCGGTTTTTGCGGTGAAGGCTATTCGGCCCTGTTTCATGGATGAAGACCAGAGGTCTTCCGCGGAGGTGCCTGGAGCAAAGGCGGAGCGCATTTGGCCCCCTTGTTTGACATCTTCTAACGCGTGGAAGGTGTAGAGGCCCTCCCATCCGTTTTGGCCAAAATAACGGGCGCGCAGCATGCCATTGACTTGGTATCCCAACGGGTTGTCTAGGAAACCGTCGCCATTCATGTCGGTGCCTTGCTGGCGACCGCTAAAATGACCTAGGCTAGCCAGCATCCATTTGTCGTTGAGGCGCACTCCATAGGCCTCGTTGAATTCAAAGCGGCCGCCTTGGTTGAGGTAGCCGTTGAGGAGGACGTCGCCACGACCTTCGGAGCCGGGGGCTTCCGCGGCGTCCACGAGGTCTTCCGGCTTGAGGAGCTCGACGTTGATTTGGCCGGTCATGCTTTCGGGACCGTTGTTGACGGCGCCAATTCCCTTGGTGAGCTGAATGCTTTGCACCCAGGTGCCCGGGATGAAACTCAGACCCGAATTGGCCAACAAGCCTCGCACCAGCGGCGTCATTTCCACTTGAATTTGGGCGTACTTGCCCGCCAAACCAAAAAGTTGAATCTGCTTGGTGCCCGTCACAGCATCTGTGAAAGAAACATCAATGCTGGGATTGGTCTCAAAGCTTTCCGACAGGTTGCAGCAGGCTGCCTTCTTGAGCTCTTTGCGGGAAATGTTTAGATCCAGGGTGGCGGATTTAGCGTCCAAGGCGAGCCCGGCAGCTTCCTCGCGAATGACCACTTCCTCAATCTGCAGGCTGTTGTAGAGGGACGTGTCAATTTGGCCTGCCGCACTCAGAGTGCTCAGGACAGCGACACCTATAAAGAAGTGTTTCATTAGCCTCCGTGGTGCGCAGATGTGACTTCTTCGTCGCGGTACTTGCAGCATGCATGCACCTTGGCGTAGTCTTCGTCCTTGGCCTTCACTTTGGGCGTGTCATGGCCCACGGCGGCAACGGCATTGTGCAGGTCCATTTCGGACAGTTTCTTGGGGTTGTAGACCACGTAGGTCGCATGTGTTTCGCGGTCCCAATCGGCCGTCCAAACGCCATCCAAATCCAGCAAGGCAGTTTCAATGCGCTTCTCGCACATGCCGCATACGCCGTCCGTTTGGAAGGTGATTTCTACTTTTTTCTGGGCCAGTGCAGCGAATGAGCTGCCTACGACCAAAAGGAGGAGAAGAATCTTTTTCATTTGAAGGGGTTTTGATAGAGGGTATCGGTTTCAACACGCGTGTCGGTCAACGTGTTCAAGAAGGCCACCAGCGCCTGACGCTGGACTAATGTGAGGTTCAAGCCTTTTACACCGCCCGAATGCGTTTGGATAAAACCCACCATGCTGGGGTCCAAATTGGGCGAATTCGGGTGCACTCCCGAGTTGTAAAAGTCGATTACTTGTTCCAGTGTTTGGAAGCGTCCATCGTGCATGTAGGGGGCGGTGTAGGCGATGTTTCGTAGGGAAGGCACTTTGAACTTGCCATCGTCGGTCGCTAGCCCAGTTACTGCGCCTAGACCAAGGTCTGTCAGGACACTGTCCAAGCCGTTGCTCATGAACTTGTGGTTGGTAAACAGCGCACCGCCGTGGCAGTGGAAACAGTCGGCCCCGGGAGTAGGGCTGTTGGGGTTGGATTCGCCGTTAAAGAGCTGCATGCCTAGGGTTTCCTCGGCGGTGAGGCTTTCAGTGCCCGCGATAAATCGGTCAAACTTGCTTTCCCCCCCACTGAGAATGGTCAACATAAACTGCTCCATAGCTAGGCCCATGCGTTCCGGCGTGACTTCATCGTCGCCAAAGGCCGCGGTGAAGGCGTCTTGGTAACGTGGCTGACGCTGAAGCTTTTCTACGACATGCAGGACATCCTCCTTCATCTCAATGGGATTGGAGATGGGCTGTAAGCTTTGCTCGCGCAGGCTAGGGGCACGACCGTCCCAAAAGAAAGCATGGTGCCACGCCAAGTTGTGCAAGGGCATGGAATTTCGATCTCCTTCGGACCCGTCCACACCTACGCTGTATTTCAAGCCGTTATCTGTGAATCCATAGTCCGCATTGTGGCAGGATCCGCAACTTTGGCTGCTGTCCAAAGACAAAATGGGATCGTAAAAGAGCTGGCGGCCGAGTAAAATGCCTTCTACCGTCAAGGGATTGTCTTCCGGGAGCGCCGGTTGGGGAAAGCCCGTGGGCACTTGCAAGACGTAGGGGGTGGTCACATGGGGTTTTTTGCCCCAGTTGTCGCCGCAGGAAACGGCGAGAAAGGCAAGAATTCCCAAGGTGAGTCCGCGAGAAAAGGTCATGGCGTTTGGTTTTCGAGCGAAGCAAATCGGAAGCTTTGGCTCAAATTTTCAGAGAGTTTGTGGGCGAGGCCATTGTCAAACGTACTGTGGCTAAAGTCCCCGTCTTCGTTGGGGCTGAGTTTGTGGATGGCTTTAAAGAAAGCTTCCAGGTCGAGGTTTAGGGTAAGCGTTTTGAAGTCCGTTAGATCCAAAGGCGTTTCCACCACGACTTCCATGCGGTTTTCCATCAAGGCAATGTGGTAGAGCCAGGGGGTTTCTGCGCCGTCTTTCTGGTAGTAGCCCTCCATGGCGGCAAAAATGTATCCGCCGGTCCAGCCCCAGTGCAGGTTGTTGACGGCGGGGTTCAACGGATGGGTTCCGCCCCAGAGGCTGGGGTCTCCATGGTTGATGGTGCTGTCCAGACCGATGGTGAAGGCAAAACCGCTGTATTGGCCAGGCGTGATGCTCGTGGGGAGGGTGAAACTGTTTCGGTCCGGTAGGCTCAAAAAGGCGTACTCGTTCCGAATATCCACCCGCGCCCCCTGCTCATCCAGCAGCGCGAATTCCGATACAATAAAGTCATTGCGCGTAAACTTCACCGTATCTGTGCCCATGGGGAACTGCTGCGAGTTGTACACAACGGGGGAATTGGCACTGCCAAAAACCGGCTGTACGACCACTTCTAGGTTGACGATTTCCGGTTTGCTTTCCGGGTCGCAGGATGCCAAGAGCAAACTGACGGCCAATAGGGGTAGGATTAATTTTTTCATGGCAGCGGACTTTAGTTCCTTTGTACCGTACTCAAAAATAGTGCCATGGGCCTGAAAAAAGGGGAATTTTGGAAGATTGGCATCCTACTCGTCGTATTTGTGGCGGGGGTGATTTGGGCGATTCAGATCCAAACACCTGATCCGCGTCTTCCCATTTTGAACCCTTCGGACCTCAATCCCGCTGTGGTTGCGGACTCCATGGAGGGCATTGGCATTAATCACGTGGTAGCTCCGTTCACGTTGCTCGATCAATCGGGCCGAACGCGCACCGAAGCCGACGTCGAAGGCAAAATCCGGGTGGTCAACTACTTTTTCACCACCTGCCCCAGCATCTGCAAGGACATGGCCGTCAACATGCGAACCGTCCAAGCCGCCTACCTTGACAACGACGCGGTGCAACTCCTGTCGCATAGTGCCATGCCAGACTACGACAAACCCGACGTCTTAGCCGCCTACGCCGCCGCCAACGACGTCAACCCCACGCGCTGGTGGCTCCTCACGGGCGAGCCCGCCGAACTTAACCGCCTTGCCCGAACTTCCTACTTCGCCGTCCTCGAAGAGGGCCAAGGTTGGGACGAGCACAGCTTCATCCACACGGAAAACCTTGTCCTCGTGGACCACAAAGGCCGCCTCCGCGGCTACTACGACGGCACCTCCGCCGAAGAAGCAGCCCTCCTGATCGAACACATTGGCTGGCTGTTGAAGGAGCGCTCCTCAGATTTCCGCAAATCTCAGTCGCAGCCATGAAGGATCTTCGGGTAGCCGGTTGGCAAGGCGACATTCGATGGGCCGATGTGCCGGGCAACCTCTCCGACTGGGAAGGGCGCTGGGCGGATGCTCCAGAAGCCGACCTCTTTCTCTTGCCCGAAACTTTTACCACCGGTTTTGCCACCCGCCCCGACGAGCTGGCGGCGGTTGCCGCTGGGCCCGACGGCGGCGCGCCAGCGGCCGCCCTGCGGCGCTGGGCGCGCGACGTGCAGGCTTGGGTGGGCGGAACGGTCTTCGTTCGGGAGGAGAACGGCCGCTATAGGAACCGCTTCTTTTTAGCAGGCCCTGCGGGGGAGCTAGTGACCTACGACAAGCGCCACCGCTTCAGCATTGCCGGGGAAGCGGAGTACTTTGATGGCGGGGAGGAACGCGTGGTGGTCACTGTGCAAGGTTGGCGCCTGCTCTTGGCCGTTTGCTACGATTTGCGTTTTCCGGTTTGGTTGCGTCAGACCCCCGGAGGCCCCGAATACGACGGCATCCTGGTCCCCGCCAATTGGCCAGAGGCACGGCAATCGGCATGGGATACGCTCTTGCGCGCTCGGGCCATGGAGAACCAGTGCTATGTCTTGGGCGTCAATCGGATAGGTGAAGATGGCTTTGGCGTACAGCACGCCGGCGGGTCTGCAAGCATCGGGCCCTGGGGCGATGTGCTGGCTACAGGTGCGTCGGGGGAATCAGGCTGGATGACGTCTACCTGGGAAGCTGTCCATTTGGCCGCGGTGCGCAAGCGCTACCCCTTCTTGGGGGACGCAGATGCGTTCACGCTGGGCTGAGGTTGCGGGCGCAGCGACCCTAGTGAAATTCCCAAGAAATCGGATTGCTGCGGGGCAATTCCCAATGGGTTTCGACCTCCCAATTCGCTTTGATCTCGATTTTTTCCGTGGCGAAAATGCGGGTCTCCGGGGCTTCTCCAGACCAATAGTCTCCCGCATCGAGCGTGCCATTCGCGTTGCGGTCGTACACGGCTTGAAGGGTGTAAGTTCCGGGAGGCAAACCACTTAGGACTTCGGTATGGTCGGAACAGGGATGGTCACTGGTCCATTGCGCGTAAATACCTGTTTTCCCCTTGAGTTGGAGAATGAAGGGCAGGCCTTCTGGATGGGACAGTTCCCCATCTACGGCTTGCCTAGGACCACAGCCATGGGTCCAGCTGAGTTTTAACGTGCCGGAACTGTCCGCTCCCCAAGGTTCCCAGGCAAGTACACTGTCCGGGATGGCTTTTTGGTCCATAAGTAGAACGGGAGGAAGGTAGTCCACGGCCCCCCAGTTTGCTTTCCAAGGGCTCTCCCATGGACGCCAGGTGTCCTCCAAATATCCAATGGGGGTCAATTCCCCAGGACTGAGTTTGTTGTTTCCGTCTGCATCGGCAAAGCCCCGAATGGCATAGGCCGTATCGGTACGCAAGTAGGAAAAGGTGTAGTAGCCGCTGTCGTTGGTGCGGGTGGCGTAATTCGCCGGCGAAAAGACGCAGGAATCGTTGAGGAGGGGGTCTCCATGCCAGTGGTTTCGGGTAGGATAGAGGCAGACCGCCACATCCTTCACCCCTTCACCGGTCCAAGGGTCGACGACGCGGCCTTGGATTTCGCCCGAGTCCAGTTGATTTCCCGTCGAGAACACCCACTGAACGCCCTTGAGGACATTGCCCTCGTGCAGGTCGCGAATGGTATTTCCCCATTGAAAAACGTAGGTACTGTTCTCTAAAAGGGGTTCGGGCCACGTGATTTTAAACGCTTTACCCCGCAATTCGAAGGTCGTTCCAGGGGGTAATGGGGGGGAGCTTGTAAAGTTTTGTTGGGGCGAGCTTAGGACCACAAATTCGTCAAATTTCCAGGTAGCTTCACGGGCGCTTACCTGCACCGAACCGTTGGGAATACTGGCTTCCAGGATAACTGGGGCGTCTTTATCGCGCGGCCCACCGTCGGGTGCCGCAGGGAGGGCGCAGCCCCAATTGATACTCATGAGTGTGATAAATGCCACACCAAGTGAGGGAACGGAGCACCAATTATCGGGTTTTTGCCTCATTTTTACCGCTTGAATCTTTTAACTGCCGCACACATGAAACGAATGTACGCACTCTTGCTGCTCCTTTTGGGGGTTTCCTTCGGGGCACAAGCCCAGACGTATTGTACCACTAACCTCTACACCTCTGGGTGTACGTTCGGTGACTACATTGACAACGCAACCCTGAACAACGTGAACCAATCCGCTACCGGATGTTCTACAAACGGGTATGCAGATTACACCTCAGATACCATCTTGGTACAGCAGACTGCTCAATTGTCTATCGGTTTGACCACGGGCTATTCAGGTCAGTGGTTTGCCATTTGGGTGGACGCCAACAACGACGGAGATTTTGACGATGCAGGAGAACACTTGTGGAGCTCTTCAGCAGCTGGACCTGCTGCGGGTGTTTTGTACTCCAACTCCATTGTTGTCCCCGGCACGTTGTCTACAGGTAACCACCGTTTGCGCTTGCGTTGTAAGTGGAGCGGTACGGCGCTCTTGGCGACACAGTCTTGTTCTTCGTTCACCTACGGAGAAGTGCATGACTATACGGTCAATGTGGCTCCCCCTCCCGCATGTCCCCAGCCGTACTACTTGGTAGCAGGGGGTGCGACGTCAAGCCAAGCGACGTTCTCGTACACCTCAACAGGTTCTACGTTTGAAGTAGAGTACGGTCCCACCGGCTTCACGCAGGGTACGGGTACCACGGTAACGGTTTCCGGCACCACGGCAACTATCTCTGGTCTTTCGGCCAATACCTGCTACGATTTCTACGTGCGTCAGAACTGTTCTGCGGCAGGCAACGGCTACTCCTACTGGAGCGGCCCCATCAATATTTGTACGCCTTGTGTCACACAATCATTGCCCTTCTCTGAAGACTTCACCAACTGGCCACCTTCTTGTTTCTTCTTGACGGGTGGAACGTCGCAATGGACCTCATCGGGTTCGGGTGCGGCATTGGCACAAATGGGTTCTTCATGGGGATCCAACTCAACGGGCTACATGACTACGGCTCCGATTAACTTAAACGCATTGTCTCGCGTGAAATTTAAGTGGTCACACCAAGCGAGCACGTGGGCAACGGAAGGTTTGGCTGTGATGGCACGTCTTTCGGGTTCTACGACTTGGGATACCATCTGGAGCAAGAGCGGTTCGGCTTTTGATTCCCAAGACGGTGCTACCTGGAATGCTCCCGGTACCTATGTCCAAGAAACCATCAACCTAGACTCTGCGACCTACTACGGTCAAGTAGCGGACTTCCGTTGGGTTGGATTTGGCAACTGGGGCAACAACGCATGGGTGGACGATATCAACATCGAACAGCAGCCCACCTGCCCTGAGCCTACGGGTCTTGGAATTGTGGGTGTGAGCGACACGAGCGCCACCTTGAACTGGTCTAGCGCCGGTAGCAACTTTGTCATTGAGTGGGGCCCTGCAGGCTTTACCCAAGGCACGGGTTTCTTGGATACGGCCAACGCTACCACGTACACCTTGCAAGGCTTGATTGGCAATACGGGCTACTCGTACTATGTGATGCGCAACTGTACGGGTGCAGGCAATGGCAACTCCATTTGGGTTGGTCCATTCACCTTTACCACGTTGTGTTCTCCCTACTACTCAAACCCTGGGTACTATGAGAACTGGGATTTGATGACGGCTGGCGATCCTCCTTCCTGCTGGACGCGAACAGCGACAGGTTCGGGCTCTTCGTGGCAGGTCTTGCTTCCGCAGACATGGAACGTTCAGGCTTACTCAACGCCGAACTACTTGATGATGTCTGCAGGCTCGGCCTCTAACGTAACGGCGGTATCGCCCATGTTTGGCGACTTACAAGGCAATGGTGCACAAGTTCGATTCCGAGCTAATAAGCTTTACAACTGGAGCCCCATCCAATTGATTGTGGGAACCATGACTACTCCCAGTAACCCCGGATCATTTACGCCGGTAGACACGTTAGCTTTGACAGAATTCTGGGTTGAGTACACAGTTGCATTCCCAAGCGTCCCCACAGGTCATAATCACGTGGCCTTGCGCATGATTGGAGGTACTTGGTATGACGTGGGCATTGACGACTTCTACTACGAAGTTCAACCTTCCTGTTTGCCTGCTCAAAACGTCTCCGCTTCTCCGGGAACGAACACAGCGTTGATCTCTTGGGCGCATGGCGCCCCATCTACTACTGGATCTTATGTGGCATGGGGACCTGCAGGCTTCAACCCGGGAACGGGTACCATTCCCAATACGGCTTTGGTAAATGGCAACACGTATTCCATTACAGGCTTGACACCAGCGACTACCTATACCGTTTGGGTAGCGGACAGTTGCGGAGCTGGAAACATTGGCCCATGGCAAGGTCCAGTGACCTTCACAACGGCATGTTTGGCCGCTGCGATGCCTTACTCGGAAAACTTCGACATCTACCCCTTGTCCTGTTGGGACGAGACGGGCGGTACTAAAGTCTTCCAGTCTTACGCTCTTTCTGGAGGCGGTAATGCCATGCGTGGTTATTACTGGGGTTGGACCATGGGTAACTGGGCCGAATTGACCTCCCGTCCTATTACTATTTCGAACAACGCTCAGGTGTCCTTTGATTGGAGTCACCAGTATATGAGCTTCTACCCTTCAGATCAGTTGATCTTATTGGCTCGAACAACCACTTCGAGCACGTGGGACACTTTGGTCAATTTGGTGGGTTCAACCTTCAATAGTGCTGGGGCAGGAATCACGACCCCTGGACCATGGGTGAATGAGTTGGCCTATGTGCCCACTAGCTTCACTGGATCAGACGTCATCTTCAAGTTTGTTGGTAACTCTGGGTATGGACCAGACGTCTTCTTTGACAACTTCATCGTAGAGGTCATTCCTACCTGTCCAGATCCTGTTCCTTCTGCGGGCACAGTGACCAACAGTACGGCAGCCGTTTCCTGGACGAGCCCAGGCTCTCCTTTGGGTACCTGCGTGATGTGGGGTCCTGCAGGATTCTATACCGGCACAGGTTCCGTAACAGGCAACATCGCGCACAATGTAACCTCGACCTACACAATCACCGGCTTGACAGCAGGCACGACCTACGATGTTTATGTGCGTGACTCTTGTGGTCCTACCGACTTCTCGGGTTGGGCGGGTCCTGTTACGGTTACGACGACCTTGTGTGCTCCGGCTAACACCTGTACGTTCACGATGTACGAGACGGATACTTATGGTGACGGCTGGAATGGCTGCCAATTGACGGTAGAGCAAAAGTCCTCTACGGGCTGGACGCCCATTTTCACCTTCGGCTTGCCCTTCACGACGGGTTCTAGCTATACCGAAACTGCCAACCTCTGTGCGGGCGACAGTGCACGTGTCATTGTGACCAACCCAGGTTCGTGGTCTACCGAGGTAGGTTTTGATTTGGTTGGTCCCTTTGGCGATACGGTATCCACCTGGACTGCCGGTAGCAGTTTGATGGCTTTCCAAGTCTTCAACACCTTTGTGGCGCAGTGTTCAGCCTGTGGCGTTCCTTCGGGCGTTACGGCTTCTGCTCCTGCGTGTACAACAGCTACGGTTTCTTGGAGCTCCGGTAGCCAAGCAACCGGTTCTACAGTAGAGTACGGTCCTGCTGGCTTTACTCAAGGCCAAGGCACTACAGTGAGCGCCGCTGCTTCTGGTTCGGTGACCTTAACAGGTCTCCAGCCTGGCACGAGCTACGACGTGATTGTTCAGGACAACTGTAACGGCACGACGAGCGGCTGGAGCACGGCGGTGACCTTTACCACAGCTGCAGGTCCTCTGCCCACGTTGAACCCCAACTTCACGGTGATCAGCATGAACCCTGTGACGATTTCCTTCACCGCGAATGCCAGCGGTCAAGACACGGTGGGCTGGGCCTTCTCCAACGGGGCCATCCAGGGCGGTGATGCGGTGACGCAAGCCTTCAGCAGCAACGGTCCTGCCTTCGCAGTAGCCGTGGCCGCTAACGCATGCGGAATTGTAGCCGACACGGTCTATTTCACCGTGGGCTTGGACGACCTCAACTTGACGTCTCTACGCCTCTTCCCGAATCCAACCGCGGGTCAATTCACGGTGGAGTTCAGCCACCTGGATGCAGAAGATGTGGAGTTCCGAATTGTGTCCCTCACGGGTGCGGTTATCACGCAAGTGAGCCGCTACGCAGATGCCGGTACCGTTCGCGAGACCTTCGACCTCAGCAAGACGCCTGCGGGTGTTTACCTGGTCGAGGTTCAGACCACTTCAGGACGCAGCGTACGCCGCATCGTCCTCGAGCGATAGACCTAAACGCCTAACGCAGGCTCACACCCCCGTCCGGTTCCCGGGCGGGGGTTTTTTATTAGTCTGCTTGGGCCAGTGTGGCTCCATGGACTTCTTTTGCGCCGCCTTGATACAGAGTCTCTGCCATGGCCTGAATAGTGGCCCCTGTGGTCAAAGTATCGTCCCAGAGCTGGACTCGAGAGCCCAAGGGAATGGGCCGCTTTAAATGGTAAGCGCCTAGCGCGCTTTTGCTTCGTGCGTCAAGCCCCAAGGTGGCCTGCGCAGGGCGATGGTCCTTTCGCAATACGTCCCATACAGGTAGATTCCAGGTTTCAGAGAGTCCACGAACGAGCCAGGCGCTCTGGTTGTAGCCGCGCGACCATTTTCGTCTCCAGGACAAAGGTGCTGGGACCAAGGCGTCAACGTCGGGCGCGTCGTGCGTGGCGGCGTAGAGCTGGCCGAGCCTGAAGGCAATTTCCGGACTTTGGCCAAACTTCAATTGGTGGAAGAGGCGTTGGATGGCCGGAATGTCAAAATCCAGCCAGCAGTCAAGAGATTGCAGGAGGGGCAGCGGGCCTTGCTTTGGCAGACGGGCCAAAAGGACCTCATCCAAACAGGTGCTGCATAGGGCGCATTCGGCCGAAACCAATTCACAAGCGCATGAAATACACACCCTTGGCCAGATTTTATCCCAAAATGAGCGCCAGAAAAAGTACATTTGCAGCTAAATACGCGTAAATCATGAGCCAAGAATCGTCCGCTAAACGCCAACGCAACATTATTTTCATCCTGCTCGCCCTGGTGGCAGCACTGGCCTACTTTGCCCTCAATCAAACCAACCAAGTCAATGATTTGGAGGAGGAGAAAGCAGCCCTAATCACTCAATTGGAAGATTACAAGCGCGATTTGGCCGCTCAAGTATCAGCGAATGATAGCTTGAATGCCTATATCGCTCAAGAAACGGCTCGTTTGAACGCCCTGATCGAAAAGGTAGAGCGCGTCAATGCAGCCTCTGCGTCTCAAATCAAGAGCCTTCGTGGTGAGGTCTTCTCATTGCGCAAGAAAATCGCCCGTTTGACCGAGCAGGTGGACTCCGTGAATCAAGCCTATGCCAATTTGGTGGTGGTTAAAGATTCGATTGCGAGTGACCTTACGGAAGAGGTGGGCAAGAATGAAGTTTTGACCGAAACGAATACCCAGCTCAACGCTGAAGTGGACAAAGCGTCCAAGCTTCAATTGAGCAGCATTGAGGCAAGTGCCTACCGCGTGAACAACAAAGGCGTTGAAAAGGCCACTGCTTCTGCCGGCAAGTCCAACCGCATCAAGGCCTGCATGACCATTGCCAAGAACTTGGTAGCGAAGAAAGGCGAATACACCTTGTACCTCCGCATCAATACGCCTGACGGCCGAGTCTTGGCTGCCGACGGCAAAGACCGCACGATGGTGGTGAACGGCGAGACTATCCTCTACAGCGCCTCTCAGGTGGTTCAATTCAACGGCGAGCCTACCGGCTGCTGCATTGTGTTCAACGTTCGTACGGACCTCGCTCCAGGCAGCTACAGCTTGGATGTGTATTCGGCGAATGAAAAGATTGGCGAGGCGCGTTTGACGCTTAACTAAGCAGACATGCGCATACTTAGCCTGAATGGAAATGGCATTCGGGCCTGTCTAAAAAAAGGGTTGGTCCGCTGGTGGGAAAGCACCGATGCGGACCTTCTTCTTTTTCAGGAGGTTCGGTTTGACGACGCGGAGGTCCTGGCGGCCGCTTTCCCCGGTTGTTGGACGTCGCTGCATGCCGCGGAGAAGAAAGGCTATTCGGGGGTCGCCGTGATTTCCAAGCAGGCCCCCAAAGCGGTGGTGCATGGCATGGGCGATGTGCGCTTTGATAGGGAAGGCCGCGTCATGCGGGTAGACTTTGACGACTTTAGCGTTTTAAATGTTTACTTCCCTTCCGGGGCCTCCAAGCCCGAACGCCAAGCCTTCAAGCTCGAGTTCCTCCAGGCTTTCTTGGCTCACGTTCAGGAGCTGCAGCGTTCCATGCCCAACCTCCTCATCGGTGCCGACTGGAACATGTGCCACCGGGCCATTGATATTCACAATCCTATCCGTTTAGATGGGGTGCCGGGCTTCACGCCCGAAGAACGGGCCTGGTTGGACGGTCTTCATGCCGCCGGATGGCGTGATGCCTTTCGCCTGTTTTCTAACGAGCCCGATCAATATACCTGGTGGAGCCTGCAGTCGAAGTCGCGCGAACGAAATGTAGGGTGGCGCATTGATGGCTTTTGGCTCAGCCCATCAGCGGTTCCCGGGGCAAGCCGCTGCGTGCACCTTTCGAAAGCCTTTTTATCCGATCACTGCCCAGTTCTTTTGGAATGGGATTTGCCGACTACCTTTGAATAAACCTCACCTTCTTGCTATGCGCATTTCAACTGCTTCCCGCCTCCTGCTTGTCGCCGCCCTTCCTGCGGTTTTTGCTGCTTCGTGTGTCTCTCCAAAAGTGCATGCCGAACTCCAATCCAGCTACGACCAAATGGTGGCCGAAAATGAAGCCCTCAAAGTGCGTAGCGACAAGGCGGTGACCGATTTGGTCGAATGCGAAGCCAAGCGCGC
>JAYQOY010000042.1:0-14536 GCA_038145075.1 Schleiferiaceae bacterium | reverse complement strand
ATATTTACCAATTTTTTTTATCTTACACTTTGTTAATTAATAAAATCCGGGGGCCCCCGCTGGGCCGCGCTTCACGTTTCTGGAAGTATGCGCGGGGCGCTTACTTCACTTCTTCAAATTCAACGTCGGTCACGTCGTCGGCACCGCCGCCTGCAGAGGCATCGGGTCCAGGCTGACCGCCGTCACCGGCTTCTTGCTGCGCCTTGTACATCTCTTCAGAAGCGTTTTTCCATGCCTCGTTGATTTGCTCCATGGCCGCATCAATGGCCGTGATTTCTTGCGAAGCGTGGGCCTTCTTGAGGTTCTCTAAAGATTCCTCGATGGCGCCCTTCTTATCGCCGAGCTTGTCGCCAAACTCGCTGAGCTGCTTCTCCGTTTGGAAGATCATTTGGTCCGCTGCGTTGAGCTTGTCTACGCGCTCCTTAGCGGCCTTGTCCGCGTCAGCGTTTGCCTCAGCTTCCTTTTTCATCTTCTCGATTTCCTCCTGGCTCAAGCCCGAAGAAGCTTCGATACGGATCTTTTGCTCTTTGCCGGTGGCTTTGTCCTTGGCGCTGACGTTTAGGATGCCGTTGGCGTCGATGTCAAAGGTGACCTCGATCTGGGGCACACCGCGAGGTGCGGGGGGAATGCCGTCCAAGTGGAAGCGACCGATGGTCTTGTTGTCCTTCGCCATGGGACGCTCGCCTTGCAAGATGTGGATTTCTACGCTAGGCTGGTTGTCGCTCGCCGTAGAGAAAACCTCCGACTTCTTGGTAGGAATGGTCGTGTTGGCTTCAATCAACTTGGTCATCACGCTGCCCATGGTTTCAATACCCAAAGACAAGGGCGTAACGTCCAGCAAGAGTACGTCCTTCACGTCGCCCGCGAGGACACCGCCTTGGATCGCAGCACCGATGGCGACTACCTCGTCGGGGTTCACGCCTTTGTTGGGCTCCTTGCCGAAGAACTTCTTCACGGCGTCTTGGATGGCGGGGATTCGGGTTGAACCACCGACCAAGATTACGTCGTCGATATCACCCGTAGAAAGACCCGCATTCTTCAACGCAGACTTACAGGGAGCGATGGTGCGCTCGATCAAGTCGGCCACGAGGCGCTCAAACTCGGCGCGTGACAAGGACTTCACGATGTGCTTGGGACCGCTAGCCGTAGCCGTGATGTAGGGAAGGTTGATTTCGGTGCTGGAAGAGCTGGACAATTCAATTTTTGCCTTCTCCGCAGCCTCCTTCAAACGCTGGAGCGCCATAGCGTCCTTGCGCAAGTCGGTGCCTTCTTCTTTTTCAAAGCCGTCGGCCAACCAGTTGATGATGCGATCGTCAAAATCGTCACCGCCCAAGTGCGTGTCGCCGTCCGTAGACTTCACTTCAAATACGCCATCGCCCAATTCCAGGATGGATACGTCGTGCGTACCGCCACCGCAGTCAAACACGACAATTTTCATATCGCGGTTCTGCTTGTCAATACCGTAGGCCAAAGCGGCTGCAGTAGGCTCGTTGATGATTCGGCGCACCGTGAGGCCTGCAATTTCGCCGGCTTCCTTGGTGGCTTGACGCTGAGCGTCGTTAAAGTAGGCGGGAACCGTGATAACGGCTTCGCTCACGTCTGTACCCAAATAGTCCTCTGCCGTCTTCTTCATCTTCTGAAGAATCATAGCTGAAAGTTCCTGGGGCGTGTACTGACGGTCGTCAATCGTAACACGTGGGGTATCGTTGTCTCCTTTTACGACTTCGTAGGGAACGCGGCTCGTCTCCTTCTGAACGTTGGAGTACGCTTCGCCCATAAAGCGCTTGATAGAGAAAATGGTCTTTTTGGGGTTGGTGATGGCCTGACGCTTGGCGGGGTCACCCACTTTGCGTTCGCCTCCCTCGACAAAACCGATGACCGAAGGGGTCGTTCGCTTGCCTTCAGCGTTTGGAATTACAACGGCTTCGTTGCCTTCCATGACGGAAACACAGGAGTTTGTGGTTCCTAAGTCAATGCCAATGATTTTACCCATTTTGAATGCTTGAGTTATTCGTGAATTTGCCCCGATTAGGTCAAACCCCGTACCAAAGCCTCAAGCGAGACAAAATGTCAGTTACATGTCAAGGTATCCAGGAAAGTCGCCTTCGCAAAGCGCAAATGGCATGTCAATTTGCCAAAAACCAAGCTGTCAAAGGAGCGATCCGCCAGTCCCAGGTTGGGGCGGTCTAGCGCCGCTGCACTGGCAAAGATGCCCGCTCCTCCGTTGATATTCGTGTAGAATGGCGGGTCCTGAAGGATGGTATTAGAAGGTTGGCTCACGGAGATGTAGGTGGCCAAATCGTCCGTGCCGGCAGACAGGTGAATCGTAAAACCGCGGAAGAATCGAATGTAGCCTTGCTTTACAGGCAGCGATTCTGCGAGAAACTGGTAGTAGGACTCGTAGGTCAGCGTCGTTTTTGCGGTGGCGCCGCCGTTTAAGGTGCTGCCTAGCTGGTAGGGCAAATAGTAGCGTACCACGTGGCGGGTAGAATCGGATTGTTGATGCTCCGGCATTTCCATGTAGAGCATGTCGATATAGCCTTGGTAGCCACGCGCATTAACGGCTTGGTTCCACTCGATTTCTTGCCCTTTCGTGGCGGTCAAATTGAGGCGTTGAATGCCAATGGGTGTAGGCTTTTTCAGCGTGAAATTCTTGACCAAAGGCGTTTCTGCCGTCGCGAAGGCGGCAGAGGACGAGTCTTTCTGCAATACCAACTTGTAGGTCCAGTCCAAGCGGTTCTCATTCGCGGTAAAGCCTGGAATAATGAGGCGGTACAGGCGATGGCCTTGGGTGGTAAAGAGTCCAGAATCTTTGGGCGTATCGTAGGTCGTCTCTAGGTATTTGTCCCAAGCGAGTTGCCCGTTTTCCTTGAAGGCTTGGATGTGCGCCACCAAAGTGGGGTAGTAGAGGCTATCGGGGTGGGCGTTGCCGCCATTCGGTCCGTCCTGGCCCAAATACGCACGACCAATGCGAACGTACTGTGTATCGGAATTGGGATCCAAGGTCGCATACACAATGGGCACGTTTTCAAATGGAGCCGTCACGTCCAAAGTGTTGTCGCAGGAGGTCCAAAGCGCCAATGCGCATGCCCCAATCAGTATTCGAATGCCCTTCATAGCGCCAAAGATACCACGGAAAGAGGTTGTACTTTTGGGCAAAATCCACGACTATGTCTACGGCGAAAAAGGAATACAAAAAGGTGACCACCAACTCCCTGGTGGAGATGAAGCAACGCGGCGAACGCATCGCCATGCTCACCGCCTACGACTACAGTATGGCCCGCTTGGTCGATCAGTCCGGCATTGATGTCATTTTGGTCGGCGACAGCGCCTCCAACGTTATGGCCGGGCACGAAACCACGCTCCCTATCACCTTGGACCACATGATTTACCATGCGTCCAGCGTCATTCGCGGGGTAGACCGCGCATTGGTGGTGGTGGACCTTCCCTTTGGCTCCTACCAAGGCAATGCCAAAGAGGCCCTCTCCTCCTCCATCCGCATCATGAAGGAATCCGGCGGTCATGCCGTCAAATTGGAGGGCGGTAAAGAAGTCGTTTCCACCATTGAGCGCATTGTGTCTTCCGGCATTCCCGTCATGGGCCATTTGGGTTTGACGCCTCAAAGCATTTACAAGTTTGGGACGTATGCGGTGCGCGCCAAGGAAGAGCAAGAAGCGGCTCAGTTGCTCGCGGACGCCAAAGCCCTGGAAGAAGCTGGATGTTTTGCGGTGGTTTTGGAAAAGATTCCCGCTCAGCTGGCCAAGCTCGTTTCTGAATCCATTAGCATTCCCACCATCGGCATTGGTGCGGGTGCCGATGTGGACGGTCAAGTACTCGTTTTGCACGATATGCTCGGCATGAATACCGAATTCAGCCCGCGCTTCTTGCGCCGCTATTTGAATTTGGCCGAACAAATCCCCGCCGCCATCGGCGCCTACGTGCAGGACGTTAAGTCCCGCGATTTCCCCAACGACCAGGAGAGCTACTAAGTGCAAGCGCCCAGCATTCTGTTTGAAGACAACCACCTGCTCATCGTCAGCAAGCCTGCTGGGATGTTAGTACAGGGGGATATCACGGGAGACCGCTGCATAAAGGATTGGGCAGAAGAAGACGTCGCCAAGCGCTTCAACAAACCGGGAAAAGCCTTTATTGGCCTCCCCCACCGCCTAGACCGCCCCACCTCGGGCATTGTCGTGTTGGCGAAGACGTCCAAGGCCTTGGCGCGGATGAATGCGTTGTTTTCGGGCCGGGACATTCAAAAAACCTACTGGGCCATTGTGGAGGGCTGCCCGGCTGAACCCGAGGCACGACTGGAGCATTTTCTACACCGCGACGGGAAAACCAAAAAGTCCTTCGTCTCCAAGCATCCGGACGCCCAAAAAGCCGTACTCCGTTACCGCGTCTTGAAGGCAGGCGACCACTACAGCCTACTGCAAGTAGACTTGGAAACCGGTCGTCACCACCAAATTCGGGTACAGCTTCAGGCCATTGGGCACCCCATCAAAGGGGATTTGAAGTACGGCAGCAAGCGCTCCAATCCCGGAGGTGGCATTCACTTGCACGCCCGAGAACTGTCCTTTGTGCATCCTGTCAATCAAGAACATCTAAACATCGTGGCTCCTCCTCCAAACGATGCCTTGTGGTCCGCACTCGCAGCAGCCGAGTAAATCCCCTATTTTTAGGGCATGACCCACGCACAACGCCTCATCGCCTTTGCGATCGCCCTTTTTGTCCTTGTTCTCGTTTTCAGTTGGCAAGAAGGCAAACCGGACCATCCCTATGATTTCCACTTTGATGGACCCGCCCTGGTCATTCACGGCGGCGCAGGCGTCATCACGAAAGAAAACATGACCCCCGAATTGGAAGCCCTGGTAACGGCTTCCCTAGAGCGCGTGGTGGACACCGGCTATGCCATGCTCGACCGTGGCGTGGACCGCATGGATGTAGTGGTGCGCGTACTGGGCATGCTCGAAGACGACAGCCTCTTCAACGCCGGCATTGGTGCGGTAGTCACAGCCGATGGCCGGGTAGAACTGGATGCCTCCGTCATGGACGGCGAAACGAAGAATGCCGGCGCTGTAGCGGGTTTGCAGCACATAGCACACCCCGCGGCTTTGGCGCGTGACGTCATGGAGAACAGCGAGCATGTCTTTCTGATTGGAGAGGGTGCGGAGGCTTTCGCCATGGATCGGGGCTACTTCATCGTGACCAACGACTACTTCTTGACGAAGCGCCGCCGTGAACAGTACAGCCGCTGGGCGGAACAGCACAAACTGGGCACGGTAGGCGTTGTGGTTCGCGACCGTTCAGGTCACTTAGCGGCCGGCACCTCGACGGGAGGCATGATGGGCAAGCGCTGGGGCCGCGTGGGGGACGTTCCTGTTTTGGGTGCGGGCACCTATGCCGATGACGCGGGGGCTGCCATATCCTGCACGGGGCACGGCGAGTACTTTATTCGGGAGGCGGTCGCCGCACAGGTCAATGCCCGAATGCGCTTCGGCGGTGAGCACCTTTCCGATGCCGCGCATACCGTTTTGTTTGACGTTTTGAATGCCGACGCGGGCCAAGGCGGTCTCATCGGCATCGACGCCGAAGGCCATGCCACCATGACCTTCAATTCCCCCGGCATGTACCGCGCCGCGAAAGGCGTGGAGAAGAAGTCCAAAACCGGCGAAGCCACGCGCTACGTGGGCATCTACGGGGAGTAAATTACAGACCCTTCAAAAAGGATATGATACCCGGATAGTACGTATCCGAAGCATCAAACATGGCCATATGGCCTGCATTGGGGCAAAATAGATAGCTGCCCTTCTGCACATTTTCCGCAATGGTCTTCATCGCTTCCGGATCCATAGTGTCAAATTCGGCGCCGATGGCCAAGGTGGGCACATGAATCAGCGGCAAATCCGCGGTCCGGTCCCAATTCCTAAGGGTTGCATTTCCCACGATTCCAAACTCACTTGGCCCCTGCATATACAGGTAGAGGGGATAATTCAATTTCGCAAAGCTCCTATTCACAGGCTCAGGCCATTCCTCCAACGGCTTGCGAAGCACATGAGCGGGATAATAGTGTTCGGTGATTAAACCGAGGTAGCGCTCCGAAGTATAGGCACCTTCGGCCTCAAGCGCTTTTATCTCTGCGAGGACGTCCGGAGGGAGTTGCGGACCAAGCACCTCTTGTGCGTATTGATTGTACTCGGGGGCGGAGGCCACCATATTCGAGATTATTAAGCCTTTCAAATGCTCTTGGTGCCTCAAGGCATATTCCATGGCTAATATTCCGCCCCATGAATGGCCCAAAAGCACAAAATTGCTCGCATCTAGTCCCAAGGCGATCCGGACTTGCTCCACTTCGCTCACAAAGCGCTCAATGTTCCAAAGAGCGGTGTCTTCCGGGTTATCGCTGTTGCCCGAACCCAATTGGTCGTAGTAATAGTACTCGATGCCAGCACCCGGGAAGTAGCTATCGGCAGTTTCGAAGTACTCATGCGTTGCACCGGGTCCTCCGTGGAGTAGCAACACTTTGATTTTAGGATTATTCCCAACGCGCTTGGTCCAAACGTTAAAGGTGCCTAGCGGGGTTTCAACAGGAATCAGACGGGCTCCACCCGTCCAAGCATCTTCTCGGCCGGTTTGATCGAAGTAATCAACCTCAGCGACTTCGACTTTGGGCGTTTGATTGCATGCAGCGAGTAACACCGTGGCGGCGAAAATCCAGAGCTTTTTCATGGGGACTTCATTGATTTCAGGGGGGATTGATACCCATGAAGTTAGTGTAAAGAATCGTGATGCCCCCTCCCTTAGTACGGATCCACATCCACCACCACCTTGACCGACTTAAAGTCCGGATGAAAAGCCAATTGGTCAACGGTTTGACGCACCCGCTTTTTGGTGGCGGGCAAACCTCGATCAACCGGAAGCTTGAGCCAGAGGTGCTGCAAATACAGGTTCTTCACACGTCCCACGGAGGGCGCGTCCGGGCCTAGAATGCCTCCACCCAAGGCCGCATTCAACTGGCCGGCTAGGTAATGGGCAGCTTGCTGGGCCACAAACTCGCGTCGATGGCGCACCTCCAAGCGAATCATGCGCACAAAGGGCGGATAATGGTGTGTTTCACGGTCGAGCAGGAGCTGGTCGGCCATGGTTTCGTATTGACCAGCCTGGACGGCGAGCAAAACAGGGTGCTCTGGCGTGGCCGTTTGGATGAACACGTGGCCGGGAGCATCGCGGCGACCAGTTCGGCCCGCCACCTGCGTAAAGAGTTGAAATGCGCGCTCATGCGCCCTGAAATCCGGCAGCTGTAGCGCGTTGTCGGCATTGAGGATGACCGCGACATCCAGCCCTTGGATGTCCAAGCCTTTGCCGACCATTTGGGTTCCCACGACAATGTCCACCTCGCCGCGCTCCAGCCAATCCACGTACTGGGACATGGCGGCTTTCTTTCGGGTACTGTCCGAATCTATGCGCAGCACACGCGCCTGCGGAAAGAGCTCCTCCACGCTTTCTTGCACGCGTTCCGTTCCCATGCCTCGCCATTGCCAGGCCGATTTACCACACGATGGACAGTGCGCGGTCGGCTGACGGGACTGCCCGCAGTAATGGCAGTGCAAACTCTTGGACTCCTTGTGGTAGGTCACCGCGACATCGCAGTCCGTGCAGGGTTCCGTCCAGCCACAGCCCATACAGGTCAAAAAAGGCGAGTACCCCCGTCTATTCTGGAAGACCAAGGCTTGTTTGCCTTGATCTACCGCTTGGGCGATGGCAGCCACCGCAGGCCGCGTCAGGGGGCCTTCCATCTGCTGCAAGGCTTGGTATTTGACCAGGCTGAGCATCTCTACGGTAGGCGGCACCGCGTCGCCGAAGCGCTCATTCAGGGCCACCCAGTGGTACTTGCCGCTTTTGGCGTGGTGGTAGGATTCCAGGCTAGGGGTGGCTGAACCCAAGACCAATCCCGCCTGCAAATAGTGCGCGAGCCAAACGGCCACATCCCGCCCGTGGTAGCGCGGAGCGGGATCCTGCTGCTTGTAGCTGGTTTCGTGCTCTTCATCCACAAGGATGCAGCCCACACGCTCAAGGGGTAAAAACAGGCCCGAACGCGCCGCCAAAATCAAGCGCGGCGCCGTATCCGGCCGCACGAGCGCTTCCCATAAGTCGCGGCGTTCGCCGTCTGAGACTTGGCTGTGGTAGACGGCCAAGCGTCCTGGACCCACGGCGCGTTGAAGGCGGCGGTAGAGCTGGGCCGTCAGGGCTATTTCTGGAACGAGTAAAAGCGTGTGCTGCCCCACTTCCATGGCTTGAGCCGCCAAGTGAACATAGAGTTCGGTTTTGCCGCTCCCCGTGATGCCCCGGAGCAAAACGGGCTTGCCTTCCGCCATACCGTCTTCCAGCGCATCGAGGGCAGCCGCTTGGGCCTCAGAAAGCGGTGCGCGTTGGATGTCGGCATTGGGCAAATGCCCTTCCGCCTCCCAGCGCATGCTTTTTTCTAAAATGCCCTTCTCCTGCAAGCTTCGGAGGTGGGCTGTATCCACCCCTTGGTCCACGAGGGCCGTTTGCGGGAGCCAGGGATAAAAGTCTTCGGTCTGTTCGGGCCAGCTCAGCGCCAGTTGGAAGTAGGCCAAAAGAGCCTCCGATTGCTTGGTGGCGCGGGTTAATTTTTCAAACGCCGCAGAAATCTGGCCCTCGTCGGATTTTCGGCCCACCCAGCGCCAATGCGCGAGCGAACCATCCGAAATGGTGAAGGGTCCCTCTTCGTCCTCGTCCACTTTAAAAAAGGCGGGGAGCGCGGCTTGCATCACCTCGCCCGGCGCACAATTGTAGTATTGAGCCATCCAATCCCAAAGGGCGAGTTGCTGGGTTTGAATCCGGGGCTGAAGATCAATCACCCGAAGAATGGGCTTCGTCTCCACGGCAGGGGCATGGTGCATAACCGACCGAACCACTCCCATCAAACAGCGCTGACGGCCAAAGGCGACATGGACCCGAAGGCCTGGAACAGGAGGTTGCTCCCCTACCCAAGCATAGGTAAAGGTGCTGTGGACCGGGACCGGCAAAATGACCTCGACCCACATAGGCGCTTACGAAAGGGCGTCTACCAACTCCAGCAAATAGGGCGAAATCGTCGCGTGGTGCTTGATGGCTTGCTCGAGGGGCACGTAGGCAATTTGGTTGCCTTGGACGCCGACCATTTCACGGGTTCGGCCCTCGCGAAGGGCGAGAACGGCGGCGTGGCCCATTCGGCTTGCGAGAATGCGGTCAAACGCATTGGGCTTGCCACCGCGCTGGGTATGGCCCAAAACCGTCACCTTGGTCTCCCAATCCGGGAACTCCGATTGCACCTTCTGCGCCACGTCGTAGGCGCCACCACCGTCGTCGCCTTCCGCCACGATGATGATGCCGCTGCGGCGCTTCTTCTGAAAGTCCGTCTTCAAATAGCCCACCAAACGGTTAATGTCCGTCGGCGTCTCGGGAATCAAGACCCCTTCCGCGCCGGCAGCTATGCCTGTGCGCAAGGCGATGAATCCGGCGTCTCGGCCCATGACCTCCACAAAAAAGAGGCGGTTGTGCGAGGCGGCGGTATCGCGAATCTTATCCACCGCTTCGACAGCGGTATCTACGGCCGTTTGGTAGCCAATGGTGTAGTCCGTTCCAAACAAGTCGTTGTCAATGGTGCCAGGGCAGCCCATAACGGCGATGCCATGCTCTTCGGACAGGAATTTGGCACCGGTAAAGGAACCGTCTCCGCCGATGACCACGAGGCCTTCAATGCCATGGGTGCGCAGGTTGGCTGCGGCTTTGGCGCGGCCCTCGGGAGTCCGGAACTCTTGGCTTCGGGCGGTCTGCAGGAAGGTGCCGCCGCGGTGAATGATGTTTCGGACATCGTAACGCGTCAAGGAAATGCTGTCGTTTTCCATGAGGCCTTCATAGCCACGGTAAAAGCCCGTAACCTGGATGTCGTTTAACGTAGCCGTGCGAACGACTGCGCGCACGCAGGCATTCATACCGGGGGAGTCTCCACCGGAGGTAAGTACACCAATGTGTTTCATGAGGGGAAAATATCAAACTCTTGCCACATACACTCGAGATCGCCGTTTTGGAAGGGAATGCGCTGCTTGGCCTTCATTTGGAGGGCTTTATTGGCCTTCGCACTAGGCACGACTACCCAAGCGGTCCAGCCTTTGTAGTGCTCGCGCAAATGGGCGCCAATGCGGGAGAAGGTCTCTTCCACATCCACCTCTAGGCGGCGGCCGTAGGGTGGGTTCAGGAGAAGCATACCGCGCTCCGCTGGGGGCCTCGTGTTTTCAAACGCTTCGAGGCTAAAGGAAATCCGCTCGTCCACCAGGGCTGCTACGGCGTTGGTTTCAGCTACCCCGAGCGCATGGCGGTCGATGTCGGACGCATAAATAGGCATGGGCGACTCGGCAATGCGCTTCAGGGAAGCGGCCTCGATGAGGGCATGCAATTCGGCATCGTAGTCCATCCAGTGCATGAAGCCGAAGGACTTTCGGTAAATGCCCGCAGGAAGACGGTCCGCAATGATGGCGGCCTCAATGGCTAAGGTGCCCGATCCGCACATAGGATCGTACAAGGGGCGGTCGCCCCGGTAGCCCGTCAGTCGAATCAATCCATTGGCCAATACTTCCGACATAGGCGCCAAGGTCATTTCTTGGCGGTAGCCGCGCTTGTGCAAGGACTCACCGGAAGCGTCTAAACTGATGGTGCAATGGCGCTTGTTCAAGTGGAGCTCGATGCGTACCATAGCGTTCTCGCGGTCCACCGAAGGGCGCTTGCCTGTCTTAATTCGGAAGCGGTCCACAATGCCGTCCTTCACCACCAAGGCCGCATAGCCGGTATGGCTGAAGGCAGGATGGCTTCCGGAGGCGTAGACCGCAAAGGTCTTGTCGGGATGAAACCAACGCTCCCAGGGGATTTTTTGAACGCCTTCCAGCAGTTCTTCAGGACTGCGGGCCTCGATGTATTTAATGGGACGGAGGATGCGCGCAGCCGTGCCCAAACAGAGGTTGGCCTTGTACAAAAACCCCAAATCTCCTTTGAATTTCACCGCTCGGGTCATGGGCTCCAAATCGCGCGCTCCCAGCTTGAGGAGCTCCTCACGGAGCACGTCCTCCAAGCCGGTTAAGGTCTTCGCGATGAAGACTTCGTCCTTGGGGTTATTGGACATCAGACGGGAGAATTTCAAGGTGGGAGGAAAATGCGGCCGTTCCCTCGGAAACGGGCACATCAACGAAGATGTAGGTCCCCGAAAGCGTGTCTCCGGGCTGCAGGTATTCTACGAGCGTATCCGCCATTTGGCGGCTGCCCGCGACAAGGTTGAGCTGGTACTGCACCGTAGCGGCTTCTAGTCCGCCAATGAGTTGGTAGTTCACGGCGTAAACGCGTTCCTCCCCCAATTCCATAGTGTCCAGCTGCGCGGCGTATTCAAAGGGCTGCTCAGGGAGCGCTTCGGGGGTTTCCGTACTTGGCGACGAGCAAGCCCAAGCGGCCGCTCCAACAAGGGCCAAAGCCCAAAACTTCTGATTCATACCTGCGTTCTTAACGTGTAGCGAAGGTACGACCCTCCCCTATCTTTGACCGGTATGTTTGACTCCATGGACCTTTTATTTTTCGCCGGCGGACTGCTGGCAGGCGTCATAAATACCATGGCGGGAAATGGGTCTGCCCTGACGGTAAGTCTATTGCTTCTGGGGGGCATGGACGGTGCGGTGGCCAATGCCACGAACCGAATTGGCGTGGTCACGCAAACCCTTACGAGTGTCGGCAGCCTGCGCAAGAGCACGCGCAAATCCTACCTCTTTCGCGCCGGCAAGCCCCTCATTCTGCCCACCTTGCTGGGCTCGCTCGCCGGCGGCTGGCTAGGTTCCACCATCAGCGCCGAAGGCATGGAATGGTCCCTCGCCGTCGTCATGCTGGGCATGGCGGGCACCCTTTTTTGGAAAACCGAACGCTGGGGTGGCCCTTCTTGGACCGAACGCGCCCTCAAACCTTGGCAGTCCGGCGCCTTGTTCTTTCTCATTGGCTTCTACGGGGGCTACCTCCAAATGGGCATAGGCGTCCTGATGCTCGCCACCCTTGTACTGGGGGACCGCTGGAGCATTCGAGACGCCAACGTCATCAAATTGGTGATGGCTGCCGTGCTCGCCGTCCCGGCCGGCATTATTTACCTCAGCAGCGGCTTGATCGAATGGAAGCCTGGCCTTATACTCGCTATTGGCTCGTCCATAGGCGCTTGGTTTGGGGCCCGCTACATCGTTCGCATCCCCAAGGCCCAGCCCTACGTGCGCGCCGTATTAGTTCTGGTGGTACTCTTTGGGGCTTTTCAGGCGATTTACAAGGCGCTCACCTAACTTTGCCGCATGTCTACAGCCAGCCTTTCTATCCTTGTCCTCATGCTGCCTATTTGGTTGGGCGCCGTAGCGGGCTTTCGTTCGATTCCCAGCGCATGGTTGGCGCGCAGCAATGCCTTTTCAGGGGCCTTCCTCTTTGCGGTCACGGTCTTCTTGTGGATTCCCGAACTCGCACACGTCGACCACGAACGTAGCCTGCCTTGGGGCATTTGGATCGTCCTAGGCTACTTTCTGCAGTTTGCGCTCGACAGCCGCTCCCGCGGTCTGGAACATGGACACATCCACCACCACGACCCCAATCCTTGGCCCGCCTACACGGGACTATTGATTCACTCTGTAGTAGAAGGTGTGCCCATGCTGCGCTTGCCCGAATCCGAACAGCTTGCCTTTGCCCTCTCCTTGGGCATTCACAACCTACCCATTGCCGCCCTGCTCGCTTTTTGGTTGCGTCAATGCCAGGTGCCCTTCCAAAAAATTGCCCTCGCCCTTCTGGGCCTGAGCTTAGCCGCTCCCTTTGGAGCCGCCGTGGGCACCCTTCTTCCCTTGGACATGCCTGGGATGGAAGGCTTCATTGGAGGTCTAGTGGTAGGCATTTTCTTGCACGTGTCCAGCACAATTCTCTTTGAACTTCAAAAAGACCACCGATTGCCCACGGTCCTATGGGTCATCGTGATCATTGGATTGCTTTCGGGCTTTGGTCTCTCTCAATTCATTCATTAATTCTTTTCACCCATGGCGAACATCACTCTTGGCGGAAATCCTTGCACGACGGTAGGCGAATTGCCCGCAGTTGGAAGTATGGCCCCCGCATTTTCATTGACAGCTCTGGACTTGAGCGCAGCCTCTTTGTCGGACTACTCGGGCAAAAAAGTCGTTTTAAACATTTTCCCTTCCATTGACACCGGCGTTTGCCAGAAGAGTGTTCGTGCTTTCACCGAGAAGCTCAATGCCATGGAAGGCGTGCAGGTACTGAACATCAGCATGGACCTCCCCTTCGCAGGTGCGCGCTTTTGCGCGGCAGAGGGCCTGGAAAACGTGGCCTTCCTCTCTGCTTTCAAGTCGCCTTCCTTTGGCACGGACTACGGCGTAACGTTTGCCGACAGCAAATTCGCCGGCTTGTTTAGCCGCGCCGTGGTGGTCCTGGACGCTTCAGGCCAAATCACCCACACGGAGCAGGTCCCCGAGACGGGTCAAGAGCCCAACTACGACGCTGTTTTGGCGGTGTTGTAAATCACGCACAGCAGCTATGCTAAAAGCCCGCTTCGGCGGGCTTTTTTTAGGGCGCCCAGTCCCCTTTGCCCGCCAACCATGCAAAGGCCTCCGGAAAACGCTGGCGCCAAGCTACTTCGCTGTGATCCGCCTTGCGATCGCGTACCCATTTGAGGTCATCCAAGGCGTAGTCCGTTTGGCGCAACTCCTGGAGAAGCAAATCAATTCCTGGCTGCAGCTGTGCCTCCAGACCTATGCCCCCGTTGTCCAGGTAGAGGTAGCCTGAAGGGGTCGGACGTCCGTTTTCCTTCCAGGGACCAATGGCATCCACGACCAAGCCGTTACCCGTTTCCACATAGACTGCGGGCGAAAAGGCTAGAGCGCCGTCAAACACGCCAGGGTATTCCGTCAGCAAGCGAAACGCCAAGACGCCGCCCATGCTGGAGCCAGCAAAGTAGACATGGCTCTCCTCGGACAGATTGGGATTTTCGAGGGCTTGCGCCAGGACCGTGTGCACGAGGTAGTCGGTAAAGGCCTCCCCCAGCTCGCCCGGTCCGTATTCCAGGCGGCGGCGGTTGCCCCCTTCGGTGGCACATTCCAAGGCAACGACGATGGTGGGTCGAATTCGGCCCTCTTGCATCAAGGCCAAGATGGCTTCATCCACGGCCCAGTCCACCCCAAAGGTGCTCGTTGCGGGATCGATGCAGTTTTGGCCGTCGGACATGAGCAAGAGATCCACGGGGCCGGAAAGTTCGGTCGTCTTGAGATCGTACGGCGTCCACACCCACATTTTGCGCGAGGGAATGATACCAGTAGGATCCACGGGGGCATCGACCACATTAAGAAAACCGCTTACTTGACCGTCATTCAAACGCTCCGCAGGGCCAAAGGCCAAGGCATGAAGTGTCGTATCCATAGCTGCCCAGCCGCCCAAGTCACGGTAGGCCAATCCCTCGGCCAACTTG
>JAYQOY010000041.1:0-14853 GCA_038145075.1 Schleiferiaceae bacterium | reverse complement strand
TTGGATCCAAGGCGGGAATATTCAAATGAGCGACCATAATGGCTCCCACCCCTGCATGAATAGCGTTTTCAAAAGGCCGCATTTCACGGTTGCGCAACGTCTCCAAAGAATGGTTCAGCGTGGGAAGCGTTTTGTGGCTGTCACTATCGGTATCGCCATGACCCGGGAAGTGCTTGGCGCAGGCCATGACCCCTTGACTCTGGAGACCCCAGAGCTCGTTGCGGGCCATTTGGTTGACCTGGTCGACATCTGACCCCAGGGAGCGCTGACCAATGATGGGATTTGCCGGGTTGGTGTTCACGTCCACCACCGGACTGAAGTTCACATGAATGCCGAGGGCACGGGACTCTTGTCCCAGGGATTTGCCATAGGCCCGTGCTAATTCCGGATCACGCGTAGCACCCAGGGTCAACGGCCAGGGTAAGCGTTCCAGCGAATCCAGGCGCATGGACGCGCCCCATTCCGCATCTTGGGCATTGAGCAAGGGCAGTCCGGTCCCGCGCATGGCGGCGGCTTGCGTACGTGCAATGGCCTGGCGCTGACGACCAGGCCCGCCTTGCATCCAGATGATGCCGCCAATTTGCCCCGCTTCTGCCCAGGTGGCCAGTTGCTGCAGGTGGCTCTCGCCCTGGCGGCTGTACCCCGCTACCATGATCATCTGGCCAGCCAAATCTTCGACCGTCGCCGAGGCGATCCAATCGCCGTAACTCCGGGATTTGAAGGGGTTAGATTCGGTGTATTCTGCTGGTCCCCAGCCAAAAGAAAGCAAGGCCACCATCAAGGGCCACATCCGTTTTACCATACCCGAAATGTACCCCAAAAAAGGCTTTACCTTTGAAGGTCTATGGGACTCTTTTCCGCATTTTCTAAACAACGCCAGCCGCGAGGATTTAACCTCCAGCACCGCTACTACGACGAGAAAAAAGCCAAGATGGAATCCTTGCGCGCAGAGCGCCAGGGCCAACCCTTGAGCGCGTCGGAAAACCGCCGCGAGCAGCTCCGCGAGGCCTGGGCCTCCAAGCGCACGACGAATGCGAAGGGCAGTTCAGCACGCGGGCCCTTGATGTTGATTTTGATCCTTGGGGCTTTGGCCTACTTTATGCTGCGTTACCTGGCCATCCCTCACATTCTTTAAGTCCATGCCCATCATTCACCACCTCCCCGAGGAGGTCGCCAATCAAATTGCCGCCGGCGAGGTCGTCCAGCGCCCGGCATCGATTGTGAAGGAATTGATGGAGAACGCCTTGGATGCGGGGGCTACGGAGGTGACGGTGCTCATTCAGGACGCGGGCCGAACATCCATCCAAGTCATCGACAACGGATGCGGCATGGACCCCGAGGACCTCGCTGCGGCCTTTGCGCGGCACGCCACGTCCAAACTTCAGTCCGCCGACGACCTCTTTGCGCTGCAAACGATGGGCTTTCGGGGCGAGGCTTTGGCCTCCATTTCGGCCGTTTCCCACGCAGCCATCAAGAGCCGAACGGTTCAGCACGACGTCGCCACCGAACTCAGCTGCGACGGCGGCCAACTGGGCCAAGCTAAAAAAGCGGCGGGCCCCATTGGAACCAGCATCACGGCGAAAAACCTTTTCTTCAATGTCCCTGCGCGTCGTCAGTTCTTGAAGAACGACGCCATTGAATTCAAGCATATTTCGGAAACGTTCACGGCGATTGCACTGGCCCATCCCGCGCTTAAAATGCAGTTGAAGCACAACGGCAAGGACGTTTGGATTTTGGACGCCGGGAATGCCCGCCAACGCGTAGCGCAAATCCTAGGCAAAAAGGCCAATGAGCGCCTGGTACCGGTCGAAGAAGAAACGCGTTTACAGCGATTGCACTGGCCCATCCTGCGCTCAAGATGCAGTTGAAGCACAACGGCAAGGACGTTTGGATTTTGGACGCCGGGAATGCCCGCCAACGTGTAGCTCAAATTCTGGGCAAGAAGGCCAACGAGCGCCTGGTGCCCGTCGAAGAAGAAACGGATGTCGTCAAGACAGAAGGCTTTGTGCTGCGTCCCGAACATGCCCGGAAAACCCGCGGCGACCAGTACCTCTACGTCAATAAGCGGCCTATTCGCAGTGGGTACTTGCACCGAGCCATTGTAGAAGCCTTTGAGGGCCTCATCCCGGCGGAGCACCACCCCGCCTACGTTCTATTTCTCATGGTCCCCTCCGACCGCGTCGACGTCAACGTGCACCCCGCTAAAACCGAGGTGAAGTTTGAGGATGAACGCGCCATCTACGCCATTTTGCGCAGCGCGGTGAAGCGGGCTTTGGGCATCCACCAGGTGGCTCCCACCTTGGACTTTGAGACCAATCTGCAGCAGCACGTGGACTTGGATGCGCGGCCCATTCCCGCGGCCCCAAGCATTCAAGTCGACCCCACCTACAATCCGTTCAAGGAGTCGAATGGATCGCATTCGGGGGGTTACCGCAGCTCTAGCCCCAGTCCCAGCGCCACCGCGCGCGAGAGCTTTGACTTCTTTGCCCCGCCCAGCAGCCCTCAAGAAACGCAGGGTGCCTGGGATTTTGAAGGCGGAGGGGCCTCTGACCGCTCCCAAAGTGGTAGCCATGGATTTTGTGTCTTTCTCGCTCCACATTTTGCCGTGAGCTCGCTGAAATCCGGGCTTGTGACTGTGCACATTCCGCGTGCGCAAAAACACATCCTGCACCAGGAACTCCGGGAAGCGCTTCAAGCGGGGGAAAGCCTCGCCTCCCAAACCTGGCTCTTCCCCGAAGACCTTGACGTTGCCACCTCGAGCCATTGGCCCGACTGGGTGGATATCTTGCCGCGGCTAGGCTTTCAATGGGAACTGGACGGATCCACTTTGCGCATGACGGCTGGCCCCCACTTCTTGAGCGCTGCCCAAGCGATGGAGTGGCTGACAGATATGCTGCGCGCCGCGCCAGACGAAGACGAAGCCGCCCTCCAAACCTATGTCTTGGCCTGGCTCGACCATTGGAGCAGCACCGCCCCCATTCCTAGCGGTGGGGATTTGCAGACCCTGGTCGACCGCCTCTTCGCCTGTGAAAACCCTTGGACCAATGCCCAAGGAAAACCCATTGCCCGTATTTTAGATGGAGCCACCCTTGCGGCTCAATTTGCCTAGCCTATGTACCCACGTCGCTCCTTCTCCTATTTGCCCCCGGTGATCAAAAACTTGCTGATCATCAATGGCCTGGCCTATTTCGCCAGCATTACGTTTGCCCAAATGGGGACCGACCTACTGAGCATGTTTGGCCTGTACCTGCCCCAATCCGAGCATTTTCAGCCCTACCAGCTCGTCACCCACCTCTTCTTCCACGACTTGAGCAATTTCAGCCACATCTTCGGCAACATGTTCGCCCTGTGGATGTTTGGCATGTCCTTGGAGAACCTTTGGGGCAGCCAACGCTTCTTCATCTTCTACTTTGTGACCGGCATTGGGGCCGCCCTCTGCCACCTGGGCGTCAACGTCTTTGAGTACTATTCCTACGTCAACGAATACAGCGTGAGCGGAAACCCACTCGCCGGACAGCTCGCGCAGTACATGCTGCAAATTCCCACGGTTGGCGCCTCTGGAGCGGTCTTTGGCCTCCTCCTAGGCTTTGGCATGACCTTCCCCGAACAGCGCATCTACCTCTACTTCTTGATGCCCATCAAGGCCAAATACTTTGTCGCCATTTACGGCCTCTTTGAGCTCTTTGCGGGCTTTGCTAACCAAGGCAGCAACATCGCCCACTTTGCGCACATCGGCGGAATGGTCTTCGGCTATTTGCTCCTTCGGTACTGGAAACGAAACCAATTCCGCCGCTTTTAAACCATGGGCCGCGCTTCCAACGATTTTACGCGCTCCGCCCTTCGCACCTGGTTGCGCGAATCCCAGGTGCACCTTTGGATCTTCGTCTTAGCCGCCTGCTTTGCGGTCCAAACGCTCACCGAAGTCCTCGGCTGGGCCTTCGCTTTGGACGTTGAAAACAGCCTCCTCCGCCTCCTCGCTCTGCACCCGCTCCATGCCTGGCACTTAGGCGAAGTCTGGACCCTCGTCACCTACGGGTTCCTGCATTACGGCTTTATGCACCTGCTGCTCAACGCCCTAATGCTCTACTTCGCGGGCCACATGCTCAAGACCTTTTGGTTGGATGCCCAGGTCAGTCGGCTCTTCGTGCTGGGCATGGTCGCGGGGGGAATCGCCTACGTGCTCGCCAGTCTTCGGTACCCCAATTGGCCTCCACTTGTGGGGGCGTCGGGCGGCGTTTTAGCGCTCTTACTTGCGGCAACACGCCTTTCCCCCTCTATGCCGGTCTATATTTTCGGCATCCTTCGCCTTCCACTCTGGGGCGTCAGCCTTTTGCTCTTGGCGGTCAGTGTTTCCGGTCTTCAAGGCCCGAATGCAGGCGGCAACTTCGCCCACCTCGGAGGCGCACTCGCAGGCTGGGCCCTCGCCAAATCGCCCTCCTGGCTCTTTCCCGAGACCCGTTGGATCTCTATGCGCCGCAAAAAGTCATCGAAGACTTCCCACCTCCATGTGGTCTCCTCCGATGGCCTGGACCTCGACGGCATTCTCGACAAAATTGGACGCGTGGGCTACGATGGCTTGACAGCCAAGGAAAAAGCGTTCTTAGCACGCTATGGCAAGAAGTAAGCACCTCCGCTTTTGGGTCTCGCTGTGGCCCCACCTCATCGCCCTGCCCATTACGGCAGGCGCTGCACTAGGCTTTTACTTTTCACCCAACCCCATCCCTTGGCTCGCGCCCCTGGCGCTCGCCTGGCCGGCCCTCCTCCTCTGGCACGGTGCCTGGACCCTTTGGGCAGCGAGCCAATTTAAATCCAGCGCCCTCGTCGGTTTGACACTAATAGCTCTCTCCTGGCCCCAAACCCGCGGCTGGGTCCACGTACACACGGGCCCCGCGGAAGATGGCGATTTCCGCGTAGCGACCTGGAACGTACACCAATGGCGCAACCTCACCTGGACGGACCAAGCCGTCACCGAGGAGCGCATGCAGCAGGCCGCCTTGGACCTCCATGCCGACATCCTGGCGATTCAGGAAAACCGATTAAATTCGGGCCCCCAACGCAGCCTTGAAGCATGGTACCCCTACGCGACGCCGCACGAAGACCAAGGCTTGCAAATCTTTTCCAAGTACCCCATTCGGCAGTGGAACTTTGAGGCCTTTGAGGCCAGCTACCCCGGCCACCGCGGCTTTGTTTGGGCGGACATCCAAACCCCGCAGGGCTTAGTGCGCGTGGTCAACATCCACTTGGTGACGACCACCTTTGTCACCCGTGAAGCAGAAGCGGAAACCGATTCGGCGGGCATTTCTACCTCCGTGTTTAGCTCGGCGTACAAATTGACGCGCACGGCGAAGATTCGAGCCCAGCAAGTGGACCAGCTCTTGGCCTGGGCGAGCAAAGGCGGACATCCTCCCCTTATCTGGCTGGGCGACTTCAACGACTCGCCCACGAGCAACACGGCCTACCGCTTGCGCGGCTGGAAAGATTCCTTCGAAGAAATGGGCAAGGGCTTTGGGTCGACCTACCGCGGGCTTTGGGGACTGCCGTTGCGCATCGACTGGATTCTGCACGATGCCGCCTTCCAAGCCACAGGGCTGCAGCGCGTCGAGCAAGCCGACAGCGACCACCATCCGCTCTGGGTCAACCTGACCTTTAGCGCGTCTGACGCCGAGTAACACGGCGCAGGTCCAGGACATTCATCGGATGGCTGGGGAGTCCGCGCCACTCCTGGCGGAGGACCCGAACGCTTTCATCGTAAAACAGGGGCACCAGGGGCGCCTCCCGCTTCAACCACGCATCTGCCGCCCGGGCGGCCGCCGCGCGCTCGTCTGCCGCTACAGCCTGTCGGGCCGTCAAGGCCAGGGCATCAAAATCCGCGTCACGCACTTGTGCCGCATTGGGCCCGTTGGGTGCCGCATAAGCGGATTCAAAGAGCATGAGGTAGTTGGAGGCGTCCGGGTAGTCGGCAATCCAACTGGCGCGGTAGACGGACAAGCGGCCGGCGGATTTATCCTCGCGGAAGGCCGCAGAAGGCATGACGTTTACCTGGACGGGGAAGCCCAATTTGGACCAGGCACTCTGTACGTACTCGCAAATATCGCGGTAACTCGCCGTGGTGGAAATCACAATAGGCGCGAGGTCTGCACGTTCAAGCACGCCCGTTTCGCGGACTAAAGCCTGAGCGCGTTCCAGATCGTAGGACCAGGGGTCATATCCCTCCTGCTTCCAATCCTTTGGGCTTCGGTGTCCCGCCAACCCGACAGGCAAGAGTGCACCGTAAGCGGGAATTCCAATGTTGTTCTTTAGGTAGCGCATCATGGAGGCACGGTCCAGCGCCCAGTTCAAGGCTTGCCGAATGCGCACATCCCCCAAGTAGTCCGGGTCTGGCTGCTGGGCCCGGATGCCTATAAACTCCGTATTGAGAAAGGGACTTTTCTGCAGTATAAGTTCGCCCTCCCACCGCGCCTTCAGGCCGCCTTGGGCATCAAAGAGCTGGTCCTTGTAGGAGGGATCTACCCCACTCACGAGGTCGAGTTCGCCCTTTAAAAACTCCAAGAAGGCCGCTTGCCGATCGGGGATGAAGCGAATGGCCACCGCCTCCAAATAGGGCAAGCGCTGGCCTTGAGCGTCGAATTCGTAGTAGTTTGGGTGCCGGCGCAGGACCAATTTTTCTTGGCGCGCCCAGGCCTGGTAGCGGAAAGGTCCGGAGCCCACTGGGTGCTCGGAAAATCCAGCCCCATACATTTCCACGGCTTCTACAGGGACTACGCCGCAGTAGGGCATGGCGAGGCGGCCTAGCAAGGCCGGATCAAAGGCCTTCAGGTCGATGGCCAGGGTGAAAGAATCCAGGACCGAAACCTTGGCGACATTTTCCAAGACCCAGGCGCCCGGCGAAGCCGTTTGGGGGTCCAGCAAGCGCTGGAGGCTGAAGGCCACGTCTTGCGCCCAGAGCTGGCGGCCCTTTCCCCCGGGGAAGCAGGCGTCATCGTGGAAGTAGGCATCACGGCGCAGCTCGAATTCCCAGTGCATGCCGCTCGCATCGACGGACCAGGACAGCGCTAGATTCGGCTGAATCTGCAGGGCGGAATCCGTGTCCACCAAGGTCGAAAAGAGCTGCTTGGCCACCCAGGTATGGCCTTGGTCTCGGGCAAAAGCCGGATCCAGCGAACTCAAGGACGTGGGCTCGTTGTAGCGGAAGACAAGGCCGTCGGTAGATTTAGACGGGTCCGAACAACTTACAGCCAGCCCAAGAAAGAGCGCGTAGAGGAATACGGAAAGACCTAGGAATTTTGCCTTCATCCCCCAAAGATAGCACCAAGGAAAAGCCGTAAATTCGCGCGATGAGCCTCTCTGGAAAAACGGTTTCTTTTCACACGCTTGGTTGCAAGCTCAACTTTGCGGAATCCAGTACGATTTCCCGAGACCTCCAGGCCGCTGGCATGTCCGTCGTTGACCTTAAAACAGGGGCAGACGTCGTCATCATCAATACCTGTTCGGTCACGCAGCAAGCGGATACGGAATGCCGCAGTGTGGTTCGGAAGGCCCTTCGCGCCAATCCAGAGAGTTTTGTTGTCGTGACCGGCTGCTATGCCCAGCTTCGCCCCTCTGAAATTGCCGCCATGGAAGGCGTGGATTTGGTCGTGGGCGCGGGCGAGAAACTGCACCTACGCCAGTTCTTGACGGATTTGCAGAAGAATTCGGAGGCCGTGGTTCACGCCTGCGAGATTCAGGACGTGGACAGCTACGAGGCCGCCTACAGCTTGGGCGACCGCACACGGGCTTTCTTGAAAGTTCAGGACGGCTGCGACTATGCCTGTACCTACTGCACCATTCCGATGGCGCGCGGTGTGAGTCGTTCGGCTCGCTTGGAACAGGTCGTCACGCAGGCCCAGCATTTGGTGCAGCAAGGCGTGCAAGAAGTGGTGCTGACCGGCGTCAACATTGGCGATTACGGCAAGGGGGAATTTGGCAACAAGCGCCACGAGCACCGGTTTATCGACCTCTTGCACCAGTTGGATACCGTCGATGGCTTGGACCGAATTCGCATCTCCAGCATTGAGCCCAACCTGTTGCGCGACGAAGTCATCGATTTCACCTCCGACAGCCAACGCTTTGTGCCGCATTTCCACATCCCCCTGCAGAGCGGGAACAATGAAATTTTGGGCAAGATGAAGCGCCGCTACCGCCGCGAACTTTACCAAGAACGCGTCGAACGCATCCTGCAGCGCATGCCCGATGCCTGCATTGGCGTTGACGTCATCGTAGGCTTCCCCGGCGAAACCGAGGAGCACTTCCTCGACACCTACAGATTCTTGGAAAGCCTTCCCATCGGCTACCTGCACGTCTTTACCTATTCCGAACGCCCCGGCACGGAAGCCATCGACTTTGAGGGCACCGTCCCGCCCGTGGAACGCAAGGCTCGCAACCACCGCTTGCGTTTGTTGAGCGCCAAAAAACAGCGCGAATTTGCGTTGCGCCACATCGGGAGCATTCGACGCGTCCTCTGGGAAGAAGCCGACCGCGACGGCTGGATGCAAGGCTATACCGAAAACTACATCCGCGTGAGCACGCCCTATGAGGCGGCACGTGCGGGAACGGTCGAACACATTGAACTCGGCGAATGGGGCGCCCACGACAGCCTCAACGTTGCCGCCGTCGTAAACGCCGTCGCCTCATGAGCTGGTCCTCCGAAAAGGCCCAATCGGCCGAAGCGCTGATTCGCGAGGTGGGTGCCTGGATTCAGCTCCAACGGGAGAATTTTCAGGCTACGTCCGTGGAAACCAAGTCGCTCAATGCCTTGGTAAGCTATGTCGACCTAGAGGCCGAAGAGCGCCTTGTCGAGGGTCTCGCTGCGCTTTTGCCCGGCTGCGGTTTCTTGGGCGAGGAAGGCGACTACCCCTGGTCCGAGGACGGATTCAACTGGATCATCGACCCCTTGGACGGCACGACCAATTTTATCCATGGCCTCCCCCCCTACGCCATTTCTGTGGCGCTCTTGGAGGGCGACGATTTGCGCTGGGCGGCGGTCTTAGAGCTTGGGCAGAACCGCCTCTTCACCGCAAGCCGTGGCGAGGGGGCCTTTTGTGAGGGCCGTCGCTTGCACACCAGCGACCGCTCCATGTCGGAGAGTCTGGTAGCTACGGGCTTCCCTTACTACGATTTTTCGGAAATGGGCCCCTACTTGGAGGTCCTTCAAGCCTGCTTCAAAGGTTCGCGCGGCGTGCGCCGCTTTGGTTCTGCGGCGACGGATTTGGCCTGGGTGGCCGACGATCGCTTTCAGGCCTTTTTTGAACATGGGTTGGCGCCTTGGGACGTCGCCGCGGGCATATTGCTTGTGCGCGAAGCCGGGGGCTGCGCCAGCACCTTTAGCGGAGCCACCCCCGTGGATCGCGAACTCATTCAGGCACGCCAATTGGTGGCGGGCCACCCTCAAGCCCATGCCACCCTGGTGGAATGGACCCAAACACATTTTCAGGCATGAAGCACTTTGGAATGACCCTCGTGGAGCAACCTCTATCCGGACTCCTCCTCCTTGAACCTACCGTACACGGCGACGCGCGTGGCTACTTCATGGAGACTTTCAAATCAGACTCGTCCGAGCTCCTGTGGAAGCAAGACAACGAGAGTATGAGCCACCGCGGCGTCCTTCGCGGATTGCATTTCCAGCGCCCTCCCCACGCCCAAGCCAAGCTGGTGAGTGTGGTGCTGGGTTCCGTCTACGACGTGGTCGTGGACCTTCGCGCGGGATCGCCGACCTACGGAAAGACCTACGGTACCCTATTGAGCGCCGCCAACAAGCGCCGCTTGCTGATTCCTGCCGGATTTGGGCATGGTTTTGCCACCTTGGAGGACGGAACCGTTTTCCAGTACCGCTGCAGCGAAGTGTATGCACCAGAGGCTGAAGGATGCATCGCGTACAACGATGCGGATTTAGGCATTGATTGGCTGGGCGCTACCGGCCTGAACGCGTCGGAGCTGCAGTTGTCCGCCAAGGATGAAAAAGGCATGGCCTTTGCGTCGTTTGAAACGCCCTTTACGGGCCCAGAATTTCAAAGCGCATGAAACGCAGCACCCTTACCCTCTTCCTCGCAGGAATCCTCCTGGTCGGCCTTTGGGGCATTCCCGATCCCAAAACGATGAGCGAGCGCTTGCACTTTCTGTCCGAACACAACCACACCCGCCTGGTCCCCCTGCCGGAGCAGTTGGATTTGGCCGGTGAAGCCGTTCCCTTGCACAGCGAAGACGCCCAAGAACGCCTGACGAAGGAGCTCCTCACCAACACCTACTGGCACAGCAATACCCTGCAACTCCTGAAGCGCAGCAGCCGCTACTTCCCCGCGATGCAGCGCATTTTGAAGGAAGAGGGCGTGCCTCAGGACTTTCTCTACCTCGCCGTCATCGAAAGTGGCTTGGCCCCGGTCGTCTCCCCCGCCGGAGCCGCCGGCTTCTGGCAGTTGATGCCCGGAACCGCCAAAGACCTCGGCCTCACCGTGAACGATGAAATCGACGAACGCTACCACGTTGAGAAGAGCACCCGTGCCGCTGCTGCCTACTTAAAGGCGGCAAAAGCCCGCTTTGGGTCCTGGACCTTAGCCGCGGCCTCCTACAACATGGGCATGAACGGCCTGCAACGCCAAATGGACCGCCAGGCAGAAACCGCATACTACGACTTGCTCCTGAACGAAGAGACCAAGCGCTACGTGTTCCGCATTTTAGCCCTCAAGTGCATCATGCAGCAGCCCCGGGCCTATGGCTTTGACCTCGCGCCGGAGGACTACGATGCGCCCTGGGAGGACCGCTACGTAGCCGTTGATAGCGCCGTGGCGAGCTGGGGCGAATGGGCCCATGCCTATGGCTGGAGCTACAACGAGCTCAAGCGTCACAACCCCTGGCTGCGCGAGGCCTCCCTGAGCGACTTGAAAGGCGACACCCTTTGGATTGCCGTCCCGCATACCCCCGTCCCCGCTTGGCAGCCCGGTGAGGCGAAACCATCCACCTCTTCCGCACGTTAAGCGACCATGGCTGGAGAAATCAAAATACTCGGTGCCCGCGAGCACAATTTGCACGATGTGGATGTCACCTTGCCCCGTGAGGCCCTGGTGGTCATCACGGGCTTGAGTGGTTCCGGAAAGTCCTCGCTGGCCTTTGACACCTTGTATGCGGAGGGCCAGCGCCGCTACATGGAAACTTTTTCAAGCTATGCCCGTCAGTTTTTGGGCACCCTGGAGCGCCCCGATGTGGACAGCATTGAAGGGCTGAGCCCGGTCATTGCCATTGAGCAGAAGACCACCAACCGAAATCCCCGATCCACAGTCGGCACCGTCACAGAGGTTTACGACTTCTTACGCTTGCTCTATGCGCGCACCGCGACGGCCTATTCGCTGGCGACCAACGAGCCCATGGTCAGCTATACGGACGATGAGATCCGGGCGCAAATTTTGGAGCGCTTCGCCGGAAAGCGCATCGCCCTGCTTGCCCCCGTCGTGCGGGCCCGAAAGGGGCATTACCGCGAACTCTTTGAGTCCATGGCCAAGCAAGGCTACCTGAAGGCACGGGTGAATGGCGAGTGGATGGACATCACACGCGGTATACGTTTGGACCGGTACAAGACGCACGATATTGAAATCGTGATTGACCGCCTCGTGGCCGAACCGGAGAGCGAAGAGCGCATTAAAAAGAGCATTTTGACCGCGATGCGCTTGGGCAAAGGCAACCTTATGGTGGCCGATTACGACAGCACGCAGGTCGTTCATTTTAGCCGCAACCTCATGTGCCCCACCACAGGGGTTTCCTATCCGGAGCCGGAGCCCAACACCTTTAGCTTCAATTCCCCAAAAGGCGCTTGCCCGCAGTGTGGCGGTTTGGGGCATGTGCATGTGGTCGACCTGGACAAAGTCATCACGAACCCCAAATTCACCCTGCACGATGGGGCTTTGGCGCCCTTGGGAACCTACCGCCGGTCCTGGATTTTCCAGCAGATGGAGTATTTGGGCATTCGGTTTGGCTTTGATTTGCACACGCCTTGGGAAAAAATCCCAGAGGAAGGCCGCACCGCCATTTTGGAGGGCCATACCGAAAGCTTTACCTCGGACAACAAAACCGTGGGGGTCACTCGGAAGATCAACATTCAGTACGAGGGCCTCGTCGCCTTCATCGAAAGCCAAAAGAACGACAGCAACAGTAAAAGTTTGCAGCGCTGGGCGGACGACTTCATGGTGGAGCGCATATGCCCCTCCTGCGAGGGCCAGCGGCTGAAGAAGGAATCCCTGCACTTCCGCATTTTGGAGAAGAGCATTGCAGACTTGGCCCAAATGGGCATCGGCGAATTGGCCGCCTGGCTGGAGGCTCTGCTGCCCCAGCTCAAGGAATCGCAAGTGCGTATCGGTGGCGAAATTGTGAAAGAACTCCAAACCCGCCTGGGCTTCCTGGTGGACGTCGGCTTGCACTACCTCAGCCTCAACCGAAGTGCACGCAGTTTGAGTGGCGGCGAGGCGCAGCGCATTAGACTCGCTACCCAAATTGGCTCACAGCTCGTGAATGTCTTGTATATCCTGGACGAACCCAGCATTGGCTTGCACCAGCGCGACAATATGCGCTTGATTCGGAGTTTGGAACGCTTGCGGGACTTGGGCAACTCGGTCATCGTCGTGGAACACGACGAGGATATGATGCGCGCGGCCAACCATATAGTTGATTTGGGACCTCGCGCCGGCCTGAACGGTGGGCGCGTGGTAGCTCAAGGCGACTTTGAGGGGGTGGCCGCCTCCAATAGCTTGACGGGTCAGTACCTGCGCGGGGAGCTCCGCATGCCCCTGCCCGAGGTGCGTCGCCCCGGCAACGGCCACTTCCTTCGCCTCATTGGCGCTACGGGCAACAACCTCAAAAATGTGACCCTGGAGGTGCCCTTGGGCACGCTGACGGTGGTGTCGGGGGTTTCCGGTTCCGGCAAGTCGACCCTGATTAACCACACCCTCTACCCGGCGCTTGCGGGCCCCTTGCACGGGTTGTTGACGAAGCCGGCCGCGCACGAAGCTTTGGAAGGCATGGAGTACATCGACAAAGTGATTGATGTGGACCAGAGCCCCATTGGCCGAACGCCCCGCTCCAATCCTGCCACCTACACCAACGTCTTTAACGACATTCGGAAATTGTTTTCGGACCTGCCCGAAGCCAAAGTCCGCGGCTACGCCCCCGGTCGCTTCTCCTTCAACGTGAAGGGCGGGCGCTGCGAGACCTGCCAAGGTGGCGGCATGCGCGTGGTGGAAATGAACTTCTTGCCCGATGTCTACGTCCCCTGCGAAACCTGCCAGGGCAAGCGCTTCAACCGAGAAACCCTGGAAGTTCGCTACAAGGGCAAGAGCATTTCGGACGTTTTGAACCTTCCAATTGAGGATGCCTTGACCTTTTTTGAGGCCGTCCCCAAGATCAAGAAAGTGCTGAAGACCCTCGTGGAGGTCGGTTTGGGCTACATCACCTTGGGGCAGCCATCGACGACGCTTTCGGGCGGGGAGGCGCAGCGCATCAAGCTGGCCACAGAGCTTTGCAAGCGCGATACGGGCCGAACGCTCTACATCCTGGATGAGCCTACCACGGGTCTGCACTTTGAAGACATCCGCATCCTGATGAAGGTCATTCAGCGCCTCGTTTCCAAAGGCAATACAGCCCTCATCATTGAGCACAATTTGGACGTCATCGCCCAAGCGGACTACATCGTGGACATGGGGCCGGAAGGGGGCAAAGCTGGGGGCACCCTAGTAGCCGCCGGAACCCCGGAAGACGTGGCCGTCCATCCCGACAGCATCACCGCGCCCTTCCTCGCACGCGCCCTCCAAGTAGGCAAGAATTAAGCGTCTATACGCGTTTAACAGGGTGGAAAGGTGGCCAAAAAGCGCTACCTTGAAGTACATCACACCCTACCCTATGGCAACAAATTCCAACGAACCTATCTCCAAGGCCTTCAAGCGCAAGTCCTGGAACGAACAGCGCACCAACGATTCTTGGGCCATTTTTAAAATCATGTCTGAATTCGTGGAGGGCTATGAACGCCTATCCCGCATCGGACCCTGTGTCAGCATTTTTGGCTCTGCCCGCCTCAAAGAAGGCGACGTTTGGTACCAAGACGCCCAAGACATTGCGGAAGGCCTAGGCAAAAAAGGCTACGGAATCATCAGTGGTGGTGGCCCTGGCATTATGGAGGCCGCCAACCGTGGCGCCATGGAAGTCGGCGCACCCTCTGTGGGCCTCAATATTGAGCTCCCCCACGAACAAAAGCCCAACGACTTCATCGACTTAGATAAGAGCGTGGACTTTGACTACTTCTTTGTGCGCAAAGTCATGTTCGTCAAGTACTCTCAGGGTTTTGTCGTGATGCCTGGCGGCTTTGGCACCTTGGACGAGATGTTTGAAGCCATCACCTTGATCCAAACCAAGAAGATTGGAAAGTTCCCCGTCGTACTGGTCGGCAAAGACTATTGGCAAGGCCTCATGGATTGGATGGAAAGCACGCTTGGAGGCAACCACCTCATCAGCGACGGCGACATGAACCTCATGAAGCTCGTGGACAGCCCTGAAGAGGCCATTCAAGCCATTGATGACTTCTACAGCCGCTACTTGTTTAAGCCGAATTTCTAGGGCGCATACGGATCCCGTCTCCTAGGGACCATCGAATTAGAAAGGACTGTCAAACGTCTGAACTTTCTTCTGGTAGTAGCGCTCCCCTAATCGCACTGTTTCACGGCCAAATCGGTGCAGACCTATGCTCCAGAGCTTAGCACCGCCTCCAAAATCAATCGTGAAGACGGGGCGGTTGTTTACAAGAATCGGATGCATCGTTATGCCAGCGCACATGAATCCCTGCTG
>JAYQOY010000040.1:0-14889 GCA_038145075.1 Schleiferiaceae bacterium | reverse complement strand
AGCTCTCTAGCTCTCTAGCTCTCTAGCTCTCTAGCTCTCTAGCTCTCTAGCTCTCTAGCTCTCTAGCTCTCTAGCTTACTCCGCCAACAAACTCACCGCAAAGCCACCACCCACGGCCATGGGGCAGGCAATTTTGTCCCCCTTCTTAACGGTGATGGATTCGATTTTCAGAGCCGTTGGGTTGTCCCAACAGTGTGCACCTGCAGCGGTATCGTCGCGGTAGATGTGGGCGGTGAAGGATTCGCCTTCGGGCAGGAAGTCGAGCGTCAGCGTGTAGTCGCGGGCCACTTCGTTGTTGGCGGCACCTACAAACCAATGGCGACGGCCGTTGGCTTGGGCTTTGCGCTCTTGACGTGCTACGACAACGTACTCACCGACTTCACCGTCAAGCACTTCACTGGTTTCCCAATCCACACCTACCTCTTCGATGAATTTCAATGCGGGCAGGTTGGCGGCGTAGTGCTCGGGCAGGTCACAGGCCATTTGCACGGGCGAATACATGACGATGTACAGGCCTAGCTGCTGAGCAATCGTTGTGTTGATGCGGCTGCCTGGCTTGAAGGCGTCCAGGTTGATTTGAAAGACCCCAGGGGTGAAGTCCATGGGCCCGCCGAGCATGCGCGTGAAGGCCATGGTGGGAATGTGCGAGGGCGGGTTGCCGCGCTCGATGCTCCAGGCGTTGAATTCTTGGCCACGCGCACCCTCGCGGGCAATGAGGTTGGGATAGGTGCGACGAAGTCCGGTAGCTTTGATCGGCTCGTGGATGTTGACGGCCACTTGGTGGGCAGCCGCGCGCTCGACCGAACGTTGGTAATGGCGCACCATCCAACGCCCGTGGTGGAATTCGGTTTTCGGAATGATTTTACCCACATAGCCCGTCTTCACGCTGTGAATGCCCAGGGATTGCATGAGGGAGTAAGCTGTGTCCATCTGCTGGTCGTAGGTGCGGGGCGCCGAAGAGGTTTCGTGGTGCATGATGAGCGACATGCCATGTTCATTCGCATAGCGCTGGACTTCTTGGAGGTCGTAGTCGGGGTAGGTGGAGACAAAGTCAAAGACTCCTTCTCGGTCTTCAAAGCCGATCCAGTGCTCCCAGCCCACGTTCCAGCCTTCGACGAGAAGTCCTTTGAAACCGTGTTGGCTCGCAAAATCGATGTAGCGCTTGGCGTTTTCGGTGTTTGCGCCGTGACGTCCGGTAGGTTTCAGGGCTGCGCCACCGTTTTCGCCTTCAAAGTCGAAGGTGCTCATGCTTTGGCTGCCGAACATATCCCAGGTGGATTTGCCCAAATGCATCTCCCACCAAATGCCCATGTACTTCATGGGCTCAAACCAGCTCACATCCCCCAATTTGTTGGGTTCGTTCAAATCCAGGACCAAATGGCTGTTCAGCAAGCCAGGGGCATCGTCGGCGATCAAGACCATGCGCCAAGGTGTTTGGAACGTGCCGGGAATCCAAATCTGCGCACCCGGATCCGCAGCGGCATAGTCCTCCTGCGCCAAGGGGCCGCGGCCCACGAGTTGCGAGCGCAAATTGCCCGTCAAGGTATCGACGGCCAAGGTCATGCCGGGGTAATCTACGAGGGCCGCCTCGTGGAGGGCCAGGTGGGTGCCGTTTTCGTAGACCAAGGTGACGGGTGTATTGACCGCGTTGTAGGGGATGTAGGTTTGGGCCAAATTGGGGTGGTTGCGCTTGGCAATGGCATTGATGCTGCGCAAGGGACTGCGGTTGTAGAGGTGCTCGTAAATGTCCCAGTCGCCCGGAATCCAGAAGGCCTCGGGGTTGGCGTTGAGGTTGAAGGTGCTCTCTTCCGCAAACAAAGGCAAGGAATCCGTTTCCAGGGCGAGGCCGTAGCGGAAGGCAAAACCCTCGTCGGTCACGTGGAAGGTGAGGGTCACGGTGCCGCGTTCACCTTCGAAGGTGTAGACCGCTTGGTTGCCGTGGTGATGCACCTCGCGCCATTCGCCCCAGGGGAGTTCGTATGTTTCGTCGATCGTTTGGGTCGTTTGGCCCGAATAGGTCAAGCCGCTCCAGAGCGAAAACGGAGCCTCCGTACCTTCAAACTGCATGTCCAACGTGGAAGTGCCCACCAGCGTATCGCCATCGCGGAGAACCGTATAGGTGGGAGGGAGGCTTGCGGCGTTCACGTGGACGACCGTGCGGCCGTTGGGGCTGCTCACGGGAGATTCGGACTGGCAAGAAGCCAAGAAGAGGGAAGCCAAGACGGCCAAAGAAAGTACGCGCACGACGCCAAAAATTTAGGTGAAGCCCTAAGGTACAAAGAAGGTGTACATCCTACACCAACCCACCCACGCGGGCCTCGGTGCGCTGAAACAGCCAAGCCCCCAAGCCATAGCTAAGTACATCCCAGGCATCCCCGGTAAACCGCGGATCAAACGACGGAATCCAGACCTCAAAGGCGATCGATGCGGCGATCCAGGCGCCCAAAACAAAAGGAGGGCTCCACCGAAAAGCGGGCTGCCAAAAACGCATCAACCAGGCAGGCAGGCCTAGAGCAATGGGCAAAAAGAGAAAGGTGTCCAGGTAGGAATCCGCCCAGGGATGTGACCAGCCGCCAGCAATGGCTCCTTGGTGCAGCCCAAAAAGGACGAGACTCGCGAGCATCAGCCGCGACGGCGTCAAACGGCCACCCAGTAGGCCATCCATGCGATAGAACCCGCAACGAACATGGCGACCCATTGCAGGGCGACCACGGAATTCTTCATGAAACGAACAGGGGCAGGGATGGAGGGATCCTTGATCCAGGTAGGTAGGGGCATTTCGAAGGGATTTGGGGTGCGGTGGTCCACCAGGGGAGCACCCGTTGGAGCATGGCTAGAAAGCGCTTCGGGACCACAGGTGGGGCAGATTCCGTCAGGAGACTCGTGCCAGTGGTCGCAAGAAGAACAGCGAAAGGAGCGCTTCATGCTGCAAAGGTAAGGCAGGCATAGGGCCTAACGCGCCTTAGTTAGGAGGTTTTTCGTCCAGGGATGTACGCTTCGGCGGCGTTTGTGCGACACGCGCCAAGGTTCGTCGGATTTGATGTTTTTCACGTAGATCCATTCGGCCTGGGCGGCCTCCTGGGTAAATTCGACTGTCAGGAATCCGTGGTCCCGAACATTGACATATTCCAGGTTTTTGTTGCTGATCCAGAGGAGGAAGCCGGCAAAGCGAGCCACCAAGGAATTAGCGAACTCGTCAAAGTTGGTGGACGTGATACTCGGGGTGCAAAGTTCCACATAGCCGGGACCTTCAAAGCCCCAGGAGCAGTGAGAATCGCCCGTCAAAATAACTACGGGAGCGACCGTAGGGAAGAGGTTGACCAGGTTTTCGCGCTCCGCCAGATAGCCGTCCCAGGCGTCGGGATTGTGGTCCTTGACGCGTTTGGTGGGCAGAACGCCTAAGTCCAATGGGGAGAAAATCGTTTGGTTGCCCAGGACGCGGTAGGCCGCGGAGCTGGTCTGCAGGCGTTCGGTCACCCAGGTCCGTTGAGCCTCGCTCATGAGGTGGTGCTCCTCAAGGGGTGCGTGGCGGCCCTCTTCGCTGCGGGGCACATCGGTGCGCCCGTCCAAACGCGTTTCCAGCAAAATCAGGTCCAGCATTTGACCGTACCGAAAGGCGCGGTAGCCCTGGGGATCCTCCTCCCTAACCGGCATCCATTCGTAGTAGGCCTGCATCGCTGCTTGCCGACGCGCGGCATAGTCGCCTTCGTTTTCCTGGTGGTTGTCCGCCCCGGTGGCAAAGCTGTTGTTGGCAATCTCGTGGTCGTCCCAAATAGCAATCACCGGATGTGCCGCGTGCATAGCTTGCAGGTTGGGGTCGCGGTGGTACTGGGCGTAGCGCGTTCGGTAATCGTTCAGGCTGACAATTTCGTGATCGGGCAAGTGAACGCGATTGGGTACTTTCCAGCCCGCTTTCCATGGTCCGTATTCATAGATGTAATCGCCCAAATGCACGACTACATCCACATCGCTGCGTTGCGCAATCTCTCCATAGCCATAGAAATAGCCCGCTTCGTAGTGGGCACAGGAGACGACCGCGAGTTTGACGGGTTCCAGGGCATTCGGGGCAGGGGCGGTTTTCGTTTTCCCTACGGGTGAAACATGTTCGTCCCACCAAAAGCGGTAGAAATAGGTCGTTCCTGCCTCCAGTCCCCGGGCGACCACCTTGGCGGTTCCGCTGTGGGCGGGATCGGTTTGGACGCTTCCGCTCGTGTAGATGGACGTGAAGTCTGCATCCCGGCTGCACTCCCATGTAATCGTTTCCGGGCCTGAAATGCCCTCGAGGGCGGTCCAAAGCACGACGGATTCCGAATAGGGATCGCCTGAGGCGACCCCATAGGCAAAGGGCTGCTGCGCCAACAGGCGAGTCCCGGCGCATACAGCCAAGGCGAGAAAAGAGCGGGTAGCGTTCACGGGCCGCAAGAAACAGCATTTTTGTACATCTGCCGTCAAGTCTAGGTAAAATCCCGCGAGATAGGGCTTAAAAAAACCCGCCGGTTGGGGCGGGTCCTTCGTGGTTCGGGGCGGGATCGAACCGCCGACACATGGATTTTCAGTCCATTGCTCTACCAACTGAGCTACCGAACCTCCTTATTTGGAGGCGCGAAGTTAATACCAATTCTGCATTCTTCCGTCGCGAATTTTCAGAAGGAAATTTAAACTTTTCGAATTGCTTGAGTTAAATGCGACTAAGTAAAGCGGTATTTTAGAGCATGAAGTTACCGTTCCTCAAAGGTCGCCTAGCCAAAAAAGGCTGGGAGTACCGCGATTCGTTCCCGCACCATCTTCCTCAGTATGTGCTCATTGCTGGGCCACACACCTCTTGGCGCGACTTTTTTCTGGCGCTCTGTGTCCGCGAGGATTTGGGGCTTCACGACCTCAAATTTTTAGCCAAACACAGCCTGTTTTGGTGGCCCTTGGGTCCCATCCTGCGCGCCATGGGAGGGATACCGGTCAATCGCTCCAGCACCCATGGGGTCGTTGATCAGATGGCCGAGCACTTTGCGTCGAATTCCACCTTCACGTTGGGGCTAGCTCCCGAGGGAACACGGGGCAAGGTCCAAGGGCTTAAGTCGGGCTACCGCAACATCGCTGAAAAAGCCGGCGTGCCCATTGTGACGCTCGGCATGGACTTTGGTCGAAAAGTGATCAGCGTAGCGCAGCCTTTCGCCGCAACATCTCCAGAAACAGACGACGGCCACGTGCTGGATGTACTTGGACCCTTAGAAGGAGCGAAGGCCGACTTGGGTCTTCAGCATCTCACCCCGGACCGCGCCCGCCGCACCTTGCCCGAGCAAATGGCCTGGAACGCTGCCCACTTCCCAGATCGTCGATTCTTGGACGAACCCCATGCAGAAGCGGGTCACATTCGATTCACCCACCGCGAAGCCTTCGACGAGGCCAAAGCCTTTGCCGCTGGCTTGCACGCTGCAGGTGTTCAACCGGGAGACAAGGTGGCCATCATTGGCAAGAACTCGGCGCATTGGCTCATTGCAGACTATGGCTGCGCCTTAGCGGGCGCCGTTTCCGTGCCCATGTACCCGACCATCGATGGGGAAACGGCGAATAAAATTCTCGAACATTCAGAATCCAAAGTGCTCGTCATCGGCAAACTGGACGACGCGAGTGTGTACATTCAGCACTGTCCTGCCGGCGTTCAGCGCGTGTACATCCCCTACATGGCCCCCGACGCGGCTGGCAGCCCATGGGAGGACTTTAAGGCAAAAGGAAGGTCCGATTTCCAACCGCACCCCATGGATCCCGAAGCCCTGATGACCATCATCTATACGTCTGGCACTACGGGTATGCCTAAGGGTGTCATGCACAGCTTCAAAAACTTCCAAGCAGCTTTCCGCATGATTTTGGACCAGTTCGACTTCCTGCACCAGGAGGTTTTCATTTCCTACTTGCCCCTCAGTCACGTGGCCGAGCGCATGATTATCTCCGCCGCTGGCGTCTATTTAACAGGCCGAATCCACTTCGTCCAATCTCTAGACACCTTCGCTAAAAACCTCGAAGAAGCCCAGCCCACGGTCTTCATGGCGGTGCCGCGCATTTGGGAAAAATTTGGAGAAACCCTTCAATCCAAAATTCCCGCCGCCTTCCTGCGCCGCCTTCTGGCACCCATCCTCCGCAAAAAACTGGGCATGTCGCGCTCCCGCCTCGTGCTTTCAGGGGCGGCGCCCATACGCGCCTCGCTCCTCACTGATTTTGCGGGAATGGGCATTCACATCCAAGAAGTCTACGGCATGACCGAAAACCTCGGCATCTCCACCGTCAACTTCCGTGGCAAAGTGAAGATTGGCACGGTAGGCCAGGCCTTTAAGGGCATGGACGTCTTCTTGGGCGATGGCGACGAAGTCCTGGTCAAGGGCCCAACCTGCACGCAAGGCTACTACAAAGAGCCCGAAAAAACGGCCGAACTTTTCGCGGGTGGCGCCCTCCATACGGGCGACTGTGGCTCCATCGATGCAGAGGGCTACCTGACCATCACGGGCCGAATTAAAGACATCTTCAAAACCTCTAAAGGCAAGTACGTCGCCCCAGCACCCATCGAAAATCGTCTCATGATTTCGGAGCACATGGCGCAGGTCTGTGTTGCTGGCCTGGATTTGGCCCAACCCATAGCCTTGGCCGTTCTCACGGAGGACGCTCGCAAAGTGGCTCAAGCGGATGTAGTGAAAGCATCGGAGGACCTGCTCCACCAGGTCAACCAAGCCCTTCCCTCGCACGAACGCATGGACAAACTCTTCTGGGTGAATGAGGATTGGGCCGTCGAAAATGGCTTTCTGACTCCAACGCTCAAAATCAAGCGCAATGTGGTCGAAGCCTATTACAAAGAGGCGGTGTATGCGCAGATGGATTCTGCCAAAAAGGTGCTCTTTTTAAACGCTTAAGGGGGCGATACGCCCTACTTTTGCGGCATGATTTGGGCCATAGAGCTCGGGAATACCCGGACCAAAGTAACCTGCTTGGACGCCTCTGGCGCCTCCATCGTCGATACCCGCTATTTGGCGCCGGACGACTCCTCGTGGGCCCAGGATTTAACGCCTTCGTTTCCCCTGCGTATTGCCAATACGGCCCAACGCAGTGTTCCTCAACACCTACAAAGTTGCCTGGTCGAGCTTTCCTCGCCATGGCCTTTCCAGCTAGACTGTTCGCCCACCATTGGCGTTGACCGATGCCTCGCCGTCCTTGGCGCGCGTCAGCTCCACCCCTCGGGTCCCCTCGCCGTCCTTTCCTGTGGTACCTGTTTGACCGGGACCCTACTGGATGACCAAAACGTCCTACGCGGCGGCCCCATTTCCCCCGGTTGGACCATGCGCCTGCGGGCCATGGCGCACTTTGCGCCCGCCTTGCCCGCACTTTCCCCCGAAGCCCGTCCCTTCTCGCCCCACGGCACACCTTCCACCGAATCCAGCATGCAGCAAGGCGCCTACGCCGGGATGGCGGCGGAAATGGAGCATTGGATCCAAGCCTGGAAGCGGGAATTTCCGGGGATTGGCATTTTTATCACCGGCGGAGATGGCCCGGCTTTTGCTAAACCATCTGAAAGCGGCATCTTTGCGGCTTCCAATCTTGAAGCACGTGGGCTTTTGGCCCAATACCTCTATGAAAAGCACCGTTAGAACCCTCTTTCTATTCGCTGGCCTCCTCTTGGGTCAAGGCTTGCTCTTTGGACAGAGCGGTGGCGTGAGTCCGTATTCTATCTACGGACATGGCTGGGTCCAGCCCAATGCCTTCACGTACCACAGCATTTTGGGAGGCACCCAAGCGGCTGCGACTTCAGGTTTGTATGTCAACCCAGCCCAGCCCGCGAGCTACGCGGACTTGCGCTATACGACCTTGGATTTGGGCGGTAGCTACATGGGCGTGCACCAGGCGAACGAGAATGCCAGCTTGTGGAACACCACAGGCGGATTTAAACACATGGGCGTAGCCTTTCCGTTGAAAAAGTGGATGGGCTTTTCGACCGGATTGATGCCTTATTCCTTGACCGGCTACGACATGCTAACCAAGGGAACAGACGCGGATTTTGGAGACTATACACAGCAGTTCAAAGGCAGCGGCGGCTACACCAAGCTGCATGTGGGCCTGGGCCTCAAGCCCGTGAAGTTTCTAGCACTTGGCTTCAATGCAAACTACCTCTTTGGTTCATTGGACCAGACGACGAGCATGATTTTTAGCGACAACCAGTTCAATTCGGTTCGAGTAGCTCAGCGCACTTTGGCCAGCGATTGGTACTGGGATGCTGGAGCGCAACTGCGCCTTCCTGTTGGGGCCTATAAAGTGGTCGCAGGGGCTACGCTTCGCAATGGAAGTGCGATTTCAAGCACGTCTAACGACTTGAGCTACACCTACATCGCAAACGGATCCGGCTCTGAAACGCCGTTGGACACGGGTGCAGCCGTATTGAACCAAGAGGGCTATATCTACGTTCCTACCCAGATGAGCGTTGGACTGGAATTCAGCAAACCGGCAAAAGATTTGCCCGTTTCGGCATGGTCTGTAGGTATCCAGTACCAAGTCACGGAAACCCAGTTCCTGTTGCCCTTCAGCACAGGAACGCTTCCTTGGTTGACGAGCGAGCCCTGGAGCGGACCCTATGCTGAAAACAGCACCCGGATTTCGGCCTCAGCGAGCTTAATTCCTTCCTTGGCGTTCCCGGACAAGCGTTTAAAAGGGTTCAAGAACGACATCGCCTACCGTGTAGCTTTTAGCTATGAAAACACGGGACTGGTTCTAAATCAGACCCCTATCAACGCATGGCAAGCGAGTTTGGGCATGGGACTTCCTATCGGGGGTCGGGCTATTTTGCCAGGAGATGTTAAATTTGCCACCCTTCACATCGGCGCTCAAGTCGGAAGCTGGGGAACAAAAACGAACGGACTAATCCAAGAATTCTATACGCAAGCGACTGTAGGGGTCACACTCAACGACCAGTGGTTTGTCAAATTTAAATACCGGTAATACTCATGAAGCGCATTCTACTCGTACTCTTCGCATTCAGCGCATTCTTTGCAAACGCTCAGAACTGGGGCAGCAATGATGCAGACAGCATCCGTTGCTTTGAGAACTACAACAACTTCGGTCAGCTTTGCAATGGCAAGGACTACCTCCAGGCCTATGAGCCCTGGATGATTGTCTACACCACGTGTCCACAAGCGAGCGAGGTAGTCTACAAATTCGCTCCCAAGATTTTTGACGCCAAGATTAAAGCTGAGCAAGACCCTGCGAAAAAAGCGGAGCTTATCGCAGCGCTCATGAAGATGTACGACGATTGGAACACCTACTACCCTGGCAGTGAAGCGAAGGTATTGGGCCAGAAAGCCAACGACTACTACGATTACTACCCTGAGGACGCTTACACAGCCTACCAGATGTTTAATGCGGCTTTGGACGTCAATCCTGGCGACATACAACCTTTGTACCTCAACAACTACTTCAATGCGGTGATTGCCCTCTATAAAGTGGACACCTTGGATTCAGAAGGTTTGTTGAACGCGTATGGTGCTGTGGGCGAAGCTATTGAAATGCAAACGGACAACTGGAACCGTGAAATCACTAGCTTGACGGAAAAGGACACTTTGGGCATCATTTCATCTCGTGAGAAGCGCGTGTTGGATATAGACAAGCGCCTGTTGGAACAGTCTACCAAGCTCATGACGAACATTGAGCGCGGTTTGGCGCCATTGTTGACATGTGACCGTTTGGGCCTCATTTACAACCAGGAGAATTTTGACAAGCACCTAGGTGATGCTGCATGGTTGCGTCGTGCTGAGAAGATGCTCTCCAAGGAGCGCACGGATACGGCCGGTACTACAGATTGTACGGACAACCCCATCTACTACTTGGTGGCGCAGTCGCTCTATGATCTTGAGCCATCTGCCCAGGCAGCACGCTCCATGGGTGTATTGAGCATCAAAAACGAGAAGTACGACGATGCCGTGAAGTACTTCACAGATGCCATCGCTCAAGAAGCGGATCCATTGAAGAAAGCGAAGGACTACTTGAAGCTTGCAGCCATCCATTTGAAGACAGGCAACCTGGCTGCTGCGAAGAGCGACTGTGCGGCGGCTGTTCGCAACAACGAGAACTCCGGTGAGGCCTACTTAATGTGGGCGAACGTCTATGCAGCTGCGGCAGGAAGTTGTGGCAACAACGTATTCGAAAAGAACGCGGTATACTGGGCAGCTATTGACAAAGCCACTCGCGCCAAGCAAGTGGATCCCAGTGTGGCAGGCCGCTCCGACAAGTTGGTGAGCAAGTTGCGTCCGGGTATCCCCGACAAGTCTATCTCTTTCCAATTCGGTAAGAAAGAAGGCGATCGCTACAGCATCGGATGTTGGATTAACGAAACGATTACCGTTCGTTTCTAATCGTGTTTCCACGACTACATAGCATACACAGAGGAGCCCGTTGGGCTCCTTTTGTGTTCTTTGGACTCTGGGCTTTGATGGGCTGTTCCAACGATGAACAAGCCGTAAGTGCCTTGCGTCAGCAGTTTACGGGGGCCATGATCGAGCAGCACAACGTGCAAATGGTCTACAGCGACAGCGGAATGGCCAAAATCCGCGTAACAACGGGTGTTTGGGAAGATTACAGCAGCGACGACGAACAGCCACGGCAGGTGTTTCGGCAAGGATTTCGGGTGGAAATCCTCGACCAACAAGGACGCGTTACAGGCCACTTGAAGGCCCAAAAGGCCGTGCGCCGAATGTCCGACCAAGTATGGGTATTAACCGGCGACGTGGAAGTGGTTCAAGACGGGGGCAATGCCCTCTATACGGACGCCATGGAATGGGACCGCGTGAATCAGGTCTTCCGGAGTGAATCTAAAGTCCGTATCATCGATAAGGGCGAAGAAGTGCAAGGAAAAGGGTTTGAAGCGAAGGAAGATTTGTCGCAATACACCATCTTTGCAGTGTCCGGACATTTTGAAGGACAAGACTAGACGCACATGAAACCCACTTTTGCTCGCCGCAGTTTGAAGACCGTTGAATGGGTCTGGCTCGTGATTGGCCTGCTTTCCTTGGAAACGATTTACAGCAACTGGACGGTAGACCGTAACCGGGCGTACATGTTTGTGCTCTTTGCCTTTCTAGGCTTCTTCATGTTTGGTCTCCGTCGCAAGCAGCGCAAGACCATGGAGGCGCGTTGGAAATCCAACGACGACGCCTCCAATCCATCATGAACGAAGGCTTCATCCTCCTTGCGGCGCTCTTGTTTTCGGCCTTTTTTTCGGGCATGGAAATCGCCTACTTGAGCGCCAACCGACTCCAAATTGAAATTGAAACGAAGCGTGGCACCTGGCTGGGTGCCCGTTTGGCCTTTCTCATCAACCATCCGTCCCATTTCATTGGCGCCATGCTAATGGGCAATACGATTGCCCTCGTTGTGGTCGGTTTGCAAACCTCAGCGCTGCTGGATCCCGTCTTTGTGGATGCGTGGAAGTTGGCTCCAGGTTGGGCTGTAGCGCTCCAAACGTTGCTCTCCACCTTGGTCGTCCTCTTCGTGGCTGAATACCTTCCGAAGGCCTTTTTCCGCAACCGCGCCAACGATTCGCTCCGCTGGTTCACCCTCCCGCTGACGGTGGTTTATTGGGTGCTTTGGCCGTTGGTGGAAGTGCTCACGCGCATCAGTAAGGCCTTCTTAGGCCGAATGGGCCGCGACGTAAAAGCGAGCGCTGAGCCTATCGTCTTTGGCCGAGCAGACCTAGACCACTATTTGGAAGAGGGCAGCACAGCGGAAGAAGTCGAGCCCGAAATTGAGCTCTTCCGAAATGCCTTAGACTTTGGGGACGTCAAAGTGCGCTCTTGCATGGTTCCCCGCACGGAAATCTGTGCAGTCCCAGCCTCTATCTCCATGGACGACCTCCGCGAAAAATTCACGGAGACCGGCTTTTCCAAGCTCGTGGTCTACCGCGATAGGGTCGACGATGCCTTTGCCTATGTGCACGCTTTTGGGCTCTTCCGCCGGCCCAAACGCTTGGCGTCCATCCTGACCCCTCTTTCCTTTGTGCCTGAAACCATGAGTGCCCAGGAAGTCTTCAAGATGCTTATTCGAGACAAGCGCTCCATGGCCTCTGTCGTCGACGATTTGGGCTCATTAACGGGTATTGTAACCCTAGAAGATGTTGTGGAAGAGCTCTTCGGCGAAATTGATGACGAGCACGATACGGACGTTCGGACCGAAGAAGAACTGCCCAACGGCACCTGGAAGCTGGACGCATCCCTCGAGGTGGACTACCTGAACGAGACGTATGGATTCGACTGGCCGGAAGAGGAAGCCTACAGCACCTTGGGCGGTTTGATCGCCAATCATTTGGGCCATTTGCCGGTCGAGGGGGAGACCCTGCAGCTCGAAAATTGGGTATTCACGATCCAAACTATGGACGCCCAGCGCATTGCCTGCGTGATTGTGTCCAAAGATCAGGACTAAAGCCCGCATTTCTTCGTGCATGCGGCCGTTCTGATTTGTATATTCGCACCCTTATTTTCTACGCATTATGGGAATGTTTGACAAACTCCGCCGCCGCTCTGGCCTGGTAATCATCGCCATCGGTTTTGCTCTCGGCGCATTTATCCTCGGTGAATTCTTTTCATCTAGCTCTGTATTGTTCAACGGCGATCAAGACGCTGTGGGCTTTATCAACGGCGAGAAGATCTCTTCCACGGACTTCAACCGTGAAATGGAAGATCTCCGAATCAATAACCCCAACATGGCCAACCTGGGCAGCATGCAGCTTTCTCAGATGGTTTGGAACCAGCAGCTTCAGAACCGCCTCATCGGCGACTTGCAAGACGAGTTGGGCTTCACGGTTAGCACCGATGAGTTGTGGGACGCCATTGTCAGCAACCCTAGCATCCAATCTATGGAGGGCTTCCGCGACCCCAATACGGGCGCATTCAACCCTGAGTTGTTGAAATCAGCTTTGGCCAATTTGCGTGATAACAAAGACGCTAGCCAAGAAGCTACGGACCAGTGGCTGAACTGGGTCAACTTCGAGAGCGATGTGCGCAACGAAGCGCTTTCCAACAAGTTCTACACCGCGGTTAAGCAAGGATTGCGCACCCCCGTGAGCATCTACCAGCACAATTTGGCGCGCAAGACCCGTCAAGCTGAAATCGAGTGGGCCGGCCTTTTGGTTCAAGCCACCGCCGACACCGTGGTTGAAGTAACGGATGCGGATTTCAAAGCCGTTTACGCGGAGAACAAAGAAAACTTTAAGGTCATCAACGAATTGCGCGATATCTACTTCGCCAACTTCCCCTTGGAGCCTTCAGATGCGGACCGCAATGCCGTTTTGGCCGAACTCGGTGAGATGAAGGCCGAACTCGCTGCCTCCATCGACGACTCTGCCTACGTCATGGCCAACAGCGATGTTCCTTTCCAAGATAACTACTACAGCCTCGACCTCCTCGACGAGTCCCTCTCTACGGCCATTGAAGGTCAAGGTGCGGGCTTCGTGAGCGATCCCATCGCCATCGGACCTGGCTACCAAATCGTAAAAGTGATGAGCCGCCGCAACATGCCTGACTCCGTGTCTGCGCGCCACATCCTCGTGGCCTTCGCCGGTGCGGAGCGCTCTCAAGCTACCCGCGACTACCAAACGGCTAAGACCATCGCGGATTCATTGCTCGCAGGCATCCAGGCTGGCAGCTTGAACTTCAACGACGTCGCTACCACCTTCAACGACGATATCGTGGCGGGCTCCAAAGGCGGCGATTTGGGCTGGTTCAAACCCAATATGATGGCCAAGCCTTTCGAAGACTACTGCTTCCGCAATAGCACGGGCACTACCGGTTTGGTCTTCACCAACTTTGGATTCCATATCATTAACGTTACCGGTCAGCGCGGTGCAGTACCTTCTGTACAGCTCGCTCAAGTTTTCCGCCGCGTAAACGTTTCTAAAGAGACCGAACAAGGCATCTACAGCCAAGCCGCAGAATTCGCCAAAGCCCTTCAGAGCGGCGAAGATGCCCAAGCTGTAGCCAACCGCTTTAATGTAGCCTTGTTACCCAATAAGAACACCTCCGCAACGGATGAGCAAATTGTTGGTCTAGGTGAGAGCCGTGAAGTGGTTCGTTGGGCTTTCAATGCCGAACGCGAAGTCAACGAAGTGGGTGTCATCAACAACAACTACCAGAACTACGTAGTAGCTCAATTGACCGCCGTGTACGAGCCCGGTTACAAGTCTGTAGACGAAGTGCGCGACGAGTTGCAACTCTTGGCCCTCAACCACGCCAAAGTGGCCTACCTCAAAGGACAGTGGGCTTCTCAGACGCCTGCCTTCCAAAAGGCCACTGTAAGCTTGTCCAGCCTCTTTATGCCTGGTGCGGGCCGCGAAGCAGCCATCATTGGTTCCGCCGTTGGTTCACCCGTTGGCTTCCAATCGGATGTGCTCGAAGGCTTGAACGGTGTATACCAGTACAAAGTCTTGAACATCATCGAAAACCCCGGCGTAGCCGCTACTGCAGGTGATGTAGCCCAGCAGAACAACCAACTCCGTAGCCGCGTCCAATCTGCCCTCTTCCAAGCCTTGATTGAAGGTGCAGACGTAGAGGACTACCGTGGTAAGTTCTACTAAGCATATCCAACGCGGATTCCCGCGACAGGAAAAAAAGGCGCCCATTGGGCGCCTTTTTTTTGCTTGGTGGCTAGAGAGCTAGGTGGCTCGGGCTGCGCCCCGAAGCTAGAGAGCACGGGCTGCGCCCTGTGGCTAGAGTGCACGCGCTTCGCGCAAATTAGCTAGGTAGCTAGAAAGCTAGAGAGCACGCGCTTCGCGCTGTAGCTTTTCGCTTAAACGCTTACTCTCTTTTACCCTTAAACCGTGTGGTGGACCTTCGTCGCGCGCCGGGACTTTCGTTGTTTTGCCAAGCTCTAGCC
>JAYQOY010000039.1:0-15261 GCA_038145075.1 Schleiferiaceae bacterium | reverse complement strand
TCAAACTTGACATTCCGCTCCAAATTGTCCAATTGCTTTTCCAAGCCCTCCAGCTTGAAGTCTGTGCGGAATTCGGGGCTCTCTTTCTCCAGTGCCCCCAGCGTTTCACCGCCTAGGTTCAAGGTCTTCACCTTGTAGGTCTCTCCTGCGTCGCCTTGGAAGGCCGAAATGCGTTGGGCCAAGTCTTGGTCTTGGGCATAGACACTAAGGGGAAGCAGCAAGGCAAGGAGGTATCTTTTCATGGGGAAAAGGTACGCCAAAGCCGCTTCCCATTACATTTGCGGTATGCGTCGGCTCATCCTGCTCCTCTTCCTCCTTGCGTGGACTTCCTCGCAGGCGCAAATTGTTAACGTAGAAGCCATGCGTGGGCTTACAGGCAATGAACCCGGCACCCACGGCGTCTTAGACGGCAGTTTCTACTTTGGCGGAACCCAAGCGCTCCTACTTCGCCTCAGCACCTCCGCTAACTTCCGAAAGACCGTCGGCAAAGAGTCCTACTACGGAATTTTCAGTGGCAACCTTTCCACACGCGTGGGCGGCGAGGCCTTGCTCTTTGAGCAAAATGGCTTCGTTCACGGGCGCTACAACGTCGAATGGAGCGACGAATGGACCGGCGAACTCTTCTTCCAATGGCAGTCCAATAAGCCCATGCGTATTGCGCAGCGCTTCAATTTTGGCGGCGGCCCGCGCTACCGAGCTATCGACAGCAAGACCGTGAATTTCTTCGTAAGTCCCTTAGTGATGTACGAGCTGGACATTGAGTCGGTCACAGGGGTGTACGAAAGCGTGTTCCGAATGAGTACCTACATGAGTCTGGACCTTTTATTGAAAGAAAAGTACCGTTGGAATACCATCGCCTACTACCAGCCCCAAATTGCGGAATGGGACGACGTTCGGGTGGTCATCAACAGCCGCTTTAGCACACCGATTTCCCCCATGCTTAACCTCACCGTTTCGGGCAACTTGAATTACGATGCCTACCCAGCAGGAACGGACGTCCCCAATTTTACCTACGGGGTGAATTCCGGGATTAGCTGGCGCTTTTAGGCGTCAAAGCGTCGGCAACCACAAAGGTGCTTCCACCGACGTAGATGCGATCGCCCTCGCCCGCAGCGGCCTTCGCCGCCTCCCATGCGGCATGCACAGATGGGTACACGTCCCCGTTCAAACCCTCTCCAGCCGCCAGGGAGTGCAGCTGCTCAGCCGCCAAAGCACGGGGAATGGAAGGCGCGCAGAAGTAGTAGGTGGCTTCGGTCGGCAATAGCGCTAATGCTCCTGCGGCGTCCTTATCGCCCACCATGCCAAAAACAAGATGCATCGCTCCGCTGCCTTGGGCCCGGAACTGCGCCATGGTCTCGGTCAGTCCGTGCACGTTGTGCGCGGTGTCCAGAACCGTGAAAGGAGCCTCGGAGACCACCTGCCAGCGGCCCTGCAAGCCGGTTTGCGTGGCCACGTGGAGCAAGCCGCGCGCAATGTCTGCCTCGCTTACCTCAAAGTCGGACTGAGCCGCAAGAATGGCCCGAGCCAAAGCTTGGTTTTTTCGTTGGTAGCTACCCAGCAGGTCGCAGGGCGTATGGGGAAGCTGGAGATCCTCCACAAAGGTGAGGGGAGCACCCACTGCGCGGGCAGCCTCTATAAAAACGGCCTCGGTCTCTGGATGGCGTTCCCCTACGAGGGCCGGAACGCCCTGTTTGAAAATGCCCGCTTTTTCGGCGGCGATGGCCGCTCGGGTCGTTCCTAAAAAGGCCTGGTGGTCTAGATCAATATTCGTCACTGCAGCCACCAAGGGCAGGAGCACGTTGGTGCTGTCCAGTCGGCCGCCCATGCCCACTTCGACGACGGCGACATCGACCTGAACGTCCCGAAAGTACACAAAAGCCATCCCCACACTCATCTCGAAGAAGCTCAGTTCCAAAGCCTGGAGCGTGGGTTTCCAACGCTCGACAAAGTCCACGACAAATTCCTCCGAGCAGGGCTGGCCATTGAGCCGAATGCGCTCCCGATAGTCCACCAAATGCGGCGACGTGTACAAGCCCACCCGGTAGCCCGCCTCTTGCAGACAACTAGCCACCATGTGCGAGGTAGAGCCCTTCCCGTTGGTGCCCCCGATGTGCATGGACTTGAAGCTTCGCTCCGGATGCCCCAAGGCTTCCATGAAGGCCCAGGTTTTCGCTAAGTCAATTTTGTAATTCTGCCCGCCCGTGCGCTGAAATACCGGGAGTTGGGCGAAGAGCCAGTCCAGGGTTTCGGCGTAGCGGCTCACTGTCGGCTGAAGCGGTAGCGAATGGTGCCAATTTGCAAGTCGGTCGCAGCAGGATCGCCTTCCCAACGCGTCTTCCGCGCGGCTTCCTCCGCCCGACTCACCAGGCAAGACTGCGACGTAGTCGATCCAGACACCCCGCCTTCCACGCGCTGCACGACGCCGGCGCGGTCTACCCAAATCCGAACGACCACCACACCCTCGCCTTCGCAATCGTACAAAGGTTTGGGTCGGCCAAGAGCCTTGCGGCTGCCCAGCTGGTAGTCCCCGCTGTTGCCCGTGCCGCCATTGCCCAGGCCATTGCCTTGCAGGTCGCCGGTGGGCTTGCCCTGGTCGCCGGACCCCGTCGTGTTGCCTTGACCGCTCCCTGTTCCAGGATTGGCCGAATTGGTAAAGCCTCCCTTCAAGCGGTTGCTGAGCGCGTCCGAAACTTTGGGTTTCTCCGGCTCTTGCGGCTTTTGGGTCTCTGTAGTCGTGGGCGTAGTGGTCTTGGGCTTAGGGGTTTCCTTGGGCTTTTCGGGAAGAGCGGCCGCATCCACCAGGTCTTGCGTGACCGCAGCCTCGGTGACTTCAGACGTGCTCGCGCTTGGCGCGCTCGCAGCCTCGGCGGGCGCGGCAGAGGTCTCGCCGGCGCCATCCTCTTCATACCCAAAATTCACCGGTATGCCCATCTCAGGAGGAGGGTCCTGGTAGGTAAGTCCAAACAACGCAAAGACGACCAGCAACACGGCGTGCACGGACAGGGTGGTAGCCCAGCCGCGGCGCGTGTCTTTTTTGTCCTGTTCGTCCTGCGTGTGCATGTTTAGGAAGGATCGGTGGCGAGCACCATTTTAATGCGGTTGCGGTAGGCGATGTCCATGATGCGGACGGTTTCACCGGTGGGGACCGACTCGTCGGCGCGAAGGATAATGACCGCCTCGGGGTCGCTCGCGGCGGCCTCCAGGATGGCGGTTTCTAGCAAAGTTTTGTCCACGATGTCGCTGTTGACCGAGACTTGAAGGTCCGGGTTTATGGTGACTGTCACGGTGGATTTTTTCACCGTCTGGGCCTTGCTTTTGGGCAGGATGACGTCTAGGGCGCTGGTCGTCACCAAGGTGGAAGTCAGCATGAAGAAGATCAGCAACAAAAACACCATGTCCGTCATGGAGGACATGTTGAATTCGGCCGAAACTTTACTGCGGTTCTTGAGGTTCATGCGCTTGGAATCAAACGGGTTCGTCCAAGAGGTCCAAGAATTCGGTGCTGGACGTTTCCATCTTGTAAATCACCGACTCCACACGGGTCACGAGGAAGTTGTAGCCGAAGTAGGCGAAGATGCCGACGACTAGACCTGCCGCGGTGGTCGTCATAGCGACGTAGATACCTTCTGCCAGCATCTCGATTTGGACACCGCCCCCTGCGTTGGCCATTTCTTTAAAGGCCAAAATCATACCGATTACTGTACCCAAAAGGCCCAACATGGGTGCTCCGCCCGCGATAGTCGCGAGGTAGGGCAGGTTGCGCTCCAAACGCTGAATCTCCAACTTGCCTTGGTTCTCGATGGAAGCAGAAATGTCTTGGAGGGGCTTGCCAATGCGGGTCAGGCCTTTCAAAATCATTCGGGCCACAGGACTGTCCGAACGCTCGCACAAATTGATGGCCGACTGCACGTTACCAGAAGCGACGTGGTCTTTGATGTCCTTCATGAACTGCGGATCGATTTTGTTGGCGCGTTTGATGGCGGACATTCGGTTCACGAAGATGTACACCATGGCAATAGACAGCAGGACCATGAGGCCCATGATGATTTGGCCACCTAGGCCGCCGGACACCATGAGGTCTAGGACGCTCATCGTCTTTTGCGTGGTGGCTTCAACCGCTTGAGCGGGAACAGCTGCAGCCGTTTCCCCGGGAAGTTCAATTTGAAGGAAGGTCATAAAAGGTAGGTTCTTAAGCTTCTAACGTGTGGTATTCAAATTTGGTGCCGAACGTGCGCAACGAATTTCCAAGCGCCGTTGGCCTCGGATAAAAGTACACTTTCTCGTAGTGCTTTAAAAGGCTGAGCCGAAGATGATGTAGCGCTGCAGAATGTAGGCGGCAATGCCAGCTACATAGCCCAGCAAAGCGAGGAAGCTAATCTTCTTGAGGTACCAGCCAAAGGGGATGCGCTCCAAGCCCATCACCGCCACGCCTGCAGCAGATCCAATGATGAGCAAGGAACCGCCGGTGCCCGCACAGAAGGCCAGGAACTTCCAGAAGAGGTCGTCCTGGGCAAAGTAGCCTACTTCCGCGATGGGGTACATGCCCATGGAGGCTGCCACCAAAGGCACGTTATCTACAATAGCGGAAAGCACCCCAATGATGGAGCCCACTAGGTAGATTCCTCCCTGGCTGTCGGTGCCAATGCTGCTGTCAAGCCCTTTGGCCAAATCGTTGAGCTGACCGCCTGTTTGGAGGCTAGCCACGGCCAACAGAATACCCAAAAAGAAGAGAACCGAAGGGGTATCCACTTTGCGCAAAACCCCCAAAACGCCGATGCTGCGACGCACGGAATCGGGTTTTTGGCGGTGCATCACATCGGTCAAGAGCCAAATCACACCCAAGCTGAGCATCATGCCCATGAAGGGAGGGAGGTGGGTGACCGTTTTGAAGATGGGCACAAAAAGGAGACCTGCCACGCCTGCAACCAGAACGGTGACCTGCTCGCCTTTGCTGATGCGTGCGGCATGTCCACGATCCGTAATCTGAGCGGGCCGCTCGACCTCGCCTTTTAGGGTGAAAGTCAGGTAGAGCAGAGGGACTAGCGCACAAACCACAGAAGGCAAGAAGATGTAGGCAATGATGTTCATCGTGGTCACCTGGCCGCCAATCCACAGCATGGTGGTGGTGACATCACCGATAGGCGAAAAGGCCCCGCCAGCGTTGGCGGCGATGACGACAATGCCAGCGAAGAGCCAGCGGGTGTTTTGGTCTTTGACGAGCTTTCGGAGCAAAGAAATCATCACGATGGAGGTGGTCAAATTGTCCAAAATAGCCGAGAAAAAGAAGGTCAAAATCGAGACGGTCCACAAGAGGCTGCGGACGTTTTTGGTTTTGATTTTGTCGGTTATGACGGCGAAACCTTCGTGGGCATCTACGACTTCCACGATGGTCATGGCGCCCAAGAGGAAGAAGAGAATGCCGGAAATTTCAGACAAATGTTCCAGTAAGGCATGCTCAGCCTCGTGCAATTCGGCTCCTCCAAATAAGTAGAGTGTCCAACAAAGAACCCCCGTTACCAAGGCAGCCGCGGCTTTATCAATCTTCAGGTTGTGTTCAAAGGCTATGGCCGCGTATCCAAGGATAAAAACGGCGATCATTAAGAGGTACATACGTCAGAAATAGCGTTCAGGGTCGTAAATGTAGGGGAGTTCTGTTAAGTCCGTGTGTGACTTAAGTCAAATCTTCCAATACCGTGCCATCGCATCCATCTTTTGGGCCTCCGGTCACGCTGGCCCATACATTTTTCTCGCCTCGAAGGCGCAGCAATCCCAGAAAGGCAAAGCAAATCGCTTCTTTGAAGTTCAGTTCCTCGTCGCTGGGAACTTCGAGGTGACGGCCCGAAAGTGCTTCAATGCGTTCGAGCAAATACCTGTTTTTGGCACCGCCCCCGGTAGTGAGGACTTTTCCTGGGGGCGCCTTCGCCAACCCTTTTGCCACGGCCCACGCACTGTGCTCTGTCGCGGTTGCTAGGGCGGTCAATGGGTCTAAGGGTTTAAGGGTGGCGTCGATGTGGGCCTCCACCCATTCGCGGCCGAGGCTTTTAGGAAAGGGCTGCTCGTAGTAAAAGAGGTTCTCCAGGGTTTGGAGGACGGCTGGGTCGGGTTGTCCACTTCGGGCGAGCTTGCCCGAAGGGTCGTAGGCATGGCCCAAGGCTTGAGCATAGGGGTTCAGAATAAAGTTGGCGGGCCCTAGATCGCCTGCTTTGCGCTGGCCTAGGTGGTCCCAGCTGGCGTTGGAGAAGCCGCCCAGGTTGAGGCAAATGGGGTAGTCGCTATAGAGCAGAGCGTCCGCCACGGGGACCAGCGGCGCGCCTTGGCCGCCGCGGGCGACATCGGCAACGCGGAAATCGCAGACGACAGGGCAGGTCAAGCCTTGGGCGAGTTCCGGGTCGTTGCCGATTTGAAGCGTGAACTTCTTTTCCGGTTCATGGGCGACGGTGTGTCCATGGCTGGCGATGGCGTCGACGTGGCTCGTTCCGATGAAGGATTTGAGATGGGCATTCAGCCAGCCGCTAAAGGCCTTGGAAATGATAAGCCGTTGCGATGCCGAAGCGGTATAGGCGGCTGGAAGGTCTTCCGCCCAAGCCGTATGCGCGTAGGGGATGAAGTAGGTCGCTTCGATGCGTTTCCGCCATGGGTCTGTGGGAGTTTCCTTCCAAAAAACCACCTTGGCTAGGTCCAAGCCATCCAGCGAAGTGCCCGACATGGTCCCCACCACCGTGAACGGACCTTCCCCGGCAAATCGCGTATCAAAAATGGGGGCTTCGGATTGGGGCATGCGGCAGGCTTTTTAAGCGTTTGGCTGTATCAAAGGTGGGGCCTTCTCGCCGTAAATTTGCGGGAGACTCAGAAATCCACCCTTGATTATGCATTTTGAATTAAGCGAAGAGCACCTCATGATCCGCGATGCGGCTCGTGATTTTGCGCGCACTGAACTCCTCCCTGGGGTCATTGACCGTGACAACGAGCAGAAATTTCCCGCTGAGGGCGTGAAAAAGATGGGTGAGTTGGGCTTCCTTGGCATGATGACCAACCCAGCCTACAACGGAGGCGGTATGGACACCATTTCTTATGTGCTGGCCATGGAGGAGATTTCCAAGATTGACGCTTCGGCATCGGTCATCATGAGCGTAAACAACTCCTTGGTATGCTGGGGCTTGGAAAAATTTGGAACCGAAGAGCAGAAGCAGAAGTATTTAACGCGTCTCACCACCGGGGAAATCATTGGCGCTTTTTGTTTGAGCGAGCCGGAAGCAGGTTCGGACGCGACCAGCCAGCGCACGACGGCGGTGGACAAGGGCGACCACTACCTCCTCAATGGCACAAAGAACTGGATTACCAACGGAAGTAGCGCGAGCGTCTACCTCGTCATGGCCCAGACCGACGCCTCCAAGGGCCACCGCGGCATCAACTGCCTCATCGTCGAAAAAGGCATGGACGGTTTCATCGTGGGGAAGAAAGAGGACAAGTTGGGTATTCGCGGCAGCGACACCCATTCCCTCATGTTTACGGATGTGAAAGTTCCCAAAGAGAACCGTGTTGGCGAAGATGGCTTCGGCTTCAAGTTTGCCATGAAGACCCTGTCAGGCGGCCGCATCGGCATTGCTGCGCAAGCCTTGGGTATTGCTTCAGGCGCCTTGGAGTTGGCCGCGAAGTACGCTTCGGAGCGCAAAGCCTTTGGCAAACCTATCGCTGAGCACCAAGGCATTTCGTTCAAGTTGGCAGACATGGCAACCAAAGTGGAAGCAGCGCGCTTGCTCGTGTTGAAGGCGGCTTGGTTGAAAGACCAAGGCCAGAACTTTGACAAGGAATCCGCCATGGCGAAGTTGTACGCCTCTGAAGTAGCTATGGAAGCTACTGTGGAAGCCGTGCAAATTCACGGCGGCTACGGCTTTGTGAAAGAATACCACGTTGAGCGCTTGATGCGCGATGCCAAGATCACGCAGATCTACGAAGGCACCAGTGAAATTCAGCGCATCGTCATTGGACGTGCGGTGTTGGAAGAACTCGGTGCGCAGTAAGCACGACCACTGAAATAAGTATAAAAAAAAGCGCGGCCCCAGGGCCGCGCTTTTGCGTTAAACGTTTAACGCCGCGCGGGGCGCGGCGGAGAGATTATTTAGCGGCCTCGGTTTCTTCGCGGCTTGGGGCTTCCATGCCGTTCAGGATTTCGGCCAACTTGCCGGTGAGGTCCAAGGCCTCAGAGCCATAGAGCAAGTTAGACTCGTACACGAAGATGAGGTCCAAGCCCATGTCTTCTTGCAGTTTGGCTATGGCCTTGTCCACCTGCTCCTTCACGATGGCGTTCATCTTCGCCTCTTCTTGAGCGAGTTCGCCGCTGCGCTGCTGCTCCAAAGCTTGGTAGTTCTGGTTGACACGCTGGAAGTCCAACTGCGCGCGCTCCAATTCGATTTTGGACAAATTGGGAGCAGCTTTTTGCAATACTTCGTACTCAGCTTGCAAATTTTGCTGGCTGCGGATGAGTTCGGCCTCCATTTTCTTGGCGGTAGCCTCAAATTCAGCCACCAATTCACTGTGGTAGGTGTAGAGTTGGGTCAAAGAGTCCAGGCGCACGTAGCCCATGTTCAGGCCTTCGCCTGAGCTGCTACCACCGCCGTTTTGGGTGCAGGAAGCGGCCATCAAAAGGGCGGCGCCTGCCAATAAAAGTGTTTTCACCGTTTTCATGCCGCCGAAAATACTCAAAAGACGCGGTTGATGGCATCCTCTACCAGAGAATCGTCTGCAATTTCTGCCCAAGTGACCTTGAGGCCCGGACTGCGGTCCATTTCGCGGCGAATGGCGGTGCGCGCCTCCTCGTTGCGAGCCCAGGCGCGGCGGGCAATGCCGTTGTTGACGTCGTAGAAGAGCATGGAGGATAGACGGCGGTCCGCTTCGGGGCTTCCGTCCAGTAGCATCCCAAATCCACCATTAATTACCTCACCCCAGCCTACGCCGCCGCCGTTGTGCAGGCTGACCCAAGTGGCGCCGCGGAAGCTGTCGCCGATCGCGTTGTGCACCGCCATGTCCGCCGTAAAGCGCGAGCCGTCGTAAATGTTGGAGGTTTCACGGTAGGGGGAGTCGGTGCCGCTCACGTCGTGGTGGTCGCGGCCTAACACTACGGGGCCGATGTCTCCGCGGGAGATGGCTTCGTTGAAGGCGCGAGCAATGGCAATTCGGCCCACAGAATCCGCGTAGAGGATGCGTGCTTGAGAGCCGACCACGAGGCGGTTTTCTTCGGCTTGCTCGATCCAGCGCAGGTTGTCTTCCATTTGCAGACGGATATCGGCTGGGGCTTCGGCCGCCATGCGGCGAAGCACATCGGCCGCGATGGCATCGGTGGCGCGCAGGTCTTCGGGCTTGCCGGAGGCGCAGACCCAGCGGAAGGGCCCAAATCCATAGTCAAAGCACAAAGGCCCGAGGATGTCCTGCACGTAGCTGGGATAGGCGAAGTCGAGGCCGTTTTCGGCCAGGATGTCGGCGCCCGCTCGGCTCGATTCTAGCAAGAAGGCGTTGCCGTAGTCAAAGAAGTACATGCCGCGCGCATGGAGCGTGTTAATGGCCTCCACGTGGCGGCGCAAGGTGGCTTGAATGGCCTCCTTGAATCCGGCGGGATCGGACACCATGAAGGCATTGGCCTCTTCGTAGCTGAAGCCTTGCGGGTAGTAGCCGCCGGCCCAGGGATTGTGTAGGGAGGTCTGGTCGCTGCCCAGGTCGACGGCGATGTTGCGTTCGACCAGGCGTTCCCAGAGGTCCACGGTATTGCCCACAAAGGCGATGGAGCGGTTGCCGCCGGCAGCTTGGCTCTCTAGGGCCGAATCAATGGCCGCATCGACGTCTTCAAAAATGGCATCGACCCAGCCTTGGCTGTGGCGCTTGTGGGCGGCGGTGGGGTTGATTTCCGCCGTGATGCTCACCATGCCCGCGATGGAGGCGGCTTTGGGCTGTGCCCCGCTCATGCCCCCTAGGCCGGCGGTGACAAAGAGCTTGCCTTCCAAGGGGCCGCGGGTGAATTTTCGGGCCGCATTCATGACCGTAATGGTGGTGCCGTGCACGATGCCTTGCGGGCCAATGTACATGTAGGAGCCGGCCGTCATTTGGCCGTATTGCGAGACGCCCAGGGCGTTCATGCGCTCCCAATCGTCGGGTTTAGAGTAGTTCGGGATGACCATGCCATTGGTCACAACGACGCGGGGCGCTTCCTTGGAGGAGGGGAAGAGCCCTTGGGGATGGCCGCTGTGCATGTGCAGGGTTTGCTCCTCGGTCATGGTGGCGAGGTACTGCATGGTCAGTAGGTACTGGGCCCAGTTTTGGAAGACGGCGCCGTTGCCGCCGTAGGTGATGAGTTCCTGCGGATGTTGGGCCACGGCGGGATCCAGGTTGTTTTGGATCATCAGCATGATGGCGGCAGCCTGTGGGCATTGGGCCGGATAGTCGCTGATGGGGCGGGCGTGCATCGCGTAGCTCGGCATGAAGCGGTACATGTAGATGCGGCCGTAGTCCTTCAGTTCCTGAGCGAATTCAGGCGCCAGCGTAGCGTGCCAGTCTTGGGGGAAGTAGCGTAGCGCATTTTTGAGCGCGAGGGCTTTTTCACGGCCCGAAAGCACATCCTTGCGCACCGGCGCATGCGACACATGGGGGTCGAGTCCGGGATGGACGGGGAGTTCGGCGGGTATGCCGGCTAGAATAGCCGATTGAAAGGTGTGCATCATCAAGGCGTCTTTATGCGACCAAGTTTTTTATCGAAGCCGTAGGGGCAATGTTTGCAACCACTTTGGCAGCAATGGCCCCGCTTGAGGTGGTAGGCCTCCGTAAAGACAATGTAGCCCTCTGGGCTGCGGTAGAAATCTTCCGGGTCTAGTTGGTTCATGGCGGGGTTGCTGGTACAAAAGTCGGCTATAAAAGTCAAAAAGGAGCGACCTTTATCCCATGAGAACGTTTGCTTTCCTCCTTAGTTCGGTGCTTTTGTTGGGTGCGAATTCGGTTTGGGCCCAAAAAGCCGCCCCCAGCGCAGAGACGGTACTTTCCCCACGCAAAACCTACATCGCGACCTACGCCAAGTGGGCGGTGAAGGAAATGAAGCGGACGGGCATTCCGGCCTCGATCACACTGGCCCAGGGAATTTTGGAGAGTGGAAACGGGCAGAGCCGTTTGGCCACGGAGGGAAATAACCACTTCGGCATCAAATGCCACGACGGCTGGAAGGGCAAAACGATGTTTGTGGACGACGATAAACCAGACGAATGCTTCCGCGTCTACCGCGATCCTAAGCAGAGCTACAAGGACCATTCGGACTTTTTAGTGAGCCGCAGCCGCTACGACGGTCTCTTTATTCTGGATCCCCGTGACTATGCGGCCTGGGCGCGCGGACTGAAAGCAGCCGGATATGCCACCAGCCCCACCTACGCGGAAAAGCTCATCAAAATCATTGAGGAAGAAGAACTCTACCGCTTTGACCAGCAGGTCATCAAGCCAGCGACCAAAGGACTCAAGGCGCATTCTCGCTACAAAATGGCCCCCAACGGCGCGGGCTATGTCCTGCTGGAGCAGGGGGAAACCGTGGAGCAAGTGGCTTTTGACTTGGGCTTGAAGCTGGAAAAAGTATTGGCCTTTAACGATGCTACCTACGCGTGGAATCCGCGCACCGGAGACCGCATCTACGTCACCCCCAAAAAGAAACAATGGGACCGGAAACTGAGGGATATCAGTACGTGCCGCATGGTAGCTGGAGAAAGCACCTGGGACGTGGCCCAGCGTTATGGCATCCAACTCGAGGCCTTGTACAAGATGAATGCGTGGTTGGTGGGCTACCAGCCAGGGGATGGTGAACTCATTCGTCTACAGGGCCCTCTCTTGAATGTGACGAAAACGCCCGCAGGAACGCTCTAAGTTGCGGTAGCATGGCTGCCATTCACCCCCGGAGCCTTGAGGTTGGGGTACATGACCTTTTATGGGACCAAAATCGCCGCAGACCAATAGGCCTCTTCGCCCTGGGCGCGGTAGGTCAGTCCTGCCCAGGGGGCTTGGGGATTGGCTTGGCGGGTTACCCACCAAAGTTGGCCTTCGCTGGGTTGGCTGCGCACGTAGCGTATAGCATGCTGATACGCAGCCTCATGGGCGCTGTCCCGGGTGTCTGAGAGGTAGTCCATGTAGCGGTTGGCGGCCGATGTGTCCTCGCAGGTCAGAATAAAGTCCCCTTGGGTCTTCACGTAAGGCAGGACGTCTAAAGGTTTTCGAAGGCCTAAGTCGTTGACCGCTAAGAGTTCCGTAGCAGGCATCCAGTGCGGGATGGTGAGCGGGTTATTTTCGGCATAACGCATGGTGACGCGGTGCACGTCTTTGCGGCGGCCTTGGAAATGGCATTCGCCTTGGGCCTGGATGGTCGTGGGCTGTCCTTTGAAGTTGATTCGGCTGTCTACGGCGGTCCACTGGGCCCAAACCAAGGATGGGGTGAGCCAGCGCCAGCCGGGAAAGGTCCGCGCCTCCGTGCTATCGGCAAATGCGAGGGCCTCGGCTCTCGCCGCTTCGTCGCTTACCGCCACTTTGGCGGTGCTGTCGGCCGTGTAGCGCACCGTCCAAGCCTGGCTGCCCGGTTGTTGGAAGCGCCAGGACCGCAAATCATCGGACAAGCCCTGTCCTTGAACGAGGGGCCAGGCGCCACTCAAGGGCGAGGCGTCTTCGAGGCTCAGCGTGACAAAGCCGTCGGTGCGTGCAAGTTGCTTGGCCAGCTCCAGGTAAGCGGTGTAGGACTTGCCGCCCGCTTGGTTTTCCACTTGCCGAATGCCCTCCTCCGCCAAAATATCGCTGCGGCTGAGCAAAAGCCATTCGGTCGTTTCCGCTAAGGCCCAGGAGCCCGTGCTATCGCGCCACTCCCAGATGGTTCCGGAGGAATAATCCCGGCGTTTGGGTGAAAATGCGTTCAAGGCGGATGGGTGCCAATCCGTGAATCCGCGTCGAAGGCTGTAGGCCCAATGCAACGTGCCGGCGCCCACGGGATGCAGGCTGAGCAAGCCTTCCTGTCCATCCTTCAAAGGGAGGAGCTGCAGCATGGCGGACACATCTTCCGCATAGGGCAGCGGGCTGCCGTCGCTCCAGGCCGCTGTCACGGCCGCCGCGTCCCGCACAGGCACCATCAGAACGGCATGTACCGGCGTAGCTTGCAAGAGGTCCAAATTGGCCACTTCTTCTTGGCACGAGGTGCCGGTGAGAAGGGCAGCGAGGAGGCTGAGAGCGGAAATAAAGAGGCGCTTTTTCACAGGTCCAAACGAAGTTGTGCGGGTTTCCAGGTAAAACTACGACGATGCCAGGAACATGAACCATGCGCCTCCAGGGCTTGGCGGTGCCCCACCGAGGGGTAGCCTTTGTTGCGGTCCCATCCATACTGGGGGAACTCGGCATGGCCTTCCAGCATGAGTCGGTCGCGTTCGGTTTTCGCAAAAATGCTCGCCGCCGAAATCGCTTGAAAGCGCGCGTCCCCCTTGATCTCACATTGGTGCGGTATGCCGGGGTAGGCTTTGAAGCGGTTGCCGTCAATGAGCAAGTGCTCGGGCGCCGGTTTAAGGGCCGCAATGGCTCGGTGCATAGCCAAATACGTTGCCTGTAAGATGTTGACCGCGTCAATTTCCTCGGGACTGGCCATGCCGACAGCCCAATGCCCGGCAGGCAGCAAGGCTTCCAAGGCGCCTCGCAGGTCCTCGCGCTGGGCTTCGCTCAGTTTTTTAGAATCCGTCAACCCCTTCAAGGTTTGCCCCTCCGGCCAGAGCACGGCGGCCGCCACGACAGGGCCGGCGAGGCACCCTCGGCCGGCCTCGTCCACCCCCGCTAGCATGGCTGGAGGGCCTTCCAGACGACGGCTGCCGACTGGATCCATGAAAAGTCTTGGGCGCGCAGCAAGCCCCGCTGGCGGTAGGCTTCCAGGGCCTCTGGATCTTGGGCGAGGCGCCCTAGGGCCTCGGCCCAGGCGGGCACATCCTCCGGATCAACCAGGAGGCCTGCGCTGCCCACAATTTCGGGCATGCAGGAGGCGGAGCTGGAAATCACGGGACAGCCCGAGGCCATAGCTTCCACCAGGGGAATGCCAAAGCCCTCAAACCGGCTCGGAAAGCAAAAGGCTTCTGCGCCCCCATAGAGCGCAGACAGGGCATCGCCAGGAATGTGTCCAAGCGTGAGGACGCGGTCCCCGGCCAGGGCCAAAGCCTGGGTCAGGGCGGGGTCGCGGTGCAGACTGCTGCCGGCGAGCACCAGGCGGTGCGGCGCATCGGGGTGCTGTTGGCGGAAGGCGAGGAAGGCTTCGACGAGCGTTCGGACATTTTTGCGGGGCGTAAAGGCCCCCACAAAGCAGAAATACGGGTGGCCCTGGGCAAAACGCTCCCGTGCCTCCTGCTTCTGCCCCTCGGACAGAGGGTGGTAGGCATGGGCCGGAGCATTGTAGGACACGGCAATATGCGCGTCGGACAGGCGGAAAGTCTTCAGCACGTCCTCCTTGGTCTTCTGCGAAACGGTTAAAATCGCATCTGCGCGACGGGCAGAATGTGCCACCACGCGACGGTAGTAGGCCCCCACGCGTGCGGGAATTCCCTCGGGTTGATGCACAAAATTGAGGTCGTGAATGGTCGTTACCATGCGGCCGTGCCAGCCCCTAATCCGCTTCGGCAGCAAGCCGTCGGGGGACCAGTACAGGTCGATGCGGTGCTTCTTCAGGGCGCGCGGTATTTGGACCTCGTTCCAGTACTCCCAGAGCCAAGGGTGGCGGGCTGCCGGACCTAGGACGTGGCGCTGCACCTGCGCGCCCGTAGCGGAAAAGCGGAAGTCCTCGCCGGGCGAACGGTCAAAGAACAGATGCCATTCGACCTCAGGATGTGCGTGAAGGAGCTGCTCCAAGATGCGGAAGGTGTACCATCCGGTGCCCTCCAGTTTGCCCGAAATCAACCAGCGCACATTGACGCCAATGCGCAGGGCTGAAGTGGGGGAGGTGGGGCTTTTGGTGGGCATGCCCTCAAAAGTATGACCTTTGCGGTATGGCCGCGCCCTCTTCCTCCAATCCTTGGTCCAGCTTATTGCGCAGTTCGGCGTTGGTTTTGGCGTTGAAAGTCGCGGGAGCGCTGGGCGGGTATGCCTTCGTGTGGGTGGCGGTGCGCCACTTTGGGGCGGAGGGCTACGGCCGGTTTGAGTTGGGCTTCACCTTTTTGAGTCTACTTGCAGTGGTGGCCAAATGGGGGTTTGACGGCGTCTTGCTGCGCGAGCTCCCCGTGCAATCCCCCGAAT
>JAYQOY010000038.1:0-16394 GCA_038145075.1 Schleiferiaceae bacterium | reverse complement strand
CAGGTAGGGCAGGAGATCGTCGCGCCAGTCGCCGCCTTCCACACTGGGGATAAAAAGTTCGGGGTATTTGGGGGCCAAAGCCTCCAACGCCGGAAGCAAAGCCGCCGAATCTAAAGGCAATACAGAATCAGCAAAAGCCACAAATTCCAGGGCTTCCGATGCTACGGGAGCGATGTCCCATGGTTCGGATTGGCAGCTGCTCAACGCTGCGCCCATCCCGCCAAGGAGTAGTAATTTTGAACAGAATCGCTTCATTGCTGTTCCAAAAGTACTCCGCATCGCATGAATGAATCAGCTGTCACTTCGCATATTGTTGATTGGATGAAGTCCTATGCGCTTCAAGCGCGTGCCAAGGGCTTTGTGGTGGGTGTTTCGGGCGGCATCGATTCTGCGGTGACGTCTGCGCTAGCGGCCCAAACAGGTCTTGCCGTGCACCTCCTTGAAATGCCCATCTACCAGCCCGAAAGTCATGTCACCCGGGCCTGGGAGCACATGGACTACCTCGCCGAAAAGCATGACAACGTCTTCAAGCGTCGGGTGGATTTGAGTCCGGTGTACGAGGCGCATGTGAAGGCTTTGGACTTGGACGATTCGGACAGCCAATTTCTTGCCCTGGCCAACACACGCGCACGCCTGCGCATGGCTACCCTCTACGCGGAGGCCCAAAACCACGGACTCCTTGTGGCAGGTACGGGAAACAAAGTGGAGGATTTTGGTGTGGGCTTTTACACCAAATACGGCGACGGCGGCGTGGACCTGAGTCCCATTGCGGACCTGATGAAAACAGAGGTCTATGCTCTGGGCGCCTACTTGGGCGTTCCCAAAGCCATCCTAAAAGCAGCCCCCACAGATGGTCTTTGGGCAGACGATAGGAACGACGAAGACCAACTGGGCGCGACCTACCCTGAGCTGGAATGGGCCATGGAATTCGCGGAGAGCATGGGCTGGGACGCATCCACGCCTCAGGAGGCTGATGGTCGCTTCCTAGCCGGGCGAGGACTCACCGTTCGGCAAGGAGAAATCTTTCAGACCTATGCACGCTTCCATCGGGCAAATCGGCACAAAATGCTGCCCATTCCCGTCTGCATGGTCCCCAAAGACCTGAAGTAAGCTTCAGTCGGCCCAGCCGGCATCTACCCACAGCGGGTTGCCCGTGCAGGCACTCGGGAAGGCAATATCCAAGATTTTGCACAACGTGGGAGCAATGTCTTTGACGCCGATGCGCTCGTTGTGGCGCGAACGCGGGTTGAACCCATTCCCCATGAAGACAACGGGTACATGCGTGTCGTAGGCATAGCCGGAGCCGTGCGTGGTGCCGTCATCGCTGTACGAGAGGTGACCCGGGTGCAGGGCAAAGTAGACTTGGCCGCCGCGCTTGTCGGTGCCATTTCGGCGCAAAACGGCAAAGGGATCGGGCGAAATCCGAATTTCCTCCATCGTCCAAGCTTCCGCTATGGAGGGGTGCTTCAAAAGCGCATCGCGCGTCGCTTCCATCCAGTCGTCCGCTTCGGCGTCGCCCAACTGGCTGAAGTCCAAATGCACTTGTTCGTTGCTAAAGTTCAAAACGGCCTCCGATGGGACGCCCTCCGCGGCGATGAGGCTGCGCAGTTCGGCTTCCAGGTCCGCAGGGTACCAATTGGCGGTGGGCATGGCGTCCTCGAGCAGGCGAGGATTTTGGGCCGCGCCGTGGTCTGCCGTGAGCACCACGATGTAGGAACCCGCACCAACCAGTTCGTCCAAGCCTTTGAACAGCTCGCCCAGTTGCGCATCCAGGCGCAGGTACATGTCTAGGGTCTCATGCGAGCGAATACCCGTCGCGTGGCCGATATAATCTGTGGCTGAAAAGCTAATGCCCAGGACATCCGTTGCTCCGGAGGGATTTTGGCCCAGTTTCTCCGCCTTGACCGCCGTTAAAGCGACGTCAATAAGGATTTGATTGCCCCAAGGGGTGGCTTTCAAGGCCTCCACGCCGCCCGCTTTGTACAAGGCGGCTAAGTCGTAGGGGAAATTGGCAGAAGCGGCTCCTTTGGGCGCGCGTTCGTAGGCGTTGGTATACGTAGTGGGGTAGAGGCTGCGGTCGCGCGCATAGTCCCAGCTGCCCTTCATGTAGGATTCGGGGCTGTATTTCTTGTTGAAGCGCTGCATCCAAACGGGCAGTTCCGCCATGTAGGCGGTTGAGGTGATGAACCCGCTGGCATCCAGCCAAAAAGCCCCATCCCCAAAGTGCCCGGCAGCGGTGATCGCCCCACGGTCCTTCAAAGAGAAGCCGTAAACCTTAGAAGCACCATCGCTGGCCAGTTCCAATTCATCTGTCCAGGTGCTGCTCTTGATGTTCTTAGGGCCGCGCTTGCCCTGATACGCATTGGGGTCCAAACCGACCCCTACGCCGGAAACGTCGGCATCTTCCACGCAGTACATGAAATCGCGGGTTTCCGGCTGGTACCAGTCGTTTGCAATGATGCCGTGGTAGCGTGGATCCGTGCCGGTGTATATGGAGGCGTGACCCGGGCCGGTGTAGGTAGGCGCATGGGTGTAATGCGCGTTGTAAAACACTTCGCCATTGGCCAAAAGCGTGGCAAAACCTCCCTGGTAGAGATCCGCCCAGCGCGTTAAATAATCGGCGCGCATCTGATCGACGACGATGGACACGACCAACTTGGGCTTCTGGGCCTGCGCACCCAAAGCCAATACAACGCCAAACACCAGGCTCAGCTGCTTCAAAATCCGCTTCATACGCGTAAAGTTAGGGCGCAATCGCTTCGTATGCCTTCTGGCATTTCTCCAGCGCAACTGTCGCTTTTTCCCAGGCGGCAAAGGCCTTTTCGCTCGCTTTTTGGAGGGCCTCGTAGCGGGTGTAGAAATCGGGCTCGGCAGAAACTTTCTTAAACTCCACGGGATCGGCCATGATTTGGTCCACAGCGTCAAGTTCCGCATGGGCCTGTTCAAAGGCAATCTGGGCCTGGGCTTCTTCGCGTTCGGCCTGCTTCAGCGCCTTTTCGGCTTGCTTGATAGCATCGCGACTGGGGCCGGCCTCCGCCTTAGGCGCTATGGCCTCCTTTTGATGGCGCTTGGCGTCCTGCTGAAGTTCCACTTCGCGCATGTTTTGCATTTTGCGCTGCTCCAAGAAGTACTCAATGCCGCCGAGGTACTGCTTGATTTTGCCGTTTTTGAATTCGTAGGTCATGTTGGCCAAACCGTCCAAAAATTCACGGTCGTGCGAAACGACCACTAGCGTCCCTTCGTAGGATTCCAGGGCCTGCTTCAGCACGTCCTTGGCCTGCATATCCAGGTGGTTGGTCGGTTCGTCCAAAATCAGCAGGTTGATCGGTTTAAGCATCAGTTGGCACAGGGCCAAACGTCCGCGTTCACCGCCCGAAAGCACGCTGACCTTTTTCTCCACATCGTCTCCGGCGAACATAAAGTTGCCGAGTAGTTTTCGGGCCGATTTTCGCAGCTCCTCCGGACAGGCATCTTCAATCGTTGCGAGCACGGTCTTGCTGCCGTCCAAAGCCTCCGCCTGGTTTTGCGCGTAGTAGCCCACCAGCACTTGATGGCCCCACTCGAGCTGCCCGTCAAAGGCCAAATTTTCCGCCAAAATCTTCACCAAGGTCGACTTGCCTTGGCCGTTTTGGCCCACAAAAGCGACTTTTTGCCCACGCACCAGTTCCAAATCCAGCCCGCGCAGCACATGCTTCTCGCCGTAGTGCTTGTGAATGTTTTCCATGCGCGCCATCACTTTGCCCGAATGCGGCGCTGGCGGAAACTTAAAGCGCATGCTCCGCGTGTCCTCGTCGTCGACCTCAATGATGTCCACTTTGTCGAGCTTCTTGATCAAACTCTGCGCAAAGGCCGCCTTGGACGCCTTGTAGCGGAAGCGTTCGATCAACTGCTCCGTTTGCTTGATTTCGCGCTCCTGATTGGCCTTGGCCTGGCGCTGCTTCTCACGAATTTCATCGCGCAGCGTCAAATACTTGTAGTAGGGGCAGGGGAAGTCATAGCTTTTGCCCAACACAATTTCCAAGGTGCGCGTCGTCGCGTTGTTGAGGAAGGTTCGGTCGTGCGAAACCAAAATCACCGCCTGCGGACTATCGGCTAAGAACTGCTCCAACCACAGGATGGACTCAATGTCCAAGTGGTTCGTAGGTTCGTCCAAAAGCAGCAAATCGTTGTTCTGCATGAGGATTTTCGCCAGCTCCACGCGCATCTGCCAGCCCCCGCTGAAGGTGCTGAGCGCCTTGTGAAAGTCTGCAGGTTTGAAGCCTAAGCCCATCAGGACGCGTTCCATGTCGGCTTGGTAGGTGTATCCGCCGCGCATTTGGTAGTCCTCCTGCGCATGCGTGAGGTCCTCAATAATCTTCATGTACGCGTCCGATTCGTAGTCGGTCCGCTCCGTGAGCTGGAGGTTGAGGGCTTCCATTTGGGCCTCAAGCTGCTTGATTTCCACAAAGCTAGATGCGGCCTCTTCCCAAACGGTGGTAGTCGCCTTGGGCGGTATGTCCTGCGTGAGGAAGCCAATTTTAAAGCCGGTCGGGGTCGAAATCGTTCCATAATCCGGCGTGTAGCGGCCCGCGATCAGCTTGAGCAGCGTAGATTTTCCGGCGCCGTTTCGGCCCACAAGGCCAATGCGTTCGCCTGGATTGACCAGGAAAGAAATATCTCGGAAAAGGTCCGTGCCGCCGAAGGCCAGACCGACTTGGTGTACGCTCAACATTTGGGTGACAAAAGTAACATTCCTCCACGGAGCGACCGCCTACATTTGTACCGAAGAACGAAGGATTTAAAACACGGAAATCATGTTCGGAAAAGGCAGCAAACTGTACTCCATCGCGACGGCCAAATGCCCCAAGTGCCACGAAGGCGATCTCTTCTTGGATCCCAACCCCTACCACTTGAAGAACATGGACAAGATGCACGTGAATTGCCCCGTGTGCCAACAACCCTCCGAGCCCGAACCCAATTTCTACTACGGCGCCATGTACGTTTCCTATGCCTACACGGTCGCCCTCTTTGTCGCGACCTACATCATCTCCGCGGTCTTCATCGGCCTAGGTATGTGGAGCACGGTGGGAATTTTGGGTGGCATACTCGTTGTTTTAGGCCCCTACTTGTTCCGCCTTTCGCGCATGACGTACCTCAACGTTTTTGTGAAGTACGACCCGAATGCAGCCCCCAAAGGCGATCGCTAAGCAAAGGACTCGTCAAAGCCCCACGGGACCCCAAACCATTGAGGTAGCCCAACCCAGGCAGCTCTGAATGCCAGCCAAACACAGGTTGCCGATCCCGCATCGTCGGGCGCACCCCCGTCCAATGGTCCAGCACCTCCACGTCTTGGACAAACCATCCCCGCAATTTTTCTAGGATTTCGGCGCGTGCTTTTTCGGTAGGTCCTTCATCCAATCCTTCCCACGCATAGGTCGAACCCGCTTGGTAGCTGCCGTCGCCATCCGGCAAGAGGAAGACGTTCTTGTGCAAGGCCACCGGGAGTTGTGGACCGTCCCAGCAAATTTTCAAGCCTTCCCCTTTCGTAGGTGCGAAGGGGAGCTCTCCAAAGTAGTGTTGCGTCCAGTGCGCCTGAACGCCTTCAGCGAGCAGCACGACCTCCAAATCTTCGATGTCATTCACACGCCATGCGCCGTTTAGGTATTCTAGTGAGTCAACGGCCTCTTCACGCACCGAATGCTGTTCTGCAAAGAATGCCCGACTAGCGGAAAGGTAGGTTTGAGCCCGAAGGCGGGCACTGTGATGCACGGATGCAGTGGCGGACGCCTGTATGCGCGGGTCAGAGACCGAACCAATGGGGCCAATAAAGGGCTCAAAACCGCGTTCAGCCCCTAAACTCGCCCAAGCATTTTCAGCGGCTGCATCGGATAAAACCTCATGGATTTCCCCGGAGTAACGCACAGAGAGCCCTATTTGACGCTCAACGCGGTCATAAAACGGCGAAAATGCGGCTATGTGGGCATGTGCCTCCTGCACAAGCCGTTTGCGCTTTAAAACGAGGGGATTGACAAGTCCAGCGGCCACCCATGAAGCGCTGTGCGCATGTCCTCGGTCAAAAACATAGAGCTGATGTCCCGCCCAATGGGCGCGCCATGCCAGGGCGGTGCCTGCAAATCCTTGTCCGATGATTCCTACACGCATACTGCAATAAAAAAGGCCGCTCAAAGCGGCCTTTTTAAAAGGGGTAGAACTTTAGAACTGCCAGAGGCCGTGTTCGTAGTCGCGAAGTTCCTCGCGGATACGCTTGGATTCCAGCAACTGCTCCATGGGGCGGTTCTGTTTGTAGTCCTTGATCATACGGTCGTAGACATTGTCCTCTTTAAATACGACGGCATTAAAGTAGCGCATCTGTAAAATTTGGTCAAAAGTCAAACGACGTGTGTTGTTGTCGGGGTTGTACGCGATGTTGGTAGACAAGGCTTGGCGCGCATCAGGGAACCAAATCCAGAAGATGTTGTAGATCTCTTGGGTTTGAGGATCCTTCACAACGGGTGAGAGTCCAATGATTCGGCTCTTCATCTCACCGCGCTGCTTATCGAAATACCAGTCGGATTTGATTTCCCATGCAATGACGTTAGGAGCTTTCAATTCAATAGAATCCACCGCCATAATGATGGAGGGATCGTCTGGATCGCGAAGTGTGTCTATACGAACCAAAATTTGGGCAACTTCTTGAGGCGTCAAGTACATTTCAAACGCGTCGTCGCGGTAAACCTCTGAGATCGTGCCTTCCGTCATGATGGCGTCCTTGATCACGTCAAACATGGCCTTGCGATCGGGTAGGGGCACTACGGGATAGTACAAGGGGTGGTTCAACTTCTCTTGAACGTGGATGCGCTCCCAGTGACGGGTAGACCACATCATGTCGTCCTGACGAAGGAAGGGATAAGGAACTACGCGCGTATTGCTGTAGTGAATATCACTTTTTGGGATCAAGCCATCGTCTTCCGGCGTGATAACCTGCCCAAAGGCGGCCACCGAAAGCGCAAAGGCGAGTAGGCTGAGAATCTTTTTCATGATTACTGAACGTCAATAGAGATGATACCGACATTGGATACGCGAGTTCCCTTAGGCGTGGTGGCAACAATCTTACGAATGCTCACCGTGCTGCCAGGACGAAGGCGTCCGATTAAGTCACGAGCCGTGCTCGGAATGGTGTTTCCTTGAACTTGGATAGGAGGTTGACCGTCCATCTTCAATTCAAAGGCAACGACTTTCAAAGGAAGGTCGAAGGGGAAATCTTGGTACTCCGCAGTAACCTCGGCGCGGCTCAACAAAGAAGCAGACATAATGCCTTCAGACTTCTTGTAGACCATACCCACTGCTTGGGGAAGACCCTTGATACGGAAGAGCTTGTTGCCTGCACTGCGCGTCTTTCCATCGGGTTGCTTAACGCTTACACTGATGGTGACTTCTTTACCCGAAATCTTAGTGATGTCTGCAGAATACGTACCGTTGCTGCCGGTAACGCCAGGACCACTAACAACGAGGTCCTTGGGGGCAACTCCAGGAACAGAGATCTCTAAGGGGTTGTCCACGTTGCGGTACAAGACGTTCATGGCTGTTGGAGAGATAACAACCATGGGAGGGGCTACGGTGTAAACTACATCGTAGGTGTACACATCTTCACTACCAGGAAGTTGCATGGTACCCGTGAGTTTTTTCTCGCCGATGCCAGAAGCAGGAAGTTTCAACTTACCCACGCCGTTTTCTACGGCAGATGGCGTGATACCACCAAACTCAGGGTTATTGCCTGCGTTGTATGCCGCGAGGAATACATCTGCTTCGTACGTACCACCTTGGGTAACAAACGTTCCGTTGGTGGGCATTACGACCGCACGAACGGCGTCAAATTTGATGGTAGAGGCGTCAATGGTGGCATACAAGTGCTCCACGGACTTAGCTTCCATTCGGCGAACACGTGATTGCAAATCCGTCAAGAAGGGGATGATACCTGCCAGAGGCAATTCAGAGAAGGTAGCCATTTCCCACGTCATCTTCTTACCCTCTTGCTGAACGTCGGAAAAGTCGAATGCTTGGTTGACTTCACTCTTCAAGTTCTCGTCATTGCCAGCGATGGATAGCAAGTAATCGCGGTAGGCCGACAAATTTTCCTTGATTTCTTTTGCTGCACCTTGACCGCCGATGCTCTTGTCGTTCAACAAGTAGTTCTCAGCGACGTCACGGTTGTCCGCACCATTGAGGCGGCCGTCCTCTTCTTCATCGCGGCCACCCGTTTGGGTAATCAAGTCATTTTTGGTCTTGTCGATCAAGTCGTAGGCAGCAGCAGTGCGGTTACGCACCTCTTTGGCAACCTCCCAAGGAGCGGCAGCACGAGGATTGTCAGCCAACTGGGCTTCAAATGAACGGTAGATGTTTTCGGTACCCTTAGCAACGGTATTTACCGTGGCTTCCATGCCTTGATCCAGTTTGTGCAAGACCAAAAGGATGTCTTTGGATACGTTGAGCGCCAACATAGCGGTCAACACCAAGTACATCATGTTGATCATTTTCTGACGGGGAGACAAATTTCCTGAAGCCATGGAATCTTTTTAAGCGTTGAAAGGGTAGTGAATCAATGAGATGTTTTAAGCGCGGTTGCCGCCCATGGCAGCCAACATGTTGCCGTATACACCGTTGAGTTGACCCAAGTTGTTAGCCAATTTGGTCACTTCCTCAGAAAGGTTCTCAGAGCTAGCCATAGAGGAACCCAATTTCTCCATAAGGTTGTTTTGGACTTCCACTTGGCTGGTGGTATTCTGGAGCTGAACCGCGTACAGGGCATTCAAAGCCTCCATGTTCTTGGCAGCAGAATTCAATTGCTCTGAGTACGCAGCGGTAGCACCGGCAGCATCAACAGCAGAGTTCAAGGAAGAAGCAGTGTCGCTCAAACGGCGCATGCCCTCACCCAAGCTGGTCAACAATTCGGGGCCGATTTTGGCTTCCTCCATCATGCGATCCAATTCTTGTGTAACGGTGCCACGTCGACCGCCTTTACCAGAAGACTCACCGCTTTCAAATTCGGGGTATACCAATGACCAATCGTAATCCTTCGCAGGAGCTTCAAATGCGGAGATGGCGAAGATGACGGCCTCGGTGGTCAAACCAATGATCAACATCAAATCAGCTAAGGGAAGGTGCAAAATCTTGAAAAGGGCACCCATGATTACGACAGCTGCACCCAAACCGTACAGCTTGGTCATGAAGTTCTTGAAGCGCTTGCCGTTTACGTCGATTAAAGCCATGATAGAAGAGGTGTTAAGAGAATTTTTTTTGAGAAGGGTTGTTTAAAAATCGCGAGCATCGCGGCCCAAGAAGCTCTGAACGGTACGGAAACCGATGTACGACTTGTTGGTGTCCTGGTACTCGTAGTCGCGCGCACCTACTTGCATGTAGGAAGCAATGTCTTTCCAAGAACCGCCACGGATAACTTTGCGCTTGAGCGTCTCGGGGTCACTGTCGCTGGCATTGTACTTAAAGTCGGGGTTGAAATCCGCCACGTAGTAGTAGCTCGCTTCGTCCCATGCCGTGCTGGTCCACTCGGCCACGTTGCCGGCCATACAGTAGAGACCGTAGCCGTTGGGCTCGTAAGAAGTCACTTTTACCGGGTGGAAACCACCGTCTGCCGTAAGGTTACCACGTGAAGGCTTGAAGTTGGCCAAGAAACAGCCCTGGCTGTTCGTGGTGTAGGGTCCACCCCAGGGGTAGGTCGTCAATTCAAATCCACCGCGGGCTGCGTACTCCCACTCCGATTCCGTTGGAAGGCGGAACTCGTTCTCCTGGAAGTCGTTGTTGTCCTTCAAGTACTCGTTGCGGTAGCGCGTGCGCCAGTTACAGAACGCCATGGCCTGCTTCCAGTTGATGCCCACAACAGGGTAATTGTCGTAGGCGGGGTGCCAGAAGTAGTTATCATGCATCTGTTCATTGAACGAGTAGGTGAAGTCCGCCAACCACACCAACGTGTCAGGGTAGATGTTCACGATCTCGCTTTCAAAGAAACTAGAGCGATCAGAGATGGCCTTGCCATCCTTGATGTAGTCTTTGTAGGAGAACGTGCGACCGTCGCCATCGGCGTCGTTAAAGTCGTACTGAACGCGGTTTGACTTCTTGGCAGCCTTTTGCTTGTCAATCCAGAAGTAGAGGTAATTGAGCTGGCGCGCATCCAACATGCGACCGCCCAAGTAGCGCTCTTCAGGAGCCAAGTACATAGACTCGATGACTTCCGTGTATTCAATAGAAGGGTAGCGACGCGTATCCCACACCAATTTGCGGCTCCAATCTAAATGCGTTTGCATCGAATCGGGGTACTCCAAACCAACATACTCCTCGAAGTACGTAGGATTGTTCATGTCCGCGTAACTGATGTATTCGTAGTCTTCTACGAGGCCCTCAGCCAAGCGATAGCGCAAAATGGAGTCACGCACCCACTGTACAAATTGACGGTACTCGTTGTTAGTGATTTCGGTCTCATCCATATAAAAGGCTGAGACGCTCACCGTTTTGGTCGGAGCGGTCAAGGTAGAGGGGACGTCAATGTCCGAGTTACCCATATTGAAGGAGCCTTGCGGAACGTAGACCATTCCATAGGGATCCGAAGGGTAAAATTCCGGGCGGTTTTGGACGCCGACGAGTTCGCCGTGGTCAGAACCAGAACAAGCCGCCAGTAGGGCGACTGCGGCCACGGAGGCCAACCGGATGAAGAGCGTTGAATGCTTCATAAGTACTTGCTTAACGCATATAAGGGTGCGATATTACAAAAATCTTACGTTTCTGTAGCTTCCTGGGATCGGTTCAGGGATCTCAATGTTGAAGCAGTAGTTGAGAAAAATCTCATGACTTCCGCCACTGTACCCACTTAATGCAGAGGTGGTAATGTCGTACGAGTACGCCAGTCTTAATGACGGAAGTATCTGATATCCAGCCATTAAGCTAATCGCGTCTTGGTTGCGATAGCCCAAGCCGCCATAGATCTTGTCTTGGAACAATGCATTCACATTGAGGTCCAAAGAAATATTTGAATTTAAATCAGATTTTATCAGCGCTGTAGGCGTCAAAACCAGTTGAAACGCTTCTAAAGGGATGTGGTAGCCTCCCGTGAGGTAGTAGTGCATTTTGCTCTTGTAGCGTGCTGTACCCCCAAAATTGGCTTCGCTCTGAAGCAAACGGCTGGTCGACAAACCCGCGAAAAAGGTGGGGGCATTGTAGTGAATACCGAAATTCAATTCCGGCGTCATGGCCGATGTGTTGGGGCGGAGAATGCTAGGGTCGTTAGAGCCTGCGGTTCCGTCGGGGTAAATCCACTGGGCCTGCTTGACGTTTTTGTTGCGGAAATCCACGGCAAAACCGATGCCCAAGGTTCCTGGACCCAAGTCCATTTGGTAGGCATAGCCCAAGGCGGCGGAGATATCTTGGAAGAACCCAATCTGATCGTTGAGGATGCTCACCAACAAGCCGCCGTGCAATACGCTCAACGGAATGTCTGCGTTGATGGCCTGCGTGGTGGGAGCATTGTCAAAACCTACCCACTGAGAGCGGTGGCCTACGTTGAGGCAAATGGCGTCATTGCTGCCCGCTACCCCAGGATTAAAGCCAGCCAGATTGTGGTAATACTGCGTGAATTGCACGTCTTGCTGTGCAAAAGCCACGCTGGATAGACCAACAGATACGGCTGCAAGTATGTGTTTGCGTAGAGTCATGCAGGGCAGATTAAGGCCTAAAAATAGAAATAATCCGCTACCCTTCGGCTGTTCGGGAAAAAAACTCTGCGGCAATTTGCACCCGCTTAGAGCGCTTTGTGCACGGCTTTCCACCAGCGATCGGGAATCTCCCCTTGCTGAGCTGCTTCGTAATCCTTTAGGGAACAAGGCATTAAATGCTGACGTGCTTCTTTTCCAGGGTTAGCCGGAACTTCCATCCACCAGCGCCCGCTGAAGGGCGATTTGTAGAAAATGAGTTCTTGGGACTGCTCCTCGAGTAAGACGGTAAACCGCGTGTAGTCGTTTTTGCTCCGCAAGGGATAGTCCCCTTTGCGCCATTGCACGCCCTCAAGGAAGTACCAGAGACCTTGGGCTATGAGTTGGGCGTTTTGGCCGGTGGGATCGAGCTGAGGATTGTAGTCAAAGACGCCAACGGAAGAGAGCTTATCGCTCATTCCACCGTAACGCAGGGCGGCGCAGAGTTCTTCGGCGGTAATGCCATTGGGAGAAGGGAGGGATTGACCGGGGGCGTCGGCCATTCGGACCACGTGGTTGTTGACGAGAAGGATATCTGCATCGCGAACGAGAGGCTCAATCTCTTGAATTTGGCCACGCACCTCACCCAAGCGGTGAGCGTCAAAATGCATGCGCTCAAAGAGGTCGAGAACCTCGGGCGCCACGTAATAGGCCTGATGCCCTATGTGGCTCAAATGGTAGAGGTAGTAGGGCTTGGCGGTGAGCAAATGGCTCAAAACATTGTCGGCACTCAGTGGGTCGCTGTCCTGGCCCAAGCTGATGCGGCTGTGCAGGACGGCGGCGTTTACAGTGCGTTCGAGTCGGCAATACGCTCGGTAGAGGGCCAAACTCAAATCCGAACTCCCACCCAAGATAAAAGGGATGCAGTTGCACTGTAAAATTTCGACGCAAAGCGCTTCCAAGGCGGCCATGGAATCCACACTGTCGCGGCCGGGAACGATGTCGCCCAAGTCAGCCACCTTGAAGTCCCAAGATCCTGGATAGAGCGAATAGAATTCTTTGCGAATGGCGCGTGAGGCATCGCGACTGCCTTTGTGGGCCTTGCTCCCACGATCTTCCGGAACGCCTAAAATGGCGACCCGAACGTCCCGCAAGTCGGGAAATCCCTGTTCTTCAGTGTGAGCGACCAGCACCTGACCCAGGGTGCCGGGCTGAACATCGTCCAACCACTCTGCGGGTATAGGCTGTAGTGCGTCTTCCCACATGGCTTAGCTCTTTTTGCCTTTGTTGACCGTGCGACCGCCTCGCTTGCCTTTGGGCGGGTTCTTGCGCTGCTCTTCGATAAAGGCAAGGCAGGCCGCAGCATCGAGGCTGGATACTTCCGTGCCTTTCGCAATGCGGTAGTTGGCTCCGCTGTATTTGATGTAGGGGCCGTAGCGGCCGTCGGTGATGACGATAGCGCCTTCGGGACCGTCAAAGGTGGCCAGTGTCGCGGCAGCAGCTGCTTGGGCTTTGGCTTGGATGAGTTCGATGGCTTGCGCTTCCGTTACCGTGTACGGGCTGAACTCGGCGGGCAGGCTCACAAAGGTTTTCCCGACTTGGACGTACGGGCCAAATCGGCCGATGCTGGCTTTCAAGGTTTGTCCTTCGTAGGTGCCCAAGGTGCGCGGCAGTGCGAAGAGGGCCAAGGCCTGTTGGAGCGTGATGGTTTCGACCGAAAGTCCCTCTGGAATGCCCGCGAAGCGCGGCTTTTCCTCTTCCGAGGTTTCGCCCAATTGGACGACGGCGCCGAAGCGTGCGATTCGGGCATAGACCGGCTTTCCAGAGACGGGATCCTCGCCCAAATGACGTTGGCCACTTGCGCGATCCGCATCGGCCGAATCCACAATTAATTGGTTGAAATCCCGATAGAAATCGGCCAAGACCTCGGTCCAGGGCACTTTGCCATCCGCTACCAAGTCAAAGTCGCTTTCCATCTTCGCCGTGAATTGGTAATCCATGACGGAGGTGAAGTGCTCGTTCAAGAAATCTGTCACGATGTTGCCCATGTCGGTGGGGACCATGCGGCCTTTGTCCGAACCGGTTTTTTCCGAACGCTCCTCCCAGGTCCACGCGCCATTCTTAAACGTGCCCACCGAGAACGGGCGTTCGACGCCTTCGTTGGTGCCTTTTTGAATGTAGCCGCGCTTTTGAACGGTCGTAATCGTTGGGGCATAGGTGGATGGACGGCCAATGCCCAGCTCTTCCAAGGCTTTTACCAGCGTAGCTTCCGTGAAGCGGCCAGGAGGGCGGGTGAAGCGCTGCTGCGCGGTGGCTTGAAGCAAGGTGACGGCGTCGCCTTTCGCCAAGGTGGGGAGTAGGCCGGTGTCCTCTTCTTCCTCGTCCACACCTTCTCGGTAGACTTTCAAGAAGCCGTCAAAGGCGATCATTTCGCCGCGTGCCACAAAGCGGAGGCCGGCGGCATTTTCGAGCTGTGCCGTGGTGCGCTCCAATTTGGCATCGGCCATTTGAGAGGCCATGGTGCGCTTCCAGATCAGATCGTAGAGGCGCTTTTGGGCCGAATCTAGGCCGGCATTCTGCACGCCCAAATTGGTAGGCCGAATGGCTTCGTGCGCTTCCTGGGCGCCCTTGGCCTTGGTGCTGAACATTCGAGTCTGCACGTAGTTGGCGCCGTACTGCGCGCTAATCGCGGCGGCGGCGCCTTGCAGGGCTTCCTGACTCAAATTCACCGAATCCGTACGCATGTAGGTGATGAATCCGTTTTCGTAAAGCCCTTGAGCCAGCGACATGGTGCGGTTCACGGAGAAGCCCAGTTTGCGGGAGGCTTCCTGCTGCAGCGTCGAGGTGGTGAAGGGGGCAGCGGGTTTCCGGGTGGCGGCTTTCTTTTCGAGGTCGGCCACGTGGAAGGGTTGGCTGCCGAGGGAGGCGAGGGTCGATTCTACGGCCGATTGCTCGCCGATGCCTTGGGGCATTTCGGCGTGGAAAGGCTGACCCTGTACATTGGCAAATTGCGCGTGAATGCGGAAGTCGCTTTCGGACTGGAAGGCTTGGATTTCGCGTTCGCGCTCCACGATGAGGCGGACCGCAACGGATTGTACGCGGCCCGCGCTGAGGCCTCGCTTCACTTTTTTCCAGAGCACGGGGGAGAGCTCAAAGCCGACAATTCGGTCCAGGACGCGTCGCGCTTGCTGGGCGTTCACCAAGTCCATGTCGATGCGTCGGGGCTCCTCGATGGCCTTGACAATAGCGCCTTTGGTAATCTCGTGAAAGACAATGCGGTTGGTCTTTAGGGCGTCGAGTTCCAGGGCTTCCGCTAGGTGCCAAGCGATGGCTTCCCCTTCGCGGTCCTCATCGGACGCGAGCCAGACCGTTTCCGATTCCTTGGCGAGCTTTTTCAGTTTCTTGACGACGTCCTTTTTATCTGCGCTGACGGCGTATTTGGGGGCGAAGTCGTGCTCCAAGTCCACGCCCAGGTCGCGGGCGGGCAAATCACGGATGTGGCCAAAGCTGGACTCCACTTTGAAGTCGGGGCCCAGGAATTTTTCGATGGTTTTCGCCTTGGCGGGCGACTCGACGATGACCAGGTTTTTTGCCATGAGGATTGGATTTGAGCGCACAAAGTAAAGGACCGAGCGTTAGTAAAATGCAAAAAATCGTTTACTGACATTTTGTCACAAACTCCGGACGTAGTCCGTAATTTCGCAGTATGGAACAGAACAACGCTGAACGTGAAATGTTGGCAGAAAATCGACAAGGCGAAGCCTTGGTGCTAGAAGGAAGCGGTACGGGCAAGAAATTGTTTGTCGAGTCGTACGGCTGCCAGATGAACTTTTCGGACAGTGAAATTGTGGCCTCCATCCTTCAAAAGGAGGGCTATGAGACGACGACCAATGCCGAAGAGGCAGATTTGGTGCTGCTCAATACCTGTTCCATCCGCGAGAAGGCCGAACAGACGGTGCGCAACCGTTTGGACCAATTAAATACGTTGAAGCAGACCAAGCCCGAACTGAAGATTGGCGTCTTGGGCTGCATGGCGGAGCGCGTGAAGGAGAAATTCTTTGAGGAAGAAAAGCTGGTCGACCTCGTGGTGGGCCCCGATGCCTACCGCGATCTGCCCAACCTGCTCGAGGAATTGGACGGCGGCCGGAAGGCGGTCAACGTGATTCTCTCCAAAGAAGAAACCTACCACGACATTGAGCCGGTCCGATTGGGCGGCAATGGCGTAACCGCTTTTGTCTCCATCACCCGAGGCTGCGACAACATGTGCACCTTCTGTGTGGTTCCCTTTACCCGAGGCCGCGAGCGCAGCCGCAATCCCCAGACGATTGTGGAGGAATGCACGCAGCTGTGGAAAGACGGCTACAAGGAGGTGACGCTCCTGGGCCAAAACGTCGACAGCTACCTCTGGTACGGCGGTGGCTTGAAGAAGGATTTTAGCAAGGCCAGCCCCATGGCCCAGGCGACGGCCGTGCATTTTGCGGACTTGCTGCACATGGTGGCGGAGGCGGTGCCCCAGATGCGCATTCGGTTCTCGACCTCCAACCCGCAGGACATGAAGGACGAGGTGCTCCATGCCATTGCGGCGCACAAGAACATTTGCAAGTACATCCACTTGCCGGTGCAGAGCGGCAGTTCACGCATCTTGAAGGAGATGAACCGCGGGCACAACCGCGAGGAGTATTTGGCCCTCATTGACCGCATTAAAACGATTATTCCCGGCTG
>JAYQOY010000037.1:0-16659 GCA_038145075.1 Schleiferiaceae bacterium | reverse complement strand
TCCGTTTTGCCGGTAATTCGATCGTTCGCATGCAGCAGGAGAATCCGCATAAGGGCCTCTTCCACGGCGGGCGGGCGCTGGTCCACCACCGGCGCGGGAGTCACCACCAAGGTGGGCCCCTCCGGCTGCTGCCGCTCTTGCTCGCGCTTCGCCGCCCGGCCGTCGGCTGCCCGAATTCGGTCCAACTCGGCGAAGAGACTGCGCTCTTCCATCCCCAAGCGCTGCGCGGAATCCCGCAGGTAGACCTCGCGAAGAATGGCGTTGGGAATCTTCGCTATAGAGTGCACGATGTCTTTGACGAGTTCGGCCCGTTTGATGGGGTCCCTGCCGGCAGACTCAATGAGGAGGTCCGACTTGAACTGCATGAAATCCACCTCGTGCTCCGTCAAATAGGCTTGCAGCGCTTCGGTGTCCATGGAACGCGCGAGCGAATCCGGGTCCTCCCCTTCGGGCAATGGAACGGCCCGCACGAGCATGCCCTCTTCCAGCAGCAAATCAATCCCACGGAAAGAGGCCCGAATACCCGCCGCGTCACCATCGTAGAGCAAGGTGACATTGGACGTAAGGCGCTTGATGAGTCGGATTTGCTCGACCGTAAGGGCCGTGCCCGACGAGGAAACGACATTCTGGACCCCCGCCTGTGAAAGGCTGATAACGTCCGTATAGCCCTCGACAATGTAACAGCGGTCCTGGCGCGCGATGCTTTGTTTGGCCTGGAAGAGGCCATAGACGACGCGGCTCTTGTGGTAGATTTCAGACTCCGGGCTGTTGAGGTACTTGGCGGTTTTGGCATCGGTCTTGAGAACCCGTCCACCAAAGCCCACAATGCGCCCACCCAAACTGTGAATGGGGAACATGGCGCGGCCCCAAAAGCGGTCGATGTGGCTTCCGTCCTCCCGGGCAATGCAAAGCCCGGTACCTACCAGGTACTCGGCTTGGTAACCTGCAGCCACTGCGGCATCGTAAAAACTTTCGCGGCCCTCCAAGTGGAAGCCCAGTTCAAAGCGGTGAATGGTGTCTTCGGTAAATCCGCGCTCGCGGAAGTAGGACAAGCCTACCGAGCGGCCCACGGCATCCTCCCACATCCAGCTCGAAAACTGCTTCGCTGCAAAGGCATTGACCGCCAACAAACTTTCCCGAATGTTGCGCGCCTCGTCCGCTTCTTCCGAAGAAGCCTCTTCTTCGAGCTCGATGTTGTATTTCTTCGCGAGCCAGCGCAGTGCATCCGGATAGGTCATTTGCTCGTGCTCCATCAAAAACGTGACGGCCGAACCCCCTTTCCCCGAGGAGAAATCTTTAAAAATTTGCTTGGAAGGGACGACGTAGAAGGACGGCGTCTTTTCTTGGGTAAAGGGGCTAAGTCCTCTGAAGCTCGAACCGCTCTTTTTAAGCTGGACGAAATCCCCTACAACTTCCTCAATTCGAACGGAATCTAGAATTTTTTCCACGCAGGAAGCGGTAATGCGGCCCATAGGTTAAAGGTACCGTTTTTGGCCCGTTACGCCACGCGATTGCCCATGTAATCGACCAATTCGTCGAGTGCTTGACGCGCGGGTCCTTCTGGGAAGGTTTGTAGGTGGGTTCGGGCCAAGGCTTGCCATTCCGCCATACGCTTCTGGGCATAGTCTATACCGCCCAGTTCCCGAACTTTTTCCATCAGCCATTGAATGCTCTGTGGATCGTCCTTTTTGTTCTTCACAATGCGCTTCAACGCCTTTTTATCCGAAGCCGATGCCACTGACAAGGCATAAATCAAGGGCAAGGTCATTTTCTGCTCCTTGACGTCAATGCCCGTCGGTTTTCCACTCGTTCCAAATGCATGGTAGTCCAGCAAGTCGTCTTGGATTTGGAAGGCCATGCCCAAGGCCAGACCGAATGCATGTGCGTTCGCGATTTGTTCCGCCCCCTGGTCGGCCGCAGCAGCACCGACCGCACAACACGCAGCCATCAAGGAGGCCGTCTTCTTTTCAATGATGGCGTCATAGACCTCTTCCGTGATGTCCAAACGGCGCGCCTTTTCAATCTGCAACAGCTCTCCCTCGCTGACTTCCTTCACGGCCCGACTTACCAACTTCAAGAGATCGTGGTCTTCGTTTTCCACCGCCAATAAGAGCACGCGCGAGAGCATGTAATCGCCCACCAACACCGCAATCTTATTCTTCCAAAGCGCAGAAATACTGAACGCACCTCGTCGGGTATTGGCATCGTCCACCACGTCGTCGTGAATGAGCGTAGCGGTGTGCATGAGCTCCACGAGCACGGCGCCACGTTGGACGCGTGGCGAGGATTCCGCGGATGAGAAACTCTTGGCCGTCAGGAAGACCAGCGCCGGACGCAAGCGTTTCCCCTTTTGCTTCACGGCATAGCGGAGCACTAAATCCATCAAAGGGACCTTGGTGCTGAAGGCTTTAGGGAAATCCTCGTCAAAGCGTTTTAGCTCTGCCTGTATGGGGGCTCGAAAGCTCATTTAAGTCCGCGTTGTTTGCAAATATGGTCGTAGGCCTCTTGAATCTTTCTAAACGTCGCCTCCGCTTCCTTTACCGCCGCTTCCCCAAGACCATGAAGGGCATCTGGATGGTATTTTTTCACGAGGCTTCGGTAGGTCTTTTTAAGGTCTGCATCCGTGGCTGTCTGGGGCAGTCCCAAAACTTCGTAGGGATTCGGTGCCGCAGGTCGGTGTACCGCTTCCAAACGACGAAAATCATTGGGATGTATGCCTAGGTAACCCGCAATTCGGGCAATTTGTTGACGCTCATCGGCCGTCATACTCCCGTCGGCATGCGCTAGGCCAAAGAGGAAGGCGATGAGCTGAATTCGGCCCTGAATGGACATATGACGACGCACCTGTTGGCAAACCTGCGTAATGGCAGGCTTCTCCTTCACAACCTCCTTAAACGCTTTAAAACTTTGGTTGGCCTTTTCCTCGCCAAACCACTTCCGAAAATGCTCCCGAACAAACGTCAATTCCCGTTCATCTACTCGGCCGTCCGCTTTAATGACGATGGACGCCAAGATGAGCAAACTCGCATGGAAGTCTTGTTCCGAACGATTTTCTGAACGCTCCGAAGAATCTGAAAAGTAGTCCGATAGGGAATTTCCCAAAGCCGCACCCAAAATGGCCCCTATTGGGCCGCCACCAAGGGCCCAACCAATGCCTCCGCCAATAATCGTTGCCCAGCTTTTCATGCCCGGCGAAGGTACGGCGGTAAACTCAGCTCGTCAGCCAGATAGCGAAGCCGACGATCACCGCTATAAAAACAATGACCATCACTGTGGTCGACAGGGAGGCTTTGTCGCGTTCCGCTTCCATTCGGCGGCGGGCAGCCAAGCGTTCCCGTCGGCTCAAGCGCTCTTCTGGGCTGTTTCGATCGCGTGTGTCACGCTCTGCCATGGGTACAATGGATATTGATTAGGTTGAAAGTACCATTATTCTACTTAAAAACAAAGGGTTAGCCCATAAATTTCAACCTATCTAACTTTTGTTCAGGCCAAAAAAAACTCCGCCCGTGGGCGGAGTTTAGATCGTGCATTCTTTGCGAGTTTACGAGCCACAGGCCTCGCACGCATCTGGATTGTCTAGGGAGCAGGCCACGGCTTCTTCGGCCGTGTATACCTTACTAGGCTCCACGGATACGGCTGCAGCTTCCGCAGAGGCTGGCATGTTTTCAAAGGCATCTTCATGGCCTGACAGTGCTTCGGCTTTTTTCTTCACCGTAAACTTGATGGCCGCGGATGCTGCTTTGGTTCGGAGGTAGTACATGCCGGTCTTCAGACCCTTCTTCCATGCGTAGAAGTGCATGGAGGTGAGCTTGCCCATGTTGGGCGACTCCACAAAGAGGTTGAGGGATTGGCTTTGGTCGATGAACATACCGCGGTCAGCGGCCATGTCGATGATATCGCGCATGGACATTTCCCAAACGGTTTTGTAGAGCTCCTTGATGTTGTCGGGAATGCCTTCAATGCTTTGAATCGAACCGTTGTTGGCCATGATGGCATTCTTCACGTCTTCGTTCCAGAGGCCAAGCTTCACCAAATCTACCAGCAGATGCTTGTTCACCACAATGAATTCTCCCGAAAGCACGCGGCGCGTGTACAGGTTGCTCGTGTAGGGCTCAAAGCATTCGTTGTTGCCCAAGATTTGCGAGGTGGATGCCGTGGGCATAGGGGCAAGTAGCAGGGAGTTCCGGACGCCGTGCTTTTTCACTTTCTTGCGAAGTGCTTCCCAATCCCAACGGCCGCTGAGCTCGCTGTCTTTTTTACCCCACAAGTTGTGTTGGAATTCTCCTTGTGAAATTGGCGAACCCTCATACGTTTCATAGGCACCGTGTTCGGCAGCTAGGTCGCACGATGCCGCCACAGCCGCAAAGTAGATGGTCTCAAAAATATCTTGGTTCAGCTGGCGTGCTTCCTGACTCGTAAAGGGCAAGCGAAGTTTGATGAAGGTATCGGCCAAGCCCTGAACACCCAGTCCTATGGGGCGGTGGCGCATGTTGGAGTTGCGCGCTTCAGGAACTGGGTAGTAGTTGACATCAATAACGCAGTTCAGGTTCTTCGTCACTTTGTAGGTGACGTCGTAGAGCATTTGGTGGTCAAAGGCGCCGTCTTCCACGTATTTGGGGAGGGCAATGGACGCAAGGTTGCATACTGCGACTTCGTCTGGAGCGGTGTACTCGATGATTTCTGTACAGAGATTGGACGAGCGAATGACGCCCAAATTTTTCTGGTTGGATTTTGCGTTACACGCGTCTTTGTAGAGCATGTACGGCGTGCCCGTTTCAATTTGGGCTTCCATGATTTTGGTCCAAAGCTCCCGGGCGGCAATGGTCTTTCGGCCTTTTCCTTCCGACTCGTACTTGATGTAGAGGGCCTCAAATTCGGCGCCATAGGTATCGTACAACCCGGGGCACTCGTTGGGGCACATCAAGGTCCACTTGGCGTCTTCTTCCACGCGTTGCATGAAGAGGTCGGGAATCCAAAGGGCGTAGAACAAGTCACGAGCGCGCTGCTCTTCTTTACCCGTGTTCTTGCGGAGATCCAAGAAGTCAAACACGTCGGCGTGCCAGGGCTCCAGGTACATGGCAAAGGATCCTTTACGCTTGCCGCCGCCTTGGTCGACGTAGCGGGCCGTATCGTTGAATACACGGAGCAAGGGGATCAATCCGTTTGACGTTCCATTGGTGCCACGGATGTACGACCCCGTCGCACGAATGTTGTGAATGCTCAGGCCAATGCCGCCCGCACTTTGGCTGATTTTAGCGCACTGCTTCAAGGTGTCGTAGATGCCATCGATGCTGTCGTCTTTCATTTGGAGCAAGAAGCAGCTGGACATCTGCGGCTTGGGGGTGCCCGCATTGAAAAGCGTGGGGGTAGCATGGGTGTAAAGGCCCTTCGACATACCGTCGTAGGTCTCCACCGCAGCTTGAATGTCTTCTTTGTGGATACCGATGGCAACGCGCAACAGCATCTGCTGGGGGCGTTCGGCAATTTCGCCGTTGGTGCGCAAAAGGTAGGAGCGCTCCAAGGTCTTGAACCCAAAGTAGTCGTAGTTGAAATCGCGGTCGTAAATGGGCGTCGAATCCAACAATTCGCTGTTGGCTTCGATGATTTCCATCACGTCATCAGCAATCAATGGCGCCTTCAATCCCGTTTTGGGGCTGACGTATTGGTGCAGATCCCGCATCGTCTCCGTGAAGGACTTGTTGGTGTTCTTGTGCAGGTTGGATACAGCGATACGTGCGGCCAAGAGGGCGAAGTCTGGGTGGCGCACCGTCATAGAGGCGGCCGTCTCAGCGGCAAGACTGTCCAACTCCGAGGTGGTTACCCCGTCGTAAAGACCTTCGATAACACGCATGGCTACGGCCACGGGGTCTACTAATGGGCTTAGGCCATAGCAGAGCTTCTGAATTCGGGCCGTGATTTTATCAAATTTGATGGCTTCCTTGCGGCCATCGCGCTTAAGTACATGCATCATGAGGGGGAAGCTTAGAAGTCGGAGTCAAACTTGAACGTGTCCGCCGTGGATTCTTGCTCCATGCCCACACCTGCTTTGCGGTAATCGGAAACGCGCTTTTCGAAGAAGTTGGTTTTGCCCTCGAGCGAGATCATATCCATGAAATCAAAGGGGTTTTCAGAATTGTAGACCTTGGGGCAGTTCAATTCGGTCAAGAGACGGTCTGCCACAAACTCCAAGTACTGAACCATCAAACGGCTGTTCATGCCGATGAGGTCCACGGGGAGGGATTCGGTGATGAACTCACGTTCAATCGCCAAAGCCTCGGTAATGATTTGGTTGATGCGCTCCTGAGGCACCTTATTCACCAAGTGGTTGTTGTGCAAGTGAACCGCAAAGTCGCAGTGCATACCCTCGTCACGGCTGATCAGCTCGTTGGAAAAGGTCAAACCTGGCATCAAGCCGCGCTTCTTCAACCAGAAAATGGAACAAAACGCGCCGCTGAAGAAGATGCCCTCCACGGCTGCGAAGGCGATCAAGCGCTCGGCAAAGGAAGGAGATTCAATCCAACGCAAAGCCCAATCCGCTTTTTTCTTGATAGCATCAAAGGTCTCAATGGCATTGAACAAGCGGTTGCGTTCCGCCTTGTCCTTGACATACGTGTCAATCAAGAGGGAATACGTTTCGCTGTGGATGTTCTCCATCATGATTTGGAAGCCGTAGAAGAATTTGGCCTCTGTGTACTGCACCTCGTTCACGAAGTTCTCGGCCAAATTTTCATTGACAATACCATCTGAGGCCGCGAAGAAGGCCAAGATGTGTTTGATGAAGTACTGCTCGTCTGCGGTGAGCTTGTTTTCCCAGTCCGTGATGTCCTGGTGCAGATCGATTTCTTCCGCTGTCCAGAAACTCGCCTCGGCCTTTTTATAAATGTCCCAAATGTCGTTGTGCTCAATGGGAAATAGCACGAAACGATTGGGATTGTCGGTCAAAATGGGTTCCATAGCGGCGTTCTCTGCGCTCATAATTTTACAGCGTTAATCGCCTCACGGCGAGATGGTTACGTATAATTTAGGTGCATTTTAGCGGGATCTATGTCTGGGAGACCGGGGAAGATGTCCGCTGATGAGCTTTACAAATCTTGGAAAGCGAGGGTGGAATCGCAAGGGATAGATTTGAACATTGAACCGGAGTTTTCAACATTCTGAACACTCCCATGTCGTCTCAAATACCGCAAATCCTAAGGGTTACACATGTGCAACTATTTTTTTGCCTGCATGGGACAAAGAAATACACATCAATTGTTAATAACCCTCGTTGGATTTCTGATTTTCCAGGAAGGAATAGATCTCTTCAGCCTCCTCCATCCAGGCTTCTCCATAAGCGCGCACTAAGGCGCCCTTTAAGAACCTGAAAACAGGCAACTTGAGCTCTTGACCCAGGCTACATGCGGGTTCGCAGACGGTCCAATGGTGCACATTCAAAGCGTCAAAATCCTTGTATTTGGTCACTCGAATCGGATACAGATGGCAGGAAATGGGCTTGGGCCAATCAACCGCGCCTGCAGTAGCGGCTTGTTCAATACCGCACTTGGCAACGCCCCCGTCAAAGACGACATAGGCACATTCTTTCCCTTCAACTAGGGGGGTAACCCACTCCCCATCGTTGTCTCGAACAGACGGGCCTTGTTCCGCAATGGCCTTAAGGCCTTCTGGGCGCAAAAAGGGCCGAATTTTATCCTGGATTTCAGCCAAGATTTTCACCTCTGCTTCCTGCAAGGGGGCTCCTGCATCGCCTTCGACACAGCAGGCACCTTTGCATTTGGACAAGTCGCAGCAAAAGGCGTGCTCAAAGGCCACCTGGGAAACAATGGTATCGCCAATCTGAATCATTGCCCAAAGGTCTACCTTTGTGGGGTCATATTCAAAGCCCTTTGCCCGCCATGAATTTTGCTGAAATTCTCTCCGCCACGATGGTTCTATTTGCCGTTATCGACATCATTGGCAGTATCCCCATCATTATCTCCCTGCGCGACAAGGTGGGCCACATTCAGAGTGAAAAGGCCACGGTAGCAGCCACAGCCATTATGCTTTTGTTCTTGTTTGTGGGCGAAGACTTGCTGGGCTTGTTTGGGGTCAACGTCGCCTCTTTTGCGGTGGCCGGCTCGCTGGTCTTGTTTTTCTTGGCACTTGAAATGATTTTGGGCGTTCGCATCTACCGCGAGGCCGAGCCCGAGTCTGCCAGCATCGTTCCCATCGCCTTTCCGTTGATCGCCGGCGCCGGCACCTTGACGACGCTGATTTCTATCCGAAGCGAATATGCCACGGAGAACATCTTAATTGCCATACTTATTAATGCCGCGCTCGTCTATATTGTCCTCAAGAATACACGTCACCTAGAACGTTGGTTGGGGAAAAATGGCATCGCCGTAGTGCGCAAAGTCTTTGGCATTATTCTTATGGCCATTGCCGTACGTCTATTCACCGCAAACATTGCCAGTTTGATTGGATAAGGCCTGTGAATCCGGGTTTACCCCCCTGCATACAGCTATCTCCAACCAAATCCCGACCTTTGCCTTCGTTAATCGCTTTAGCACACAGTATCTATGTCTACCTCCCCTGAAGAAGCATTTAAGCGCGTCATTTCCCACGCCAAAGAGTATGGTTTCGTTTTTCAAAGCAGCGAAATCTACGACGGCCTATCTGCGGTCTACGACTATGGCCAGAATGGTGTGCTTCTGAAGAACAATATCAAGAATTTTTGGTGGCGTTCTATGGTGCAGCTGAACGAGCATGTTGTGGGATTGGATTCGGCCATTTTCATGCACCCTACGGTGTGGAAGGCAAGTGGCCACGTCGATGCTTTCAACGATCCTTTGATTGACAACAAAGACAGCAAGAAGCGCTACCGTGCGGATGTGCTCATAGAAGAGCATGCCGAAAAGTTGCGCCAAAAGGCAGACAAAGAAGTTGAGAAAGCCGCGAAGCGATTTGGCGAAAGCTTTGACGCCGACCTCTACCGCAGCACCAACCCGAGGGTCATGGGCTATTTAGAGAAGGCAGACGAAGTCATTGCACGCTTTGTGAAGGCCATGGAGGTTGACGACCTAGAGGCTGTGCGCCAAGTCATTGTAGACGAAGGCATTGTATGCCCGGTAAGCGGAAGCAGCAATTGGACGGAAGTACGTCAATTCAATTTGATGTTCGCCACCAAAATGGGTTCAGTAGCTGAAGGCGCCAGTGACCTTTACCTGCGCCCAGAAACCGCGCAAGGCATCTTTGTGAACTTCCTAAACGTATACAAGACGGGGCGCATGAAGATCCCCTTTGGTATCGCTCAAATTGGAAAGGCCTTTCGGAATGAAATCGTTGCGCGTCAGTTCATTTTCCGCATGCGCGAATTCGAACAAATGGAGATGCAATTCTTTGTGATGCCTGGCTCCGAAATGGAGTGGTACGAACATTGGAAGCAGGCCCGTTTGCGCTGGCATTTGGCCTTGGGTTTTAATGCCTCGCACTACCGCTACCACGACCACGACAAACTGGCCCACTATGCGAATGCCGCGGCCGATATTGAATTTGAATTTCCTTTTGGCTTTAAAGAAATTGAGGGCATTCACAGTCGGACCGATTTTGACTTAGGCCGCCACGCGGAATTCTCTGGTAAAAAACAGCAGGTCTTTGATCCAGAAACCAACCAAAACTTCACTCCCTATGTCGTAGAGACGTCTATAGGTTTGGACCGAATGTTCCTGAGTGTTCTCAGCCAGAGCCTAGAGGAAGAATCCTTGGAAGACGGTAGCACGCGCACCGTACTCCGGCTACCCCACGCCTTGGCCCCGACACAAGCAGCCATCCTGCCTTTGCTGAAAAAAGACGGCCTGCCTGAATTGGCGCGAAGCGTTTACGACGACCTCAAATTCGACTTCCAAATGGCCTTTGATGAAAAAGACGCCATTGGAAAGCGCTACCGCCGGCAGGACGCTATTGGAACGCCCCTTTGCATCACAGTGGACCACCAAAGTTTGGAAGATGGCACCGTTACCCTTCGCGACCGCGACAGTATGAGTCAAAAGCGCGTGCATCGAACCGAATTGGCATTGATTATCAAGGAGATTGCCTCGATGGAGAGTTTGTTGAAGAAGGTGTAAATATTTTCTGCCGCATTTGCACGGGTGCAATATTTATCTACCTTTGATTCAAGATTTTGAGATCTCAACCTAAAAAACCCCAATCAAAATGAAAAAAGTAAGCTTTTTTCTAAGCGCACTGGCCATGGTTGCCTTTGTTGCTTGTAACAACGCCGCTGAAGAAGCAGCTGTTGAAGAGACCACTGAAGAAGTAGTTGCTGAAGAGGCTCCCGCTGAGGAGGCTACCGAAGAGGCTGCCGAGGCTACCGAAGGTGCTGAGGAAGTTGCCGCTGAAGGTGAAGAAGCATCTGCCGAATAATTTTCGACAGTTTCTAAGACAGAAAGCCGCCCCGAGGGGCGGCTTTTTTTATGGATCAACTTGAGGTGAAATTGAGCTGCGTTATGCTACAGCTCCATGGATGCTAGCCGGCTACAGGTGGCAAAAACTCCGTAATCACCCCAGCGCGTCGTAAGAAATCTACGCCTGAAAGGTCTTTGTATTCCGTGGCATACACCACGCGCTTGATGCCTGCTTGGTGAATAAGCTTACTACAGTTGGTGCAGGGGGACATGGTCAGGTACAGCGTAGCACCTTCGCAGCTCTGGGTAGAGCCCGCCACTTTGAGGATGGCATTGGCCTCTGCGTGAAGCACGTACCATTTGGTAAACCCTTGGTCGTCTTCGCAGACATTTTCAAATCCCGATGGCGTTCCGTTGTAGCCGTCCGAAATAATCATTCGGCCTTTGACGATGAGGGCACCCACCTTGCGGCGCTCGCAGTAAGAAAGTTCCGACCATTCCGAAGCCAACCTGAGATAGGCTCGGTCGTACTTTTCTTGTTTGTTCATGAGTTTGCGAGCACTTTTTGAGAGAGTGCCCAGGGCGGGAATCGAACCCGCACTCCAGGGGAACACGAGTTTGAGTCGTGCGCGTCTACCAATTCCGCCACCTGGGCATTTGTGGAGCGCAAACATACGCACAAATTGCATACATTTGCACCCCCGTTTTGTCAAAAGTATGGAGCCCGTAGCAAAAATTTTCGCAGGACAAGCTTCCGAATCGCTAGCTGCCTCTATTGCAGAGGCCTATGGCCAGCCTTTGGGCAAAGTCAACATGCTGAATTTTTCAGACGGTGAATTCCAGCCCTCTTTTGAGGAATCGGTCCGCGGTAGCCGGGTGTTTTTGATTCAGAGCACGATGCCGAATTCAGACAATTTGTTTGAACTCTTGCAGATGATTGACGCCGCCAAGCGCGCCTCTGCCCGCCACGTGACGGCAGTCATCCCCTACTTTGGCTACGCACGCCAAGACCGCAAGGACAAGCCCCGTGTTCCCATCACCGCCAAGTTGGTTGCCAAGCTGATTGAAGCAGCTGGCGCCACACGCGTGATGACCATGGACCTCCACGCGGATCAGATCCAGGGCTTCTTTGAGCGCCCTGTAGATCACTTGTATTCTTCGACGCTCTTCATTTCGGACATCGAAGGCCTCAAGTTGGACGATTTGACCATTGCGTCTCCCGACATGGGCGGTTCCAAGCGCGCTACGGCCTACGGCAACCAGTTGGGTGCTGAAGTCGTTATCTGCTACAAGCAGCGCAAAAAAGCCAACGTCATCGACAAGATGACCGTCATCGGCGACGTAGCTGGCCGCAATGTGGTGCTGCTTGACGATATGGTCGATACGGCAGGCACCCTCACCAAAGCGGCTGATATGCTCATGGAACAAGGCGCCAAGTCAGTTCGTGCCTATTGTACGCATGGCGTGCTTTCGGGCAATGCCGTAGAGCGCATTGAAAATTCGGCGCTTCAAGAATTGGTCATCACCGATACGATTCCTCAGACCCAAACGTCTTCTAAGATTCGGGTCGTCCCTATTGGTAAACTCTTTGCCGCAGTGATGCACAAGGTGAACTCTAACGAGTCCATCAGCGGCCACTTTGTAATGTAAACTCTGAAATCTCCATCCCCATGCAATCCGTAACCATTAAAGGAACTGTCCGCACCGACCTCGGTAGCAAGTACGCTAAAGCAGTTCGCGCAGAAGGCCAAGTTCCCTGCGTTGTTTATGGCGGTAACGAGCCTATCCACTTCAGTGCCCCCATCCTCGCTTTCCGCGATTTGGTGTACACGGCGGAAGCTCGCGTAGCTAACATCGAATTGGACGGCAAGGCCATCCAAGCGGTTATCCAAGACATGCAGTTCCATCCTTTGACGGACCAATTGATCCACATGGACTTGATTGAAGTTGTGGAAGGCAAGGCTGTAACGATTGACGTACCTGTTGTGATGACCGGTAACGCTCGTGGTGTCCGCAACGGTGGTAAGTTGAAGTCGGTTCTTCGCTCTTTGCGCATCAAGGGCCACATCAACGATCTTCCTTCGGTCATCGAGCACGATATCACCGAACTCCGTATTGGCCAGTCCGTGCGCGTGAGCGACGTGAAAGCGGGTAAGCCCTTTGAAATTTTGAATTCAGACGCAGCGGTTGTTGTGACCATCAAAATGTCTCGTAAGGCTGTTGCTGACGAAGAAGAAACTGAAGAAGGTGCTGAAGGCGCTGAAGCTGCTGCTGAAGGCGCTGAAGCTACCGAAGCAGCTGCTGAATGAAAAAATTCCTAATGGTTGGGTTGGGCAACCCGGGTCCCGAGTATGCCCAGACGCGACACAATATAGGATTTGACATCGTGGACGCCTGGGCTCAGGCGTCCACGTCTGTTTTTAGCCCCGCGCGGTATGCCGACCGCGCGGAGCTTAAACTCAAAGGCCGTCAGGTCATCCTGATCAAGCCTACCACTTTTATGAATTTGAGTGGAAAGGCCGTCCGCTATTGGATGGAAGAGGAAAAAATTCCCTTGGAAAACGTGGTCATCATTTTGGATGAGTTGGCTTTGGAGATTGGGAAGGTTCGACTCAAGACGAAAGGTTCGGATGGCGGCCACAATGGATTGAAAGATATCCAGGCGGTACTGGGCCGCCAGGACTATGCGCGCCTGCGCTTTGGCATTGGCCAACACTTTCCCAAGGGACAGCAAGTCGACTTCGTGTTAGGCAAGTGGCAAGCCACCGAAATGGAGTTCATCACCCCCGGCGTGGAGCGCGCCATCAAATTGCTCGAAACCTTTGTACTCGCCGGCCCCCAAATGGCCATGAACCAGTACAACCAGTAGGGCTACTTTTTTACTTTTTTGGGTATCCTTGGCGCTGCGGGGCTTCTACTTTCGCGGCGTGAAAACAATTTTTCGGGCATTTTTCATTTTGACGCTCCTGCCGTTCGCCGCAGAAGCGCAAAATGCGGTCCTCCGCGGACAGATCGTTTTTGAAGGAAGTTTGGATCCCGCAGCGGGCTACCGCGTAGCCGTCGTCCAGGGCGACTTTAGAGCCGAACAATCCGCTACCCAAGAAGGCGCCTTCAACTTTGGCAATTTACCGAGCGGCTTGTGCAACATACGGGTCAGCAGCCCCGACGGGCAGTCCTTCAAAGTGCTTCACGAACAGATGCTCAACGGCGTCAAGCCCCTCGAGCTCCTCGTGGAAGTGGAGCGTCCACGCCTCGAGCTCAATGAGGTTTCCGTGAGCGCTCAAGCGTTTAAAACGACCGAGGAAACGCCCCTTTCCATCAAAAACATCAACTGGTCCGAAATGCAGCGCATGCCCGGCGCCACCCTGGACATCAGCAAGGCCATTCAAAGCTTCCCCGGCGTTCTGCCCAAGTCCAGCTTTGGCTACAACATTTCCATCCGCGGCGGGGCTTCCAGCGAAAACGCCTACCGCATGGACGGCATTGATCTTCCGACGATTAACCACTTTAGCATTCAAGGCGCAAGCGGCGGTGCGGTCAGCCTGCTCAACATGGACTTCATTCAAGGCGCGGCTTTGTACTCCGGCGCTTTCCCATCGAGCATGAGCAACGTGCTTTCCGGCGCATTGGAGCTGGATTTGCGCCAAGCGCGTAGCGATCGCCCCGGTGTTCGGATGACCTTGGGCGCGACGGATGTGGGTGCCACCGTTGAGATGCCCTTATCGAAGCGTTCTGGGTTGATGGTTTCGGCCCGAAACAGCTTCTCCCAGCACTACTTCAAGCTCTTCAACATCCCCGTTCTTCCCACCTACCAAGATGCCCAGTTTAAATACTACACACGCATCGGGGACCACGCCGATCTCACGGTTCTAGGCGTCGGCGGATGGGATTCCTACCGCGTCTACAAAGAGGGCCGTGGCAGCGATGCCCTGCTCTACAATGTGGGCTACATTCCTGAAGGTCAGCAGAGTACCGAAGTTCTGGGCGCACGCTACCGCCGTTTCCGCAGCAACGGCCTGCAAACCTTGGTCCTCAGCCACGACCGGATCACCAATGACGCGGACAAATTTGTGGGCAACACCAGCGAAGAGGTCGACCGCCAGCTTCGCTACCGCTCCTACGAAGAACACACACGTATGCGCTACGAACGCGTTTGGGACGGTGAAAACAGCAAATTCACCATCGGTGGAAGCCTGGAGGCTGTGCTTTTAGGTGTAGACATGTGGGCCCTCAAAGGCAGTTTGCTTGGCATTGACACCACCAACCTTCAAAGCACCTTGGGCTATGGGCAAGCTGGCCTATTCACGTCCTACGCCAAGACCTCCCAAAACGGACGCGGCACCTTGAATCTTGGACTCCGCATGGACGCCTCCAATTTCAACCTAAACATGGTCAATCCTTTGGCCCAGCTCTCCCCGCGCGCCTCCTACAAATACCAACTCACCTCGCATTGGACGGCCAATAGCCACGTGGGACGTTACCAGCAGATGCCCGCCGGCATTCTTTTGGCCGCGAACCGCGCGACCAACCACGGTCGCTTCACGCGCTTCACGACCACCGACCACCTAGGTGCAGGCGTCGAATACCAAAACGGCAAGACCTACCGCGTCAGCATGGAAGTCTACAGCAAGCGCTACCGCAATGCGCCCTTCCTCGTGAACGACCAAATCGCCTACGCCAATGCCATCGGCGCCTATGTGGCGGTGGGCGACCAACCTTCTATTCCAAAAGCCATGGGCCGCGCCCACGGATTTGAGCTCTTCCTCCAGCAAAAGCTCAAAGGCCACTACTGGTGGATGGGCTCCTACAACTACGGCATCAGCGAATTCCAAACCGCATCAGGCGACTGGGCACCTTCGGTGTGGGATAGCCGCCACACCCTCAGCTTGACCACGGGTAAAGTTTGGGGCAAAGGCTGGCAATGGGGCCTCAAATGGCGCTATTCATCGGGAACGCCCTACACCCCCTTCAACGAAAGCGCGTCCGCCCTCGTTAGCAACTGGGACATTTTGCAGCGCGGCGTTTTCGACTACGCGCAGGTAAACAGTCAGCGTTTGGCCTCTTTCACCCAGTTGGACTTCCGCATTGACAAGACCTACTCCCACAAAGGCTGGAGCTTGAGCTGGTTCTTGGACCTCCAAAATTTGGCCAGCGGCGACATTCCCCTCATGCCCTACCTCACCGTGGTGCGCGATGCGGATACCAAGGCGCCCCTGCTTGATCCCAACGATCCCACCCGGTACCAAATGCAGCTTCTTCGCTCAGACACGGGCCGAACGCTCCCCACCATTGGGATGATTCTGGAGTTTTAGGGCTAGAGGGCTAGAGCTTGGCAAAACAACGGAAAGTCCCGGCGCGCGGCGAAGGTCCAGCAAAAAGTTTAAGGGTAAAAGGGTTTAAGCGTTTAAGCGAAAAGGCTACAGCGCGAAGCGCGTGCTCTCTAGCTTTCTAGCTACCTAGCCCTTTTCCCGGCCCGGTATTTGTGCTAGGTTTGGGGTAAACAATTGCCCTATGAAACTTCGTACCGCTTTCGCCATCTTAGGCCTACTTGCAGTGGGTGTACTTTCGGCCCAAACCACCACCCGCCACCACGAACTCGGCATCCAGCTCGAGCAGTCCTACGGCTTCATGTACGGGGCGCCTCTGAATTTTAGAACGCTTTACAAATTCGGGAAAACGGATCAGGCCGTTTGGCGCTTGCAAATGGGCAACATTCAATTTGGGCACAACTACTACGAGCCTAGCCAGCAGCAATCTACGTGGATGAGCCTAGGCGGTTCTATCGGTCGCGAATGGCGCAAAGACCTCAATAGCAACTTGCGCTTTTTCCATGGCCCCTTGGTCGGCGCAGAGATGAGCATGAGCCGTTCAGTTTCAGAAGTTCCCCCTGGCACGGACAACAGCTACTACTACATCATGCCTAACCTGATTTACGTTTTGGGCATTCAGTACCGAATCAATCAAGACTTTTACGTGGCGGCCGAAATCCATCCCGGCTTCAACACACAATTCAATTACAACGACGGCTCCTGGTCGCCCAACCGCTATATGTCGGGTGGCCTCAACGGTCAAGCGGCCTTGCTATCGGTCGCCTACCAGTTCGAAACCTATAAAAAAGGCAAGAGCAAGAAGGCCCGTGGAGTCGTTCGCATCCCCGAGTGAAGCTCGGGAGCGCCTGCGGCACGCTAGGGAACACGGGCTTCGCCCTCTAGCCTTCTAGCCCTCTAGCCTTCTAGCCATCTACTCCCCTAAGCCCCAGCCCTCGCGGTAGGTACCGGTG
>JAYQOY010000036.1:0-17516 GCA_038145075.1 Schleiferiaceae bacterium | reverse complement strand
CCCCACATTTTAATTCCTACCATTTTAGTAGGATATTCTATCTTTGTCGGCCATGAACAGCAGCCAAGTCCTCTTGCTCTTCGTCTACCTGATGGTGGTGCTAGCGCTTTTTTCCAAGCGGATCAAGCCGGTGCAAGCCTTTGGGGCGGGCGGCTTGTTCCTGGTATTGAGCGGTCAGCTCTCTGCGGCCGAGCTCCTCGGCACATTGACCACGCCTTCCCTCCTCATCTTGTTTCTGCTGCCTCGGCACCCTGACCACGCCTTCCCTCCTCATCTTGTTTCTGCTGATGGTCCTCGCCGGCGCCGTTCAGGCGCGGCTCGGCCTGGCGCAAGCGCTGCAACGCTGGACCCAGAACGCCAGCCCACGCGGATTTTTGTTGCGGGTGTTAACGCCGACGGCGTTGCTTTCGGCCGTCCTCAACAACACGGCGGTCGTGGCCTTGCTGATGGGCCCCATTCGGCAGTGGGCCCTGCGCAACCGCCAAACGCCTTCCACCTACTTAATGCCCTTGGCCTTTGCCGCAACCTTGGGCGGCATGCTCACCGTCATTGGCACGTCGACCAATTTGGTCCTCAACGGCTTGCTGGAGGAGAACGGCTTGAAAATTTTACACACGACCGACTACCTGCTGCCCGGCGTGTTGGTCGTCAGTTTGGGCATCCTGGCGATGGCCCTTTTGGCGGGCCGAACGCTCCCCAAGCACAGCGTCGACACCGCCGAGAAATCGCGCGAATACACCGTTGAAACCCGCGTGCTCCCCCAAAGCCCCTTCACCGGCAAGTCCGTTCAGGACGCCGGGCTGCGCCAAGTTCACGGCTTGTTTTTGGTGGAAATTGTCCGCGGCCAACGCCTCATTGCGCCCGTGAGCCCGTCTGAAATTTTAGAAGGCGGCGACCGCCTCTTCTTCGCCGGTGCCTTGGACGAAGTGCGCGAACTCACGCGCTCCAATTCCGGCCTCGCCCTGCCGCAAGAAGACTTGACCCAGGGAGCCGCCAGTTCGGCCTTAGTCGAAGTCATGATTCCCCCCGGCAGCGACCTAGTCGGCGCCCAAGTGCGCGGCTCCCAGTTCCGCCAGCGCTACGATGCCGCCATCGTGGCCGTCCACCGACGTGGCGAACGCATGCAAGGACGCATCGGCGACATGGTCTTGCAGGCCGGCGACTTGCTTTTGGTGATTGCCGGAGCGCGCCATGCCGAACTCATGGCCGAATCCAAGCACCTCTACAGCTTGACCACCCAAGCCCCCGTTGAGCCCTTAACGGCGGGCAAAAAATCCCTTTTACTAGCGGGAACAGTGGGCTTTGCAGCAGCCTATGCACTGGGGGCCCTAGACTTCTTAACCATGCTGCTCGGCCTGGCGGCGACTTTGGCGGCAGTCGGCTGGCTCGGCTGGAGCGATTTCAAGAAGTCCTTGGACTGGGAACTCATCGTCGTGCTCATGTGCGCGCTGGGCTTCTCCAAAGCCTTGATGGATTCGGGCTTAATCTTGGAGGCCTTTGCCCACCTCCCTGCGGCGTCCAGCTGGTCCGCCTTTACGTGGATCCTGCTAATTTTTGGCGCCACGACCCTGCTCACCAACTTGATGACCAATGTGGCTGCGGTGGCCTTGATGTTCCCCGTAGTGGCGGTTTGCATTTCCAGCCAGCCCGAACTCAGCCCCCTCCACGGCTTCCTCGCCTTGGCCTTTGGCGCCTCCAACGCCTTTTTAACGCCCTTCGGCTACCAAACCAACCTCATGGTCATGGGCCCCGGCGCCTACCAATCCCGCGACTACCTGCGCTTTGGCGCTTGGGTGACCGCCGTGTACTCGCTCGTTATCCTTACCTATTTGTACTTCCTCTAAGCGATGAAATCCTCTGAACACGTCGTCCGCCAGGCCTACCAAATTGGGCCTTCTGACCGCGAAAAAGCCCTGGGCCAACGCGGGCAAGTCCTCTGGTTCACCGGACTCAGCGGCAGCGGCAAAAGCACCTTGGCCAACGAGGTGGAGCAAGCCCTGCACGCGGCTGGCCGCCACACCTTTTTGCTGGATGGCGACAATTTGCGCCATGGCCTAAACGGCGACCTCGGCTTCAGCGAGGCGGACCGAACGGAAAACATTCGGCGCGTGGCGGAAGTGGCCAAACTGATGGCCGACGCCGGACTCATCGTCCTGACCGCCTTTGTCAGCCCCTTCGCCGCGGACCGCGAGAAAGCGCGCAGTATCGTCGGCCCAGAGCGCTTTGTCGAAATCTACGTCGACTGCCCCCTGGAAGTCTGCGAATCCCGCGACGTCAAGGGCCTCTACGCCAAGGCCCGCCAAGGCTTAATCCCCGATTTTACGGGCATCTCCTCCCCTTTTGAAGCCCCAGCACAGCCTGAGCTGCGCGTTCAAACGGCTGAAAACGACCTGGCCACCTGCTGCCAGCAAATCCTTCAACACATCGCATGAGTTTACACGACCATTTAGACGAATTAGAAGCGGAAGCGATCTACGTCATTCGCGAAGTCTACGCCCAGTTTGAAAATCCGGGCATCCTCTTTTCGGGAGGCAAGGACTCCATTGTAGTGAGCCATTTGGCCCGAAAAGCCTTTGCCCCTGCCAACCTGCCCTTCCCCCTCGTCCACATTGATACGGGCCACAACTTCCCAGAGGCCATTGCATTCCGCGACGCCTTTGTCGAGCAGATGAAGACGCGTCTGATTGTGGGCCTGGTGCAAGACTCCATCGACCGCGGCAGCGTGCAAGAGGAGACCGGTCTGGCGGCCAACCGGAACCGTTTGCAAACGACTACGCTCCTCGAAACCATCGAGGCGAATCAGTTTGACTGTTTGATGGGCGGTGCCCGCCGCGACGAGGAAAAGGCCCGCGCCAAGGAGCGCTTTTTCAGCCACCGCGACGACTTTGGGCAGTGGGACCCCAAGAACCAACGCCCCGAGCTTTGGAACCTCTTCAACGGGAAAAAACGCCCTGGCGAGCACTTCCGCGTATTCCCCATTTCCAACTGGACGGAGATGGACGTTTGGCACTACATCCGCCGCGAGAACATCGAACTCCCCGAACTCTATTTTGCCCGCATGCGCAACGTGATTTGGCGCAGCAATTCCTGGATTCCTGTGAGTGACTTTATCACGCTTCGCCCCACGGAAATTCCGCAAGAAAAAATGGTGCGTTTCCGTACCCTGGGGGATATCACGATTACGGGCGGCATTGAATCTACCGCCGTGGAGCTCGACGATGTGATCAGAGAAATCGAAACCTCACGCCAGACCGAACGCGGCAACCGCGAAGACGACAAGCGCAGCGAAAACGCCATGGAAGAACGCAAAAAAGAAGGCTATTTCTAAGCCCTGATACAATTATGAACCTACTACGATTTACCACGGCTGGCTCTGTGGATGACGGAAAATCTACCCTCATTGGCCGCTTGCTTTTTGACTCCAAAAGTGTCTTCATCGACCAAATGGAAGCCGTCGAAAAAACCTCTCAGCGCAAGGGCTTGGAGCGCATCGATTTTAGCCTCTTGACCGACGGCCTCAAGGACGAGCGCGAGCAGGGCATCACCATTGATGTGGCCTACCGCTACTTCGCCACGCCCTCGCGCAAATTCATCATTGCCGACACCCCGGGCCACATCCAATATACCCGTAACATGGTGACGGGAGCCTCCACGGCGGATGCGGCGCTGATCTTGGTCGACGCCCGCAACGGGGTGGTCGAACAAACACGCCGCCACAGCTTTATCGCCGGTCTTTTGGGCATTCCTCATGTCATCGTGTGCATCAACAAGATGGATTTGGTGGACTTTGACCAGGCCGCCTATGACCAAATCGTCCGCGACTTTGCACAGGTCAAGGAGCGCGCCCACCTGCAGCATGTGGACTTCTTGCCCATCTCCGCCTTGCTGGGCGACAACGTGGTCGAGCCCAGCACCCAGATGCCCTGGTACCAAGGTCCCACCCTGCTCCACCATTTGGAAACCTTGGAGGTCGAGCGCCCCGAGGCTACGGGCGACTTCCGCTTTCCGGTCCAAACGGTTATCCGCCCCCATTCCGATGCCCACCACGATTTTCGCGGCTACGCGGGACGTGTGGCCTCTGGTTCGGTACGTGTGGGCGACGCCGTCACTGCGCAGCCTTCAGGTCTGAGCAGCAAGGTGGCCGCCATCTACCTAGGGGAAGCGACCTTGACGGAAGCTCAGACCGGACAATCCGTCGTGATCACCTTGACCGATGATGTAGACATCTCTCGCGGGGACACCTTGGTCACGGGATCCGCCCCTCACCTGGAGCAAGCACCCAAAGCGACGCTCTGCTGGCTGGACAACCAGCCCCAACGTCCTGGTGCCAAGTACGTCATTCGCCACGGAAGTGCCGATGCACGTGCCATGATTGCCCAGGTAGACGGGGTCTTAAACATCCACGCTTTGGAATTCCAATCGCCAGAAGGTCCGCTTACCGCCAACAGCATTTCTCAAATTCAGCTGAAAACCACCAAGCCTTTGGTCATGGACCCCTACCGCGTCAACCGCATTACCGGCTCCTTTGTCCTGGTCGACGAGGCTTCTGGAGCGACGGTGGCTGCAGGCATGCTATCTTGAGGTATGTCGCAAGAAAATAAAACGCAACCTACGGCCGTGCCCGTCACGGAGTTTTTGGACAGCATCGAGCACGCGGGTCGTCGAGGGGATGCCTTGCAGGTGCATGCCATGATGCAACGCATTTCGGGCCATTCCGGCCGCATGTGGGGCGCAAGTATCGTAGGCTACGGCGATATGCGCTACCGCTATGCGACGGGCCGCGAAGGCGATTGGTTCTTGCTGGGCTTTTCACCGCGCAAAACCTCTCTTTCCCTCTACCTCTGTTTGGGCGGGCTGGAGCAATTTGGCACATATTTGGACCGATTGGGCAAGCACAAAACCGGAGCGGGTTGCCTGTACATCAACAAACTCGCCGACGTGGATTTGGGCGTGTTGGAGGAGTTGATGGCGGCCACCATGGCCCATGTGAAGGCGCTGGATATTCGCGTTCAGCCTTAGCCGTCGGGCGTATACCTAGCTTTTGGATTTCAAAGGCTGCAAATCAAAAAGGCTAGCCTCGTAGATTTTTCGGTGGAGGAAGCGCTTGGGCAACAGATGCCTGAGAACTTTGAAGGAAACGCGGTGCATCAAGCCCGTAATGCGGCTTTGCTGAGGATGCTTTAAAACATGCAGCACATCTGCGGCAACGTCTTCGGGCATCAGGACGCCCGTGATGCGCTTTTGGCGTTCTTCAAAGCCCATGTTTTCGCGGAATTTGGTCCGAACAGGCGGCGGCGTCAAGGTGCTAATTTGGATCGGTAAACCCCGAATCTGGACCTCCTCATGGACCGAGTGCGCAAGGCCCGATACAAAATGCTTGGACGCGCTGTACACCGCCATGCCGGGAACGCATGAAATGCCTGCCGTAGAACTGATTAGGACCAGATGCATGGGTTTTTTCATGGGACCCTGGGCGACCGCGGCATGCACGACATCCAAGGTTGCCAGAACATTGAGCTTTACCATAAAGCGCTCGCGTTCTCTCGGAATCTCGCCAAATCGCCCCATCGTCCCCATCCCGGCCGAATGCACCACCGCATCGGGCGCGTAGGTTTTAAAAAGTTCCAGCCAGCGTTCGTACATGCCCGCTTGGGTCAAATCCACGTGCTCAAACTCGAAGTTGGGGTGCTCTGCAAGCGCAGGGGACGGGAGCTTGAGGTCTAAACCCAAAACCTTGCTTCCTTGCCGGAGCAGCGCGTGGCAGGTGGCCTCGCCGATGCCTTGGGAGCAGCCCGTGACAACAACGATTGCTAAAGGGCGTTCTTTCATAGCCGCTAAGGACCTCCTTCGTTAGTATAATTCCGTACGAATTAGGACCACCTTTTTCCCCTTATTTACGGAATTCTGCAAATCACTACCTTCATCGTAAATACCTACCCTCATGAGTACCTATCCCAAACAGGTTGAGTTCCTGAAACTCGTTCAAGCCCGCATTCCTGACCACCTCAATGTGGTGGACACCTTGGGCGAATTGCTCGGGATTGGGTCCGATTCTACCTACCGCCGACTACGCGGAGAAACAGCATTGAGTTTTGAAGAGGCGCAACTGATTTCCAGCCACTTTGGAATCTCCATGGACGCCGTGGGCATTGACGCACTCAATCGCGTGGATTTTGACGCCGGGCATCCCATCGAAACGGCGGCAGACTATGCCAAATACTCACAGCGATTGGTGACCCGCATGCTCCAAATCGAAACGGGGAAGCAGCAATCTCACATGTACTATTTGGCGCAGGATTTTCCGCTGTTTTACATCTATTTATTTCCGCAGATTACACGCCTGAAGAGCTTTTATTGGGGACGCAGCATTTTGGCTTTGCCCGAATTTCAGCATGTAACCTATGGGCAGTTTAGCATTCCCAAAGAGCGCTTTGAGGCCGGCTTAGAAGTTATCCGTAGCTATGCACAATTGGATTCATCGGAAGTTTGGACAAGCCGCAGCTTCCTGGCCACCTTGAGACAAATTCAATACTGCTGGGATACAGGGCTCATCACAGAACTCAGCGATGCGCTGGCTATCCTCGAGGAAATGGATGAACTGGTCGAAGTTATTCGCATCCAATCCACTGCCGGCCAAAAAATCAACCCTTTGACCCGTCAGCCCACATGCGCGCCCTTCCACTTCTACATCACGGAACTCAGTGTCGGCAACAACGCCGTCTTCTTGGACCGAGGCGACACCAAGCACACCTTCCTCAGTTTCAACACGTTTAACTTCATTGAGACCACCAACCGCGCCTTCAACCGCCAAACGGAAAACTGGATTCAGGAACTCATTCGAAAGTCGACTAAAATTGAGCCGGGCGCAACCAGTGTGCGCGATCAGTACCTCGCGAAGCTAAAGCGTCAAGTGGATACTATTCGGCAGGCGATTTGCAACCAAGAAGACACCTTGCTGTGATCAAATAGGCGTGCTGTAGCGGCCCGCCAAGCGATGGAAGGCCTCCGTCAACTGCTGCGTGACGGCAGAACCGCGGCGGTTTTGGAGCACGCGGCCATCCACTTCTACGACAGGGGTCAATTCGCCCATGGAACCGGTTCCAAAGGCTTCGTCGGCGGCGTAGAGTTCGGTCAGGCTCAGGTTGCGCTCCACACAGAGAATGCCCAGCTCGGCGGCCAGTTCGATCACGAGCGCGCGGGTAATTCCATGCAAGCAGGCATCGGCATGCGGTGTGAGTAAAACGCCATCCTTCACCATGAAAATGTTGGTGCCGTTCATCTCCGCGATAAAGCCCAAATTGTCGAGCATCAAGGCATCGTCCACGCCAGCATGGTTGGCCTGAATCTTAGCCAAGATATTGTTGATCAGATTGTTGTGGTGGATTTTTGAATCCACGTGCATAGGGCTGTTCCGACGGATGGCCGAGGTCACGATGCGCACCCCTTTGGCGTTGTCGTAGACCGGCGGCTTCCATTCGGCCAGCACAATCAGCGTGCAGCCTTTCTGGTTCAGACGTGGATCCATGCCCGAGGTGATTTTTTCACCGCGCGTCAGCGTGAGCCGAATGTGCGTATCGTGCGTCATCCCATTCGCTTTCAAGGTCGCCTTAATCGCCTCCGTGATGAATTCGCGGCTGGGAATGTGGGCAAAGGCCATTGCTTGGGCCGAATCCATCAAGCGGTCCAAATGGCGGTCCAAGCAAAACACGCCCTCCTGGTAGACGCGCATTCCTTCCCAAACGGCATCGCCACCCTGTACGGCGCTATCAAAAACGGACACTTTGGCCTGGTCACGTGGCACCAGGCCATCGCCTACCCAAACAAGGATTTCAGCATTTCGGGGATCGTAGGATTGTAGCATATTAAAGAGCTAAACGGTGTGTGAATAAGGTTTCATAGTAGGGCAGCGCTTCGGCCTCTACCTCGGCATAGCGCCCCATTAAAGGTTCTCCCAGGTCATTTGCCGGTCCGAATCCTGTACTCGCATGCACTTGGCTGTACCAATGCGGCCACCAAGGGCCATCGTAGGGCTTGGGACCCGCAGGCCATTGAAGCATTTCCGGATGGAAGGGGATGCCCAGTGCATCGCAAATTTTTGGAAAGGTCTCCGCTGGATTCGCCAGCATCTCATCGCTGTCCACCAAGATTTTGGGGCCTTTAAACGCCTGAATTTTTGCCCATTGCGCCACTTGTTCTTGGATGCCAATATCTTCCAAGGTCACCTGTGGCCACACTTTGGCAAAGGACCGAATCACCTTCCTCGGGTGCCGAATCCAAAAAATATGCGCCGCCTCCGACGCCCAATCCCAAGGCATGTCCACCATGTGGTGCGCCATGTTTTTCAAGTAAATCTCCCCCGGATGCGCCTCAAAGAGCCTGCGCATCGCCTCGGCCGCATCTCCCGGTGTACGGGGAACCGCTGCTAGGATCTCCCTTCGGCCCGGATGGTCCAATCCGGTGCGCTCCAAAAAGGGTCCATAAAAGGGCTCATCCACCACCTGGCAGCCTGGGCGCTGTGCAAACGCATACAGCAATGCCGTACTGATGTTGCGTGGGCCGGAAATAGCGTGGATGATGCGGGGCATAGCACAATGTTACGAAGGGATTCAACTACGAACATCCTTCACGCAAGGGCATAAAAAACCCGGCGCTTTTCAGCGCCGGGTGCGTTGGTGGGCAATACAGGATTCGAACCTGTGACCCCCGCCCTGTCAAGGCGATGCTCTAAACCAACTGAGCTAATTGCCCGGGGACGGCAAATGTACGAGCAAAGTCAGAAATGCGCCACTCCTCTAAAACCAATCGCGAAAATCTTTGTTAGATTAAAGAGTATGATGGAAAAACTGCTGGATTCGGAAGCGATTCGCTGGAGAGACCCCTCCTTCTTTGGGGAGGAGCGTTTGGTCCAGTCGGCCTTGCCGTATCTCAAGCGGTTGGTCGATGAATTGCTCGAAATGAGCACTTTGCCCACTAGTTGGGGTGAAAAAAAGGCCCTTCTTACCCTCAGAGATTTAGGAAGTATGCCTGGCTGGGTCATGCCCCATTGGGTAAGCGGCTTTGAGGCCCTGCGCCAGTTGCACTTGTTCTTTGAGCGGAATTCGGCCCATCAAGCCTTTGACGACAACCAAGATGCTTGGACGTCTTGGCTGTTTGCGTTCACTTTTTTTGAGTTGGTGGAGAGCAAACGTCAGGATGTGGACGCCGCCTTTCACAGCCAGCTGAAGTTTCTCTGGAATTAATCCAATTCCGACCCGATGTAGGGCTCGGAGGTCCATTCGGTGGATAGTTCCGCATTTTGCACGCGCTGGTAGAGGTTTTCCCGAATGTTGAACCAAAACATATTGTAATCCGCGCGGTGGTAATCTTCCCATCGGAAGAACCAACCAAGGGGGCCGCGCAAGCGTTCGATGCGCAGGGTGCCTTGATCAATTCGGGCACTCACTCCGTGGCGCAAGAGGACCTTCCCATTGGAATAGAGTGCCCCTTTGTGCTGGTAGCGGCGGCTGCGGGCGGGCGAATCTGTCCACGTGATGGGATTGACCACGGGGTATTCCGGCCCAAACTTCTTGGGGTAAAAATCCTTGCCGTAGCTGCGCCAGCCCATCCAGCAGTCTGTTTGCGTCGGGTCCGTGCAAAGCGGAAAGTCGCCCATGTCCTCCGCGGTCACCGTATTGCCCACCAAGTAGGCCACAAGCAAGCGTTGGCGTAAATCTTTGTTTGGCAGAATGACCTCCATCATGAGGCGTTTGGCGTGGCCCGTGCCTTGACTGTGGCCAGCTAAAATGTAACGGCCCTCCGGATTCAACGCGATGAAGGCCTCAAAAGCGCGCTTCACATCGGCAAAGGCCGTATCATAGGCCACCAAGGCGTCCTGGTACTCTTGCGGAGATTCCGGGTAGTAGCCCCGGTACATCATTTGGCGGTAATGCGGGGCGTACACCAGGCCCACTCCGTTGAAAACACTCGCCTGGTTGGCAAGGGGCCAATCGTTGATTTCTTGGCGGTAGGTCGCGTCAAAACAATCAGCATTCCAGCTGCTGCCCTCTAAGTAAAGGGTCGGGTAAATGAAAAACGTCGGAACCGCAATGGGAATCGCCCCGTACTTTTTTTCCAAACGCCGGTCCAAACGTTCCGTAGCGCGCGAACGTTTGCCGCTGCCCCATTCGATGGCAGGATGGGCCGCCCAGGCCGAAATTTCGGCATAGTCCGGCCGCTGCGGATACGGGCTTAAAGAAGGGGACGGTGTTGCCCCCTCCTGTGCCCAGAGGGACCCAGCGAGAACGCCGAAGACGATCAAGAGGGTCCGTTTCATGTTAAGCGTTTTTGGCATTTCGGCCCGCGATAGCGCCCATCACAGCCCAAGGAATGATGCCGTCCATCAGGTGCGCCACAATACCTGGCGTCTTGTACCAAATGAAGTCCGAATACGGCTCCAAAAAGTACGAAATCATGCCTACGGCGATACCCACCAAAAGGCCCTTCTTCATGTCCATCGCCGTCATATTGCGGATCAACCAAAAGAACAAGGCCGCCACAATGAAGGCAATGATATAACCTCGCACCAAAGGCATAACCATGTCCGAATGGTCCACCGTCTGGTAATTCAAAAGGCCCCATGGCTTGCCCTGCAGGGATTCCATGGCGGCTTCCCAAGCTTCGGGGGAATCCGTTGGGCCTGGTTGCCCGAGCATGTACTGCCCAGGCTCAAGGCCGGAGGCGGCGATGGCGTCGAGGATTTCGGTCTGTTTTGGGGTGTACTGCTGTGCGTCCGCGTGCAAGTTGAGCGCCGCGTGCGACAAGAATTGCCAGAAGAAGAGGATGGTCCCTCCGAGGAAGGTGTAGATGATGTGTTTTTTCATGGGGGAAGGGGTTGAAGGGTAGAAGGGTGCTTTTTTACGGGCAAAGTGCTGGCGCGCAGTGAAGTTCGGGGTTTTCAGCGGTTCTAAAAAGAGCATAAACGTTTAAAACGGTAGCCAGTTTGGCCCTCTAGCCTCCTAGCCCTCAAGCCTCCTAGCCTCCTAGCCACTCCGAAGTCACATGCGCCAAATGGTGGCGGCTGTGCCATGCGTAAAACTGTAGGGCTTCGGCGAGGGTGACGTCGCGTTGGTTTTCGGGATGGTAGTAATCGCGCGCCCAATCGTCGGGGCCCAAACTCAACCAAAGCTGGTTCCAGCGGTAATGCAGCCCGTGAAGGATGTCCAAAGAGGCGCCCACGTTGAGGTCGGTGGCGTCTGGGGTAGCGGCCCAAGCACGCTCATCATAGGGCTTGACGATGGGATCTTGTTCGGTCAAAGCCAATTTGCAGCGCACAAAACAATTCATGTGGCTGTCCGCGAGGTGGTGGATGACTTGCGTTCGGGTCCAACCGTCCGGGCGGTAGGGCGCTTGCAGGTGCTCATCGGACATGGCGTCTACGGCGTTTTGGAGTTGCTGTGGCAGGTCGGACAGCGTGGCCATCCATTCGTCCAAATCGGCTTCCGTATAGGTGGTCTGCAGCTTGAAAGGGCCGACCGGATATTTGAGTGCTTCGAGATTCATAGCAAGGGATTGTGGCTTAAAGATAGGCCCAGGGGACATTCAGAAAATGACTGTTACACTCTGCAAAAGCAATTCTTAACAATCATGCTGGGCCGCACGTGCAAGCACGCTGGGCCATGAAAAAACCCCAACCCTCGTTGAGGGTCGGGGTTTAGTGCGCCCAGCAGGATTACCTGCGGTTTTCCTGGGGATGGCTCCCAATAAAAACTAAACCCCGCTTCCGCTCCGCGGAAGTCTGGGATTTTTCATGGCCCAACTCGTGCAAGCACGCTGGGCCATGAAAAAACCCCAACCCTCGTTGAGGGTCGGGGTTTAGTGCGCCCAGCAGGATTTGAACCTGCGACCAAGGGATTATGAGTCCCCTGCTCTAACCGCTGAGCTATGGGCGCGGACTCCGATGAAATGCATTCCAAGGGAGGAGGGCAAAAGTACATTCGGCACGTGGAAAACGGGCGGAGGTTAGCGCAATAAATGGGATGAATTCGGTCAGAAAAGGAGCTCAAAGCCGCCGTATGCGAGCACGAGCCAGGCGATGCCCTTCAAGAGGAAGAAGAGAAACAAACCAATCGCAACGGGTTTGCCCGCCTTTTTAGTGAGGCCTGACCACCCCTCTTCGCGGAGGATGCTACGGTAGAGACGCAACTGTTTCATGGGAGCAAATGTACCGAGCGCCAAAAGGCAGTCATACCCCAAAAAGGAAATTCATACCCGGAAAACAAAAAAAGCGTAACAAACGTTTAATCAGCACATAGTCGGTAATTTTGCACGGCTTTTGCTTGATTCACCCCGTATGGCATTACTTGGAAATACCCCTAAAAGGAATTCAGCTGAATTTCAGGACCTCTACGACGGAATAGGCGTTTTGCGCGTTCAGTCGAGCGACAGCAACCTGCCCACGGGGGTGGATTTGCAGCCGGAGAATATCCACCTGTTTTTCAGCATGGAAGGCGATGTGTCCTTCCAGTTTGGGCCGATGTACATGCGTCCGCTTCCGCAGGGCCAGAGCTTCTTTATTTACAACCCAAAGGATACGTTGAAGGCACTTGCCACGATGCCGAAGGGGCATCGGATGATTGGCGTTCGGATCGCCTTTAGCCGTATGCATACCCTTTTCATGCGCGACGGGGTGGATGCGCAGGAGCTTCCCTTCTTGAGCCAAAAAGACCTGCAACGCCCCATTTACGACCAGCGGGGGGTGGATTCGGGCATGCAGATTTTGTTGGAAAACCTCTTTCACGAACGCTTGAGTCCCAATGCGCAGCGCGTGGCTCACTTGGGCCAAATCCTAGAGCTGCTAGGCCTGTACTTCCACACTTCGGAGCCCAATGTAGTGGCCTGTCCTTTCCTCAAGGATGAGGAGACGGTGCGGAAAATTCGCCAGGCCAAATCTATCATTCTCGACCACTGGCAAAGCCCGCCGACCATCGCGGAACTCGCGGAAAAAACGGGATTAAACGCTTACCGCCTCAAAGTTGGCTTCAAGGAAGTGTACGGAAACACCGTGTACGGGTTTGTGATGGACACACGCTTGAACCATGCGCGCCGCATGCTCGACGTCGGCGAAAAGTCAGTGAACGAAGTGGCCTTTGACATCGGCTACACCAACCCCAGTCATTTTATCGCGGCGTTCAAGAAGAAATTTGGCACCACGCCTCGCAAATACAAAGTGGCGGACTAAAGGCTTCCCGGTGCTATCTTCCGGGAATGAAGAAGTTAGTCCTATCTATTTCAGCGCTAGCCCTTGCTGTGGCTGCCTATGCGCAAGGCATTTCGCCAGACCTTCTGGAAGACATGAAGTTCCGCAACATCGGCCCTGCCGGTATGTCGGGCCGCGTGACCTCCATTGACGCCAACCCCCTCAACGACAACCACCTGTTTGTAGGCACAGCCTCGGGTGGGGTGTGGATGAGTGAAAATGCGGGGCAGTCTTGGACCTCGATTTGGGACGATCAGCCCACCGCAGGCATTGGCGCCGTGAAAGTGGATCCCACGAATCCGGATGTGATCTGGGTCGGTACCGGCGAAGGCAACCCCCGAAATTCCCAATCCAGCGGTGGCGGCCTCTTCAAATCTATGGACGGCGGAAAGTCCTTCCAGCTGGTGGGCCTCAAGGAAACCAAGCACATCCACCGCATTGTCATTGACCCTCGAAATCCCAACACCGTCTACGTGGCGGCCATTGGCGTGGCCTGGGGCGACAGCCCCCACCGCGGCGTCTACAAAACCACCGACGGCGGCAAGACCTGGTCTAAGGTGCTCTACAACAACGAGCGCACCGGCGCAGCCGATTTGGTTATGGACCCGGTGAACCCCAACAAGCTCATTTGTGCGATGTGGGAGTACCGACGCTGGCCTTGGATTTTCAAAAGTGGCGGCGAAGGCAGTGGCATGTACGTGACTTTGGACGGCGGCGAAACCTGGACCAAGCGCACCAGCGAGGACGGTTTGCCCGAGGGCGACTTGGGCCGAATGGGCATCGCCATCGCCCCCAGTAACCCCAAGAAAGTGTACGCCCTCGTTGAAAACAAAGCTGCAAACGGCTTGTACGGCTCCAACGACGGCGGCTTCAAGTGGTTTAAAATCAGTGAAGACGAAAACATTGGCAACCGGCCCTTCTACTATTCGGACCTTTTTGTCGATCCCTTCAACGATCAGACGCTTTACTCCCTGTGGACCCTCGTATCTAAGAGCACGGACGGCGGTAAGACCTGGTCCATCGCAACCCCCTACTCCAAGGTCCACCCGGACCACCACGCCATTTGGCTCAACCCACGCCGTCCCGGCCACATCATTGAAGGCAACGACGGCGGTTTGAACATCTCGTGGGATGGCGGTGAAAGTTGGCGCTTTGTGGAAAACCTGCCGGTAGCGCAGTTTTACCACATTCGGGTAGACAACCAACTGCCCTACAACGTGTATGGAGGCATGCAGGACAACGGATCCTGGCGCGGCCCTGCCTACTCGTGGATTGGCACGGGCATCGGCAACAACGAATGGCAGGAGCTCTACTTTGGCGACGGCTTTGACGTGCTGCCCCACCCCAGCAACCCCCGCATCGCCTACGCTATGGCCCAGGAGGGTTCTTTGGCTCGCGTGGACATGCTCACGGGCATGACCGAATCCATCAAGCCCGTCCATCCCGACGGCGAATGGCTGCGTTGGCATTGGAATGCCGCGATTGCCGGCGACCCCAGCAACGCAGATGGCCTCTACTACGGCTCCCAGTACGTGCACTACAGCCCCGACCAGGGCCGCACATGGACCATTATCTCCCCCGACCTGACCACCAACAACCCCGACAAGCAGAAGGCCCTGGAGTCCGGCGGCCTCACGTTTGACGTCACGGGCGCGGAAAACCATACCTGTATTTTGACTATTGCGCCCTCGCCCAAAAACCCCAAAACCCTGTGGGTCGGAACGGACGACGGCAACATTCAAGTTAGCAAGGACGGTGGTGCCACCTGGACCAACTGCAGCCCTAAAATCAAGGGCCTTCCCGAAGGCGCCTGGGTGCCCCACATCCACGCCTCCGCCTACGACGCGGGCGAAGCCTTTGTAGTGGTCAACAACTACCGCCAAAACGATTGGAACGCCTACCTCTTCCACACCAAGGACTATGGAAAGACCTGGACCAATTTGGTCGCCAAGGCAGGCTTGACGGGCCACACCTTGAGCGTGATTCAAGACAACGAGGTGCCGAGTATTTTGTATTTGGGCACGGAAACTGGGTTGCAGGTGAGCACCGACTACGGCAAGACCTGGCAGGCCTGGAAGGGCCTTCCCACCATGCCGGTGCAAGATTTGGCCATCCAGGAGCGTGAGCAGGATTTGGTCTTGGGCACCTTTGGCCGTTCCGCCTGGGTGCTGGACGACCTGCGTCCCCTGCGCGCTATGGTGAAAGGCGCCGCTGAGGGCCGAACGCTCACCGCCTTCGACGCTCCCCTGGCCATTCATGCCGAAACCCGCGTCTCCGATGGCATTCGCTTCCAAGGCTGGGCCGACTTCAAAGGAGAAAACCGCGGCGGCGGCGCACGCTTTGTGCTGCACCTAGATGTCCCTGAGGATTCCAAAGAGCCCTTGCTCATCGACCTCTACAATGCGCAAGGCGACGTTATTCGCCACATCGAACGCAAGCTCGACAAAGACGAGCACAAAGGCCTCTACCGCTTTACGTGGGATCTTGCGGAAAAGGGTACGCAGCGTCCCCGCTGGGGCAAGCGCAACGAGGAGCGCGAGAAATCCGACCCCCGAGGCGCCACTGTGGCCCCCGGCTCCTACACCGCCGTCTTCAGCTTGAACGGGGTGAGCGACACCGCACGCGTAGACGTCATCGACGACCCCCGAATCAACATGGGCGAAGCGGAATGGGCCGCTCAAATTGACTTCCAACGCAGCCTGTATGGCATCAACCAAGAGTTCTCGGATGCACTTTCGGCCCTTTACGAGGCCAACGAAGGCCTCAGCAGTTTGGAGCGCATCCTCAAGGACCGCGCTGACAGCCCCGAAGACAGCGCCCTCGTCAGCCCCTTGCTGGAGGACATCAAGACCTTGAAGAAGGCGATTGAGGAGCACCGCCTGCGCCTCTTTGGCAAGGAAAACGTCAAAGGCTACTACGAGCAGCCCGAAACGTGGGCCTCCGTCAACGGCCAATTTGGCGGCTACCTCTGGAGCTTGCGCGGCAAACCCAGCAGCAACACCTTAAACATGCATGCCACCTGGGAGAAGCGCACCCGCGAGGAAATCAGCCTGGTCACGCAGTTCTTGGACACGGACTACCGCGAGTTCACGAGCCGCATTGAGAACACCGCGCTGCCCCTCTTGCCGCGCTGGACGCCCTAACGACTCCACATGCCCCTGTTTACCCCCGCTTTACCGGCTCCATTGCCTCCCATTCGACGGTTTCGTGCCCACGAGATCGCCGAATGGGCCGGCGATGCCCGGCACATTGTTTTGGACTTTGGCAAAGTGCTCATCGACATCGAGCCCCGCCTCAGCGCCGAAGCCTTTACGGCTTTAGGGGCCCGTCCCACGTTTACCGTGGGCGAGCTGGGCTACCAAACGCACAACGCCTACCAAGCGATTGAAACGGATGCCATCACCTCCGCCGAATTCCGGGGGGCCTTTCGCCAGCACCTCCGCTATGCCGCGGCCGATTCCAGCATTGACCACGCCTGGAATGCCCTGCTTTTGGACCTGCAGCCCTGGTTGATGGGGCAACTTCGCGCCCTCGGCCAGAACTACAGGCTTCACATTCTCAGCAATACCAACCGAATTCACATCGACGAAGTCAAGCGCCGCCTGGGCCTCCGCGCCTATGCCGAATTCACCCGCTGCTTCCAAAACGTCTTCTATTCCTACGACCTCGGCCTCCGAAAGCCCGACCCCAGCATCTACCAAGCCGTCGACCGCCACTTGGGCATCAAAGACGCCTCACAGGTATTTTTCCTCGACGACAACGCCGCCAACGTCGAAGCCGCCCTCCAACACGGTTGGAAGGCCAAGCAGTTCATCTAGCATCGATTAGGATTGGGGCTGGCAAAGCTCCACGAGCACGCCTCCCGCCGTCTTGGGGTGCACAAAGGCCACTAACATGCCGTCAGCGCCCGGCTTGGGCTCCTCACTTAACAGCTGAAAACCTTCCGCTTTGAGGCGCGCCATTTCGGCTCGAATGTCCTTCACCAAATAGGCCACATGGTGCAAGCCTTCCCCGCGCTTCTCCACATGCGTGGCAATAGGGCTGTCCGCCTTCGTCGCCTCCAAAAGCTCAATCTTGTTGGGCCCCACCTGAAAAAAGCTCGTCATTACCCCTTCGCGCTCCACTGCCTCCCGTTTGTAGGGTTCCACGCCAAACATCACCGTATAGCGGGCCTCCGCCTCCGCCAAATTGGCGACGGCTATCCCGAGGTGGTCGATGTGGGTGAAGAATGGGGAGGTCATGGGCTAGAGGGCTAGAGGGCTAGAGGGCTAGGGGGCTAGGG
>JAYQOY010000035.1:0-18193 GCA_038145075.1 Schleiferiaceae bacterium | reverse complement strand
TCGCACTGTGGCTAGAGAGCACGCGCTTCGCGCTGTAGCCTTTTCGCTTAAACGCTTAATCTCTTTTACCCTTAAACTGTGTGATGGACCTTCGTCGCGCGCCGGGACTTTCGTTGTTTTGCCAAGCTCTAGCCCTCTAGCCCTCAAGCAGCGCGTAGCGCCCTCAGCCCCTCCGACTCACAATCGTCGCAGAAGCCTGCTCAGAAGGCAAGATGAGAACATCGGCCAAATTCACATGCTTGGGAGCGTTCACCATATACCACACTAAGTCGGCGATGTCTTGGGCCACCAATGGCGTCATATTGTGGTAAACAGCCGAGGCTTTTTCGCGGTCGCCGTGAAAGCGAACTTCGGAGAATTCCGTGTCCACCATGCCGGGGCAAATTTGGCTGACTTTAATTCCAAATTTGGCCAAATCCATACGCATTCCAGTGGTCAAACCGTCTACGCCAAATTTGGTAGCATTGTAGACATTGCCATCGGGGTAGGGTTCTTTGCCCGCGATGCTTCCAATATTCACAATGTGCCCGCTACCGCGCGAGACCATGCCCGGTGACACGGTGCGCGTGACGTAGAGAAGCCCCTTTAAATTGGTGTCAATCATGCGCTCCCAGTCGTCAATAAGCCCTTGATGCACAGGATCTTTTCCAGCGGCAAGGCCCGCATTGTTGAGCAAAACATCGATGGAGGAAAAGGCGGAAGGCAAGGCAGAAAAGGCGGCCTCCACGTGGCTTAAATCGCGCACATCTACTTCAGAAAGATGTACCTGATCTTGAACCTCCGAAGCCAACTCGGAACGCCAGGATTCCATGCTGGAGAGACGGCGCGCCCAGGCGACAACCTTCCAGCCATTTTGGGCAAAATGTAGCGCTGTAGCCTTTCCAAATCCAGAAGATGCACCGGTGACCAAAATGGTTTTCATACTTTTCTATTTAAATGCCGTAGCAATGATGAGTTTTCCTTCCCTTTTTCTGCTCGCAAGCTTTGCGCCTGGGTTGTCATCCGGACCAGATTCGACCGTTTTTTTGGAGACCACAGTGGTGACTGCAAACCGTTCGGAACAGCGCCTTGAAAATACAACGGTCAGCGTAGATGTTTTGCCTCTTCGGGTATTGGAAGAAAAGGCCAATGCGCGGGTCGAACAAGTCATTCAGATGTCCCCCGGCGTGACTTTGCAGGACGGGCAGGCGAACATACGTTCGGGCAGTGGCTGGAGTTTGGGTGCGGGATCACGGGTCCTCATTCTCGTCGATGATTTGCCGGCGCTAAGTCCCGATGCGGGCGGCGTGCTTTGGAATGCCATGCCCATGGAGGCGGTGCAGCAGGTGGAAGTTTTGAAGGGCGCGTCCTCGAGTTTGTATGGAAGTTCGGCGCTCAATGGCGTCATCCATTTGCGGACCTGGGAGCCCAGTGCGCAGCAGCGCGTTCGGGTCAGCACCATGGTGGAGGCCTATGACAAGCCTAAGATGCGCAGTTTAGGGTGGTGGGATCAGCCACGCGGTCGAGCGGCGGTTCGGTATGCGTTTTCGGACAGTTATGGCGAAAAAAATCAGCATGGGATTGTGCTGCATGGGCAGCTGTTTGGCGATCAGGGCTACCAGTACTTGGTTGGAGATCAATCGGCCCGAATGCACGCCAAGTACCGCTACAAGCCTAGCAATCAACTAGAAATAGGTCTGCAAGGCCAACTTTGGACGTCGGACCGAAGCTCGTCCCTCATTTGGGAAGACTACCGCCTCGGCTATACGCCTTTAGACTCCTCGGCGACCCAAACCCAATCGGACCTTGCCGCCCTCACGGGCCATGTGAAATACCGTCAAGGCAGGCAGTTGCATACGTTGCGTCTTCGAGGCATGTCCTATGCCAACGCCTCCGGACTGGACAGCAACGATTACAGCAATGCGGGAACTTCGGTACACGCCGAGTACCTCTGGCAGCTCTTTAGTTCGGAAGGCTGGACCCTGTCCGCGGGGGCTCTATACCTGCGAAGCGCGATGAACAGCCCCCTCTTCAGCGGGGCGCACCTTGGGGTGAATCAAGCCCTATTTGCACAAGCGGATAAAACGGCCGACCGTTGGGATGTGAGCATGGGCCTTCGCTGGGAGTCCTTTTCTGTAGACGGAACGGCCGATGCCAAACCCGTCTTGCGCCTAGGCGGTCACTACGAATTGGCCGAAAGCAGCCATCTCCGCGCCTCCTGGGCCCAGGGCTACCGCTTCCCATCCATCGCCGAACGCTTCAGCGCCTCCGCCGCGGGAGCCCTCCAAGTCTTCCCAAGCCCAGGCATCCAGTCCGAATCTGGCTGGACGGCCGAACTCGGCTTTAAACAGGGCTTCCGCCTCAAAGGACTGCAAGGCTACCTCGATGCCGCCTTCTTTTACACGCAATTCAACCACATGCTGGAATTCACCTTCGGCAAATGGGGCAACCTCCCCGGAACAACGCTCGCCAACTACGGATTCACCTCGCTAAACGTTGGCCCTACGCGCATCACCGGTCTAGAGCTAACAGGCGGCGCGCGCGGCTTTGTAGGCCCTATCAAGGTCGAGGGCATGGCGGGTTACACCTATTCCTTGCCCGTCGCCCTAGACCCCACCGGCGTTTATGCGACGGATGTGGATGGCCAGGCCCTCTCCTACCAGAGCACGTCCTTGGATCCGAGTCAAAATCTCCTCAAATACCGCTACGTCCACAATGCCAAGGCGGACCTTCAGGCCTCCTGGAAGGGCTGGACCTTGGGCGGAAGTGTGCGCTACAACTCCTTCATGTCCAATATTGACGCCATTTTCACGGACCCGCTCATCGCCATTTTTGTGCCCGGCGTGGCAGATAGCCGGTACCAGTTGAATAAAGGGGATTTCTTTGTGGACCTTCGGCTCAACACGCGTTTGACGGACCATCTAACGGTCCAAACGGGCATCCTAAACGCCCTCAACCGCCTCGCCTCGCCCCGTCCCGCATTGCTCGCCGAGCCCCGGACCTTCACCCTGCAGCTCTCCTATGCATTGAATTGATTTTTCCGTCTATCTTTGCCGTCCACTTGGGGGATTAGCTCAGCTGGCTAGAGCGCTTGCATGGCATGCAAGAGGTCATCGGTTCGACTCCGATATTCTCCACAAAACCAAGGCCCCCCGCACGTCAGTGCGGGGGGCTTTTTGATTTAATCAGGAAGTAATTAGTATCCACAGTCGGGTGTATTGATAATTGCATGGACTACAGTGAAAAACACCCTTTCACCCTTCAACCCTTTCACCCTTTAAACATGCGCGACAGCGTGGACATTCGGAACGTTAAAAGGAGCAAGGTGCCCGAAATCACAAAAGAAAGTCCATACCAAAGCGCTTCGGAGCCTGGATGGAGCAGGAAGCTGCCCATAGCGAAAAGGAGGCTGTAGGCGGCCACAACGGCGAGGATCCAGCGGGAGAGGAGAACTCGGATCGAGGTCAATCCCTTGCTGTATATGCGTGCTTTAAATGCCGGCCAGGCGGCTGAAGGTTTGGTGACGAGTAAGACGAGGACCCAAGCCACGGTGGTGAAGGCGACCGTAAAGAAAAAGGAGTTGGGGAAGGCGCTGAGCGAATCGGAAATCCAGCCGCTTCGCGCGATTCCAAAGCCGATGAAAGGGGCAAGGGTGGCGGTGATTTCCACGTAGGCGTTTATGCGCCCCCAGAACCAGCGCAGGATGAGTACTAAGCCCAATCCGGCACCGCACTCCATGATAAAGAGCCAGACGCCCTTAATGCTGTCGATTTGCGTCGAAACTGCCAGGCTGATGGCGGCCAGAACGAGGACGAGCACAAAACTGCGGCGGACTATGGTGGGCCCGCTAGGCTTGTCCTTGCCGAGTCGGAGCCAGACGTCGTTCATTAGGTAGGAGGCTCCCCAGTTGAGCTGTGTCGAAATGGTAGACATGTAGGCGCTAAAGAACGCGACGAGCATGAGTCCCATCCACCCTTTTGGGAGGTAGTGCTTCATGGCGAAAATATAGCCAAACCTGGGGTCGACATGGTATTTGAGGGCTTCCGCAAGGGCGGGCGATTCTTGGGCCGCTTGACGAAGGCCTTCGCGCACGACGAGGACTTGGGTAGCCGTGGCAACGTCACGGGGCGATTCCTCACCGGTGAGCCATTTGGGGCTGTAGCCTTCCAGGGCTTGTACCTCAGTGAGGACGGACTGGAGTTCGGTGGGGACCTGGTCTGGAAGGCGGAAGAGTGTAATAGCCGCCAAACCCACCAAAATCCATGGCCAAGGGCGCAGAGCGTAGTGTGCAAAGTTGAAAAAGAGGGTGGCGCCGACGGCGTGTGATTCGTCCTTGGTGCCCATAACGCGTTGCGCTACGTACCCGCCGCCGCCTGGTTCTGCACCTGGGTACCAGGCACTCCACCACATCATCCCAAAGTAGGCGAAGAAGGCGCCGAGGCCAATAGCGAGACCGGAGCCGGAAGGGGATGAGCTGATAGTGGGGAAGAAGTCCAAGGTTTCGGCCGGTAAAGCGGCCTGCAGTCCATCCAAACCTCCCACTTCAGGAGATTGAATGACAAAGATGGCCAGGGCGATGCTACCGGTCATGGCAAGGATAAACTGGACGGCATCCGTGAGCACAACGCCAAAGAGACCGGAGGTCGCTGCGTACAGGGCTACGATGAGGGTGAGGCCTGTAGTGAGCCAAAAGGCGGTGTCCGCGGGAAGACCAAATAGGCCTTGCAAGACGGAAGTCATGGCCACGTGTACCCAGCCTAGAATGAGCAAATTGATAAATAGCCCGAGGTATACGGCGCGGAAAACCCGAAGCCACAGTGCGGGCTTCCCGTGGTAGCGGAGTTCAATCAGTTCAGCTTCTGTCACCACACCTGCGCGGCGCCAAAGCGGGGCAAAGACTACGGCGGTCAACATGCCGCCCGCAAGGAGGTTCCACCACAGCCAGTTGCCGCTGATGCCATCTGCCGCTACCATTTCTGTGACCGCTAAAGGCGTGTCTGCCGCAAACGTGGTCGCTACCATGGAAAGACCGGCCAACGCCCAGGGAAGATTGCGCCCTCCTAAGAAATAGCCCTCCAAGGACTTTTCAGCGGAACGCCCGGCCCACAACCCAAGGGCAATCATGCCTGTGAGGGCCACGACTATCAGGGCAATATCGAGGGGGTAGAGGTGTATGGAATCCATGGCAAGAAGGTACGGAAGATTGTGAAGGTTTAACGGGAGCTCCGGCGGTGCTAGCCGTTTTAAACGGATATAAACGTTTACAAACGAATGAAGCAATTGGAGGGTTGTACTTTTGGCAGCAAATCAATGAAACTCATGAACGTATTGCTCCTTGGATCCGGCGGCCGCGAGTCGGCCCTGGCCTGGAAAATGTCCCAGTCGCCCCTTTTGGATCAGCTCTTCATTGCGCCAGGAAATCCAGGCATGAAGGCCTATGGCACCTGTGTGTCCGTGGATTGGAAAGACCGCGAGGCCCTGAGCCATTTTTGTACGGCAGAGAACATTGACATGGTGGTTATTGGTCCAGAAGACCCCCTGGTGGCGGGTTTGGCCGACTTTTTTGAAGAAAGCTCAGCTCTTTCGCACATCCATGTGATTGGCCCAAAGGCAGCCGCTGCGCAATTGGAAGGCTCCAAGGATTTCTCCAAGCAGTTCATGGAGCGCAACAAGATTCCAACCGCTGGACACCGCACCTTTACCGCCTCACAGCTTGAAGAGGCCAAGAAGTACCTCACGACCATTGATGCGCCCTACGTCCTGAAGGCAGACGGCCTCGCAGCGGGCAAGGGCGTACTTATCATAGACAACTTGGCGGAGGCGCTCCGTGAAATGGACGCTATGCTTGGTGGAAAATTTGGCAGCGCCTCGTCTAAGGTGGTGGTTGAAGAATTTCTGGACGGCATTGAATTCTCTGTCTTTGTATTGACGGACGGCCAAGATTACATGCTCATGCCTGAAGCCAAGGACTACAAACGCATTGGCGAAGGCGACACGGGACTCAATACCGGAGGCATGGGAGCGGTTTCCCCTGTTCCATTTGTCGACGCGGAGGTCAAAAAAGAAGTTTTACTCCACATCATCGAACCCACCATTAAAGGCTTGAAGCACGAGCAAATGGATTACGTGGGCTTCATTTTCTTTGGGTTGATCCTCACGAAAAAAGGCGTGAAAGTCATTGAATACAATTGCCGAATGGGCGACCCCGAGACCGAAGTAGTCATTCCCCGCGTGGACGAAGATCTCTTGCCCCTCTTTGTCGATGCTGCCAAGAAAAAACTCCTTACCCGCCCCATGGCGCAGACGGCCCATGCGGCCTGCACGGTCATGCAAGTGTCAGGCGGTTACCCCGAAGCCTACCCCAAAGGCCATGTGATTGGCGGCCTGGAGCAGCACGTGGAAGGCACGGTGGTTTTCCAAGCTGGAACAGCGGAAAAGGAGGGACAGATCGTAACCAACGGTGGACGCGTCTTGTGTGCAACAGGTATAGCACCCAATGCAGCACAAGCATTGACGCAAGCCTACGAACGATTGGATCAAATCACCTTTGAGGGCGCGTTCCGCCGCAACGACATTGGCGTTGATCTGGGTTTGCGCGGTTAAAGGGACAACGCGGGCGGAGAAGCTCGGCGGTTAATGGGACAGCGCGGGCGGAAAAAAAATTGTGCCCAAGAAAACGAACCGCCCTGGACCTTCCGCAACCAAGGACTAAAAACAAAAAAGCCGCCCCGAAAAGGGCGGCTTTTTCATTCGCGAAAAGCGTATTATTTCTCGCCAGCTTTTTGGTGCTTGCGCATTTCCATCAACCAGTAGACGCCAAGACCAGCTCCTACAGCCATGAACAAATAGTTGGCAGAGTTACCCAAGAAGGGGAGAATTTGGAAGGTCCATTCTAAAAAATCACCAAGACCTTCAAAAAATGAGCGGAGGGGCATAGCAGTCCAATTAATTTTGGACAAATTTAATCCAAAGCGTGCGCCAACCCAATCATATTTTCAGAAATCCGCATCCCGGAATTGCCGTGGTCCTATTCATGGCTACGGCGGGCCTCACAGCGGCCTTTAATTTCTGGGTGAAAGGCGCAGAAACACTGGGGAGTTGGAGCTTTTGGTATACGCCCGTTCTCGTAGGGCTCGCCGCTTGGTTGATCAACGTCCTTCTCGTTTTTAGAAGCCGTTACCTCAAGACGAACTACTTGCTGGGTTGGTTTTGGTTCTGCTTGCTGCTCGCCACGCACCCTAAGGGCATTGGTCTAGCAGAGGTAAGTACCAGCGTGGGCTTCGCCATTTGGCTGGCTATGGCCTATGAATTGAATGATGATCGCAAAGTAGGCTTGGTTTCAAGGTCCAATTTGGGGCTTTATTCGGCCTTGCTGGGAGCCTTAGAGCCCGGCTGGTGGAGCCTCATTTTGGTGGCAGTTGTTGCCTTACGCGCGGGACAGCTGCGGCAGCCAACGCACCATTACTTGCAAATATTCACGGGGTGGCTCATTGGATGTGGATTGGTGGCTACGTGGTACGCGTATACGGGGGGACTACCTGATTTTTGGGCAGAATTCACCCAACCTTGGACGCAACCCTTCCACTGGGAATGGCCCCATGCGGGACAATGGGTGGTTGGTTTTTGGCTCCTCCTGGCCGTATTTGAAACCCTGCGTGCGCTTTCCTTCGCCAAAAAAGCCAAGCGCAGAGGACTCCTCATTGGCTGGATAGGCATCGTTTGGGCGTGGATCCTCAACCCTTGGCTAGGAGACGACGCGATGCCCGGTGCCATATTAGCGGTATTTGCCGCGCCCCACATGGTGAACTTGCAGGCCTATTTCAAGCGCCCATGGATTACCCGAATGCTGGACATCAGCTTACTGGCAGCCGCGTTGGGCGCCGCCATGCTCTAGGAGGGCTAGGCAAAAGCTTTTTCGCAGGCCTTAGAAGCGCGGTGCAAAAGGCCGCGCAAGCAAATGCAACTTAACTCGGGAAGAAGAGTGCTTTCAGCTCCGTAGCCTCGTCGGGCTTCATTTTACCTGAGAGAATCAACGCCAATTGACGGCGGCGCAAAGCGCCATCAAATCGTGCTTTTTCTTCATCGGACTCGGGCAGAACGGCAGGAACTTCAATGGGATTGCCCAATTGATCCACGGCGACAAATGTGTAGATGGCTTCGTTGCATTTGGTGCGTTCGCCGGAACCGCGCTGGTCCTCCGTGAATACGTCTACAAAAATCTCCATGGACGAGGTGAAGGAGCGGCTCACTTTAGCTTCCATGGTGACGATGGCACCCTGGGGAATGGCTTGCTTAAACGACACGTGGTTGACGGAAGCCGTTACCACGGTTCGGCGGCAGTGGCGGTGTGCGGAAATAGCCGCACAGCGGTCCATCCAACTCAGGAGTTGGCCTCCAAAGAGGTTGTTCAAATTGTTGGTGTCGTTGGGAAGAACAATCTCCGTCATGACGGAGAGAGATTCAGAGGCGCGTTTCTGCTTCATTCACTGTAAATCCAAACCGCAGGGAAGGCCGCTTTGGCCTCTTCCTTTGCTGCTTGCGCAGCTTCTCGGTTGGCAAAGGTACGAAGGGCCACTTTGGTCAAGCCGACTTTGGCTTCAAGGACCTTAGCAGGGTAGCCTGCGTCTGTAAGAGTTTTTACCAGGCGATGGGCATTATTCTCATCGGAAAATGCGCCCACGACAAGGGCGTAGGAACCCTCTGATGGCTTTGCTGCCATGGGTGCAGCCGATTCAGGCTTTGCGTTCGATTTTGCAACCGTACTCACCTCTTTGGGAAGTTCCGCCACGAGCACCTCTGGAGCCTCAACGGCAGCATCTTCAAAGGTGAGCGCTGGAACGGATTGTTGACCAAAGGTGTCGGCCACCGCTACTTCTTCCGCGTTGGGCTCAAACCAAGTTTGAACATTGTCCACCCATTCTTCCCACTGCGGACGGAATGAAGCGTTTTGGACAAAGTCGCGGAAGTCAGATTTGGTGGTGCCCAAAGCCAACAAACTCACAGCGCCCGTAACGACTGCTGCCGCACGCAAGGGAGCGAGCCATTGTTCGCGGCGGCGCTGTACTTGAGGAAGGGGCAAGGTGTAGCCACCTTCCTGCGTGGGCTGATGGCGTTGGGCCAAGGGGGTTACGCGGAAAATGGGCAGGCCGTAGGCTTCCGGCAAGAAATTGCTTTCTATAGCCGCTTGGAAAACCCATTGGAGGCCCGTCTTGGAGAAAGAGCCAATACCGTCTAGGCGAAGGCGCTTGCCTTCGAGCAATTGACGGTTCCAGGTGTTCACAGTAGCAGCAATGGCGGTCTGTGCTTGGGACGAAGTCAGACCTTCAAAACGGCCGAGGTGGTTGATGAGCACTTGGCTAGGGCCGGCCACAGGAGTAAAGCTCAGGCGACGTGCCGGCGGCAAAAAGAGTCCTGATTGCAGCTGAATTTCTGCCCCAAAGCGTTGCGCTTCCAAGCGGCCAAAACCGGGCACATCCACGCTATCTTCCTGAAATAGAAGGTGGAAAATATGTTGCTCTAAGGGGTAGTGCAATGCCGCCATGGACTAGCCAAGATATCGACCAGCGCTAGCATTTTTGCTCAAGCCGAGCAAGAGTTTTCAACAAAAAACTAAACGTCTTAAAAAAGACGTCAAAATAGGGGGCGGTAGCCGTGGCAGTATGGGGTGCTGCCCTTATGGTTGTAGTAGTCCTGGTGGTAGTTTTCGGCCGGATAGAAGACGGCAGCGGGTAGCACCTCAGTGGCTACGTCATAGCCCTTGGCTTTGAGCAGTCCAATGAGCATTTCCGCAGTAGCTTTTTGCTCCTCGTTGAGGTAGAAAACGGCACTGCGGTACTGGGGCCCAATATCGGGTCCTTGCCCGTTACGCTGTGTAGGATCATGCGTTTCAAAGAACATGCGAAGCACGGTCTCGTAGTTTGTGACAGCAGGGTCAAACACGACCTCCGTGGCCTCGTAGTGTCCGGTGCGCTTGGTACACACTTGCTCGTAGGTAGGGTTTTCCACATGGCCGCCCGTGTAGCCTACCGTTGTGGAGATGACGCCGTCGATGCGTTGTAAGAAGTACTCGGTGCCCCAAAAGCAGCCGCTGGCGAGAATGGCTTTTTCCATGGTGGTGTCGGTAGGTTGAGGTTCTGGGAGAGCGGTAGGCTGCGCCGAAGATTGGCAGGCGCTCAGTATACTAGCAACTAAGGGGATAGCCCAAAATTTCATTACAAATCCATTTCGGCGCCGCCTCCCATGTCCATGCCTTGACCCATGCCTCCGGGGCGACCGCCACGGCCCCCGCGGGAGCGTTCGGGCTTGCCGAAGTTGTACTGCAAGGTGAGGAAGCCAATTTGGCTCTCGCGACGGCGCATGAACTCCACGTCCAAGAGGTCGGTGAACTGATCGTAGCGGAAGCGGCGTTGGTTAAACACATCGCTTAAACGCGCAGACAGGGTCCAATGTTTATCCAGGAAGTCCACCTTGTAGCCCAAGTCAATAAACTGAATGCCACGGCGGAAGCCTTGTCCAGTGGGTCCTGTGCCCCATTGGTTGTAGGTGATCTGAATCTGTTGCTCCTTGGGCAAATTGAGCATGAGGTTGCTGCGGCCCTGCCAGCCAAAGCCTCCCTGGGTCAAGTTGCCCGAAACATTGGTGCCATTGATGACGGAGTAGAAGGCATCTGCCGAGGCTTGGAGCTGGACATTTTTGTTGAAGCGCAACATGGCATTGGTGCTCAAACCGACGTTGTCGCGGGTGTTGAAGTTCAACCAGGTCATCATCAATACGCCACTGGGAAGAGGCTCCATGTAGCGCGACATCATGTTGATGGTATGGCGGCCGTAGGCGGAGCCGGAGAGCGAGCCCCACCGGCCAAACTGCACCACGTTGAACTCCATGGAGTGGGTGTATTCGGGCTTGAGGTCGGGGTTGCCCTTGCGAAGGCCGCTCGGGTTGGAGTAGTCGATGTTGGGGTTCAAGCTGCCTCCCCAGTGGCCGTCGGGACGGTTGACGCGCATAGAGTAGCTCGCTTGCAAATCCAAGCCTTTTCGGGGGCTGTAGGTGAGGTAGGCGCTGGGGAAGAGGCCGGGGTAGGAGCGTTGGAGCGTGGTGCTGTCCTTCAACACAATGTTGACCAAAGCCGTTTCGTAGCGCAGGCCGACTTGGCCTTTCCACTTGGGCGAGAATACATAGCCGTAGGTGGCGTAGGCCGCATGGTTCAACTGGCTCATGTCCGTGAAGAAGCTGCGCAGGGTATCGGTCAAGAAGCTGGAGGAAACAGGCTCGAGCAGCTGACTGGCCGAACGCACTTCCACATTAGCGCTAGACGACGTCCGCCATCCAAAATCTACGCGGGCCTTATCGTTCAAAGGCCATTCAACGTCCGACTGGAGGTTTAAGCGCTTAGAATTCCCAGGAACCTCAAAGCGTTGAAGGTAGGCGCCAAACGTAAAGGCTGTTGGGTACAAAGGATCCGTGGTAAAGAAGTTGTTTTCCACATCGTGATCCTCGCCCCAAGAGTAGTTGGCGTCCGCGGTCCACTTCTTGTTTTCGTCGGCAAACTTGCGTTCGTAGCGGAAGGAGAGGTTTTGGTTGGAGCGGCTGCTGGTTTGGTCCTTAAACTGCACGGCCCCTGCGGGAATGCCGTCTTTGCCCGTGTTCACAAAAGTGGCCGAATCCCAATCCGTGCCGCTTCGCTGGTCCATGCCAAAGGAAACCCCAATCAGGTGCTTGTCCTGGAGGTTCCAATCCAGTCCCAATCGGGCATTGGTGCCTATGTCATGACGCAATCCGAGCGACTCTTCCGACGTCCGGTAGGTGGAATCGGGGAAGTGGTAGGTTCGGTACGTGTAGCCGCCCGAAGACATTTGACGGTCGTCCGCGCCGATGGAGGCGTTAATGCGCATTTTGCCCACGGGAATGGACACATTGCCACCCAAATTGTACTTGTTTCGCGTGCCAATACCCGCCTGGATGGCGCCGTTCAGAGGCAGTTCGCGTCCTTTTTTCGTGACGATGTTGATGATGCCGCCCGTGCCTTGAGCGTCAAATTTGGCGCCGGGGTTGGTGATGACCTCCACACGTTGCACCATGCCTGCGGGCAGACGGTCAAAGGCATTGGTGCCCTGGTAGCCCATGAGAGATGCGGGTCGGCCGTCGATCAGAATGGTCACGTTTTCATCGCCGCGAAGAGCCACATTTCCATCGATGTCCATGGTGACGTTGGGAACTTGGCGGAGGATGTCGGTGCCCGTACCGCTTGCCACTTGGAGGTCGCCGGCTACGTCGTAGACTTTTCGGTCCAAACCGTTCAGCATAGCGGGGCCTTCAGATACAACGTCGGCTTGCTGAAGCACCACGGACGCATCCAAGGCCAGTTTTATAACGCCCAAATTGACTTCCACACCAGAAGTGCCTTGCAAACGTTGTCGCGAGGCCGCATAGCCAAAGGACGAAATGGAAAAGCCACGCGTTCCGCTGGGCAAGGTCACGGAAAAATCCCCTTCCGCATTGGTGGCTCCCACGGCATTGATGCTGGGGCGGTCGCCGCCATTCATCTGCATGGTGGAAATAACGGCACCGATGATGGGCTCGTTGGATTCGGCGTCGACCACCTGGCCAGTGACGGTTATTTGGGCCGACAGCCCCCAAGAACCAAGGCTCAGCAGGAAGGCGAAAAAGAGATTAACGTGTTTCAAATCGTTCGCATTTAGGGATATGACGCGCAAAGCGCAAATTTGTTTAACAAGAATCAGGCCTGAAGTTTTCCGCGTCGAAGTAATTCTTCGGCAATTTGCACCGCGTTGGTGGCGGCGCCCTTGCGCAAGTTGTCCGCAACGATCCAGCAGTTTAGAGCTTGGGGGTGGCTGTGGTCGGCGCGAATTCGGCCCACAAAGACGTCGTCTTGACCCTCTGCAAAGCGAGGCATGGGATAGGATTTAGCGGAAGGATCGTCCAAAACGGTGACCCCGGGGAAATCGCGCAAGCAAGCTCGGACCGCCTCCATGGAGGGGCGCTCGCCGGCGAATTCAATGTTGACCGCTTCAGAGTGTCCGCCTTGAACGGGAACCCGTACCGCCGTCGCAGAAACCAGCACGGACGCGTCGTTCAGGATCTTTTTGGTTTCGTGCGTGAGCTTCATCTCCTCCTTGGTGTAGGCATTGTCCAAGAAGACGTCGCAATGTGGCAAGCAGTTTTTGTCGATGGCGTAGGGGTAGACCATGGCGCCTTCGCGGCCTTGACGTTCGTTTTCGAGCTGGTCCACCGCGGCCTTACCGGTGCCCGTCACACTTTGGTAGGTGCTGACAATCACGCGCTTAATGGGGTAGAGGGCGTGAAGAGGCTTGAGCACCATGACCAGTTGGATGGTGGAGCAGTTGGGATTGGCGATGATGCGCGAATCCATGTCCAGCGCCTCGGGGTTGACCTCGGGGACCACCAAGGGAATCTGGGGCTCCATGCGCCATGCGCTGGAGTTGTCAATGACGTAGCAGCCGGTTTCGGCAAATTTGGGAGCCCAGGTGAGCGAGGTCTCGCCCCCCGCCGAAAAGATGGCCACGTCTGGCTTGAGGGCCACGGCTTCTTCCGGCGTCACCACGGTGTAGTCTTTTCCTTGCCAGGTTAAAGTTTGCCCCGCTGATTTGGCCGAAGCCACGGGGATAAAATCTGTGATGGGCAGATTTCGCTCCGCAAGAACGGCGCGCATGACTTCACCCACCATACCGGTGGCACCAACGAGGGCTAAACGCATAACTGACAGTAGATGTGTAATTCTGCGCAAAAATACCACCTCCTATGCCGAATTCAGCCACCTTGTGCCCGCCCGCCCGATGCGCCCTTTTTCTCCTTCTCTGCGTCCTTCCAACCATCGCTAGGGCCCAGTCCTACGAGCTTCTCGCCTGGAGCCATGCGGACAGTGCGCTCTGCACGGGAGCTACCGCAGATTTTCGCTGGGGAGGTCCGCTGCTGCAGTTGAATGCGCAGACTGGGGGACTGTCCGAAATCGAGCGGCGCTTGCCGTCACTAACGGAGGAGGCGTACCAGCTGGATATCGTGGTGGATTTCAATCCGAGCAGCAGCAATTACCTGGAGCTGCAATGGGAGTCTGACGCGGGCGAGAGCTACCTGGTGCTGCGCGTAGGCAAGACGGAGGACCGGCTTGAACTCTGGCGCATCAGCCCTAGTGATGAACAGCGGCTGGCCACGTCGCCCCCAGGAATTTTGGATCGCTCCTCTTCCGTGCTATCCGTCGCCCTGATGCATCAGGCAGACCATCGCTACGCACTCAGCTGGGGGCTTGACGGCGCATGGGAAACCGTGACTTCTGAGCCGGACAGTCTCCTGCTGCCCGCTGCAAAGCTTCTGATTCGCTGCGTGTACAGCGCTTCGCGCAGCGATAAAATGGCCCTGGGGCCCATCACGGTGACAGGACTGCCCACAGCACTAGGCGCCAAGCCGAGGGCGCGTGATTGGCATTTCACGGAGCTCCTCGCGAGTCCGCTGCCCCTGCAACCGGGCCTGTCGCCCGAACATCCTTTTGTCGAAGCGGTGTGGGCGGGGAAGGGCCCCCTGCTCCTCGACGGTTGGCGCCTGCGAATAGGCAGTAGAAGCTATCCGGTGCCGACGGGCTGGGTGCCGGCGGGCGGGACGGTGGTTTTCGGGGATTCGGCGTTGGCAGCGCACCTGCCCCCAGGGGTGCTGCACGTGCCGCTATTGCTCACGGTTCCGCAGGCTTCCCAGCTGGTGTTAGAAGGGCCCAAGTCTGAGCGATGGGGACTCTTGGACTATGATTTGGGGGCTATCGAGCCCACGGAGAAAGCCTTCGGCGGCTACAGCCTGGAAGCCTCCAACCTGCCGCAGTCCTGCCTGCTTTCCGAATGGGGTTGGTCGACAGATCACCGCGGCGCCAGCCTGGGCCTCCCGCCGGATTCTACCCAAGGAACCGTCGCCTTCCCGGCGCCTAGGTTGCGGGTTTGGGGCGCTCAAACAAACCAGCCCGAGCTCCGTATCGACTTCCAAACGCCCATGGACCCCAGCAGTCCACTGCCGCAAGGGTTTTGGACCTGGAACTCTGATCAGGAGCTGCATGGCAGCCCGCAAGTCTGGCCCCAAGCCGGCGGCACGGACAGCCTGCTACTTTCCCCGGGCTTCTGCCGCTGCGACGGACAGGCCTACCCCTTGGAGGCGCTCCCCTTTGGCTGGCCGGTGCCACCCCAGCCCGGAGATCTGCAACTCACCGAATGGCTCCCCGACCCCTTGCCCTACGAACCCCGCTTCGTCGAACTCTACAATGCCAGCACCAGCGCATTGGACCTAGGGGCGCTCTTTTTGGCGGATCCCGAGGGAGGGGGCTATTGGCGCCGACTGGCCGCGCCCGGCACCTTCCTCCTGCCAGGCAGCATCCACGCCTTCAGCGACGACCCCGATCGCAGCCTGCAGCGCTACCCCCGGGGTGCACGGGCACTGACCTGGGCGAGCGAGGAGGACCTCCCCTCGCTGGAGGAGGCCCAAGGTTTGGGTCTTTTTTTGGCCAATGGCAGTCCGCTGGACCAGGTGGACCCGACCTACTTCCAGGGCCTCAAGGGCGAAGAAGGCATCTCTTGGCGCCTGAGCCAGCCCCAACGCTGGGTCCAATCCGGCGACTCCGCCTCCCCCGGGGTGCACCACTGGCTGCAGGACGGCGTGGACCCCTCAGGCCTACGCGTTCACTTGGATCAAGCGAACTATGGAGGGCTTCAAAGGCCGACCGTTTCCTTCCACTGGCGCCAAGACGGCGCCTGGACGCTGCAAGAGCGCTGGACGGAAGCAAAGCTGGGCGTTGGGGGCGACTGGAGCCCGGAAGTCCACATCGAGCCGCAGTCCGTTTGGGAATGCGGACTGCCCCCGCCCCCTGCCGGCGGGGTATGGCTTTGGGACCTTCGGTTCACCTCTCCCAAAGGTCGGGTCTACCGACGAAGCTTTGAAGTCCGACAGGTCCCTTAAAGCCCCTAAATTTGTAGCGTGAATTCCCAAGACCTCCAGGCCCAACGCGCCGCCAAGCGAGCGGAGCAGGCCACCGATTTTGACCCCAACGGACTGGCCGCCCCCGGCCAGGTGTATGGACTGCCCTACGATGAGACCTCCGCGGAGGTGGTCATTTTCCCGGTGCCCTGGGAGGTGACAGTGAGCTATGCGGCCGGAACCGCAGCCGGCCCTGAGGCCATGCGCGAGGCATCCGCCCAGGTGGACCTGTACGACCCCAGTGTCCCCAATGCCTGGAAGATGGGCCTTTGGATGGCCCCTTCCAATGAAAAATGGACCCACAAGTCCGAACGCAACCGCGAGCGCGCCGAGGCCTACCTCGAAGCTCTGGCCGAGGGCCTGCCCACGGCGCGTTTGGCCAAGAGTTTGGACAAGATCAACACTGCTTGCAGCGCCATGGTCGACTGGGTCTATGCCCAAACCACGCACTACCTCGACCAAGGCCAGTTGGTGGCCCTGCTCGGCGGGGACCACAGCACGCCCTTGGGCTACATTCGGGCCTTGGCGGATCGCCACCCCGGCATGGGCATCTTGCAAATCGATGCGCACATGGACCTGCGCAAGGCCTACGAAGATTTCACCTTCTCGCATGCGAGCATCATGTACAACGCCATACAGCACGAAGGCATTTCCAAGCTGGTGCAAGTGGGCATACGCGACTACTGCGAAGAGGAATTGGAGGTCATGGCCGACTTGGGCGACCGCATTTCCGTCTACTTTGACCGCGACCTCAAGCAGGCACAGTTCCAGGGGGCTACGTGGGCGCAGCAGGTGGAAGGCATCGTGGCCGATCTCCCGCAGCAGGTCTACCTCAGCTTTGATATCGACGGCTTGGATCCCAAATTGTGTCCCCACACGGGCACGCCGGTGGCGGGCGGATTTGAGGTGGAGCACATCCTCTTTTTGGTGGAGCGCGTGCTTGCATCGGGCCGAACGCTCATCGGGCTCGACCTCAACGAAGTCGCACCCGGCCCCGAAGGCGACTGGGACGCCAATGTGGGCAGTCGCCTGCTCTACCGTTTGTGCAATTTGCTGGGCGCCTCCAACGGCCGAATCTGAGCCCCCTTTTTTTCGCCAAAACCTGTTGGGCTTCCCTACCTTTGTCGCATGAAATTTGGCGTTGTCACCTTCCCTGGCTCCAACTGCGACCAGGACATGATCGATACCCTGCGCGACGGCCTGGGCTGTGAAACTGTTTCCCTTTGGCACAAGGACCACGACCTCCAAGGCGTGGACATGGTGGTGCTTCCCGGAGGTTTCTCCTACGGCGATTACTTGCGTTCAGGCGCCATCGCTCGCTTCTCGCCCATCATGGAGGAAGTGGTGAAGCACGCGGCAAAAGGCGGCTACGTTTTGGGCGTCTGCAACGGTTTCCAAATTTTGACCGAAAGTCAACTGGTTCCCGGCGCCTTGTTGCACAACAACAGCCACAAATTCATCTGCAAAAACGTCTACTTGACGCCTGCCTCTCCCTTGAGCCCCATGACGGCGGATTTGAAGGAGAATGGCGTGTACAAAATCCCCATCGCCCACGGCGAGGGCCGCTACCACGCGGACGAGGAGACGCTCAAGCGCCTCAACGACCAGGGCCAAGTGATGTTCCGCTACTGTGAAGCCGACGGAGCCATCACGGACGGGGCCAATCCCAACGGCGCGATTCAAAACATCGCAGGGGTTTGCAACGAAGGCCGCAATGTGATGGGCATGATGCCCCACCCTGAGCGCGCCGCAGACGAAAACCTACTGAATACGGACGGCTTGGCCCTTTTCAATAGCTTGCTCCTACTGAATACGGACGGCTTGGCCCTTTTCCACAGTTTGCTCAACCACATGGTCACCGCATAAGCACCGACCAAAGGCATTATAAAGCAAAACCCCCGCGGCATGCCGCGGGGGTTTTTTTATGCGCGGCCGCCGAGGGCGCCGCGAGGTCGTGAGGGCCGAGCTTAGAACTTGACCACGCGTTGGGTGACGGGGGCGCCGGCGCTGCGGCGTTCCACGAAGTAGAGGCCGTTGGGCCAGTCGTGGAGGTCAAAGCGTTCCACGGTGACTTGGCCGGTGCCGGTGCCTTGGCGTTCAAGGAGGAGGGCGCCCGAGGCGTCCGTCCAGCGCAAGGTGTAGGCTTCGCCCGCGGGTACGGCCGTGAGGACTTCGATCCAGTCGCGCGTGGGGGTGGGGCTCACGAGGAGAGCTTGGAGGTCCCCCACGT